>NZ_JBHWES010000045.1:0-99335 GCF_042734105.1 Streptomyces sp. NPDC059679 | reverse complement strand
CCGCCTCACGCGGAGGCGGCGGCCCGGCCGTATACAGGCCAACAGCGCAGCGCGTCAGCGGCGCGCCACGCCCTCCGCGCGGGCCGCCGCCGCGACGGCCGCGGTGACGGCCGGGGCGACCCGGTCGTCGAACGGCGAGGGGATGACCTTTTCGGCGCTCAGTTCGTCGGCCACCACGGCGGCCAGCGCCTCGGCGGCGGCGAGCTTCATGCCCTCGGTGATCCGGGAGGCCCGGACCTGGAGCGCGCCGGCGAAGATGCCCGGGAAGGCCAGCACGTTGTTGATCTGGTTCGGGTAGTCGCTGCGGCCGGTGGCGACCACGGCGGCGTACTTGTGGGCGATGTCCGGGTGGATCTCCGGAGTGGGGTTGGCCATCGCGAAGATGAAGCAGCCGGGTGCCATCTTCGCGACCGACTGCTCGGGGACCGTACCGCCGCTGACCCCGATGAAGACGTCGGCGCCGTCCAGCGCGGCCTCCATGGGGCCGGTCAGCCCGGCCTTGTTGGTGAAGCCGGCCAGCTCCCGCTTGACGTCGGTCAGGTCCTCGCGGTCGGCGGACACGATGCCCTTGCGGTCGCAGACCGCGACATCGCCGATCCCCGCCTCGACCAGGATCCTGGCGATGGCGACCCCGGCGGCGCCGGCGCCGGAGATCACGGCGCGCAGCTGGCCGAGGGAGCGGTCGGTCAGCTTGGCCGCGTTGCGCAGCGCGGCGAGGGTGACGACGGCGGTGCCGTGCTGGTCGTCGTGGAAGATCGGGATGTCGACGCGCTCCTGGAGCTTGCGCTCGATCTCGAAGCAGCGCGGGGCGGAGATGTCCTCCAGGTTCACGCCGCCGAAGGAGGGGGCGAACCGGGCGACGGTCTCCACGATCTCGTCCACCTCCCGGCAGTCGAGGGCGATCGGCACCGCGTCGACGCCGCCGAACTGCTTGAAGAGGATGGCCTTGCCCTCCATCACCGGCAGGGAGGCCTCCGGGCCGATGTCGCCGAGCCCGAGCACCGCGCTGCCGTCCGTGACGACGGCGACGACCTGGGACTTCCAGGTGTACTCATGCACCAGCTCGGGATTTTCGGCGATGGCGCTGCAGACCTTCGCGACGCCCGGCGTGTAGGCGAGGGACAGATCGTCCTTGTTCCGCACCGGCACCGTCGCCTCGATGGCCATCTTGCCGCCCCGGTGGAGCGCGAAAGCCGGATCGAAGGGCTCGCCGTCCGCGACACCCTCCGCGTCTCCGGCACTGCCGTTCGTGCTGTCGCTGCGAGGATTCGCGATCTCCGCTGCCACTATTTGACCCCTTTGTCGTATTTCTAGTGAGGGTAGCCGCCCCTGGTTGGGGAGCGGGCGGGCACCGCGTCCGGGTCCCACTGGGCAGATATCCGCCGCCTGGGGCCAGATACGAACGCCGGGCGCGCCGCACACGCGCCCTGAGCCCCGGGTGAGGGGTGTAACCGCCCGTTCTACCGGAAGGCTCTTCCGGGGACGAGCGATTTCCCGCCGCGGCCGGTGTGTGGCGTTCGATTACCTCGCGTTACCCGCAAAAGCGATTGAATCACTCTCGAACGTCCAACACTCGAGACGTTTCCCTAAGTGATGAAACGTGATGAACGTCTCGTTCCGTTCATTGGCCGCGATCCTGCGGCCCGACGTTTCCGCGTCTGTGCACCACGGGGGTCTCCCGTTATCCGATTTTGACATGGCTGGACGTCTGATCGAGCCAGTCCGGTGGCAAGATGCCCCAATCACACAGGGTCGCGACACCCACAAACGTGTTCCGGCTCATTCGGAGACCCTCTCACCCCGCAGGAGGAACGAGCATGACCGCCAGCATCACGCGCCGACGCAGCCGACGGACCGGCATGAAGTCCAAGGCGGCCGTCGCCGGCGCGATCGCGGTCACCGGCGCCCTGCTCCTGACGGGCTGCGGCGACCAGAGGGACAAGGCGACCACCACCTCCGCCGGCGACACCAACAAGGCCCCTCTCTTCAACACGCTTCCTGCGGAGATCCAGAACAGGGGTGTGATCAAGGTCGGCTCGGACATCGCCTATCCGCCGGTGGAGTTCAAGAAGGACGGCCAGGTCGTCGGCCTGGACCCGGACCTCGCCGCCGCGCTGGGCAAGGTCCTCGGCGTGAAGTTCGAGTTCAACAACAACAAGTTCGACGGCCTGCTGCTCGGTCTGCGCTCCAAGCGGTACGACATCATCATGTCGGCGATGACCGACAACAAGAGCCGCCAGGACGGCGTGGACCCCGACACCGGCAAGCCGGTCGGCAAGGGCGTGGACTTCGTCGACTACTTCACCGCCGGTGTGTCCATCTACACCAAGAAGGGCAACGACCAGGGGATCAAGACCTGGGACGACCTGTGCGGCAAGAAGATCGTCGTCCAGCGCGCCACCGTCTCGGAGGACCTGGCCAAGGCCCAGTCCAAGAGCTGCGAGAAGAAGGGCAAGGGGAAGATCTCGACCGAGGCCTACGACGACGACATCGAGGCCCAGACCCGGCTGCGCGCCGGCGGCGCCGACGCCGGCTCCAGTGACTTCCCGGTCGCCGCCTACGCCGTGAAGACCACGGGTGGCGGCAACGCTTTCCAGCTCGTCGGCGAGCAGGTGGAGGCGGCCCCGTACGGCATCGCCGTGCCCAAGGGGAACGACCAGCTGCGCGACGCCCTCAAGCAGGCGCTCGCCCTGATCATCGCGAACGGCGAATACGACAAGATCATCGCCAAGTGGGGCGTCGAGGCCGGAGCGGTCGACAAGGCCGTCGTCAACGGTGGCAAGTGACCGTCCTCCCCTCTCCCCCATTGAAAGGCTCTCTCCGTGACTGTTGAGATCGACAAGGCGGGCCCGAAGGACGCCCCGCCACCCGCACCGGAGAACATCAAGGCCATCCCGGTGCGGCATTACGGCCGCTGGGTCACCGCGGTCGTCGTCATCGCTTTCCTGGTGTCGATCGTGTACGCGTTTTCCCAAGGGGACGTGAACTGGGGGGCCATCCCGGATTACTTCTTCGACGACCGGATCCTCAAGGGCGTCGGCCTGACTCTCTGGATCACGATCGCCTCCATGGTGCTCGGCGTGGTCCTCGGCATCCTCCTGGCGGTGATGCGGCTGTCCAAGAACCCGGTGAACGCCGCCATCGCCTGGGCCTACATCTGGTTCTTCCGCGGCACCCCGGTCTATGTGCAGCTGCTGGTCTGGTTCAACCTCGGGCTGATCTTCCACTACATCAATCTCGGTCCGATCTACCAGGACGAGTGGTCCGACTTCATGACCCCGTTCCTGGCCGCCCTGCTCGGGCTCGGCCTGAACGAGGCCGCGTACATGGCGGAGATCTCCCGCGCGGGCCTCCTCGCGGTCGACGAGGGCCAGACCGAGGCGGCCCACGCGCTGGGCATGAGCCACGCCAAGACGCTGCGGCGGATCGTGCTGCCGCAGGCGATGCGGGTGATCGTGCCGCCGACCGGCAACGAGCTCATCAACATGCTCAAGACGACCTCGCTCCTCGTCGTGGTGCAGTACGGAGAGCTGCTGAGAGCCGCGCAGGACATCTCCAACAGCTCCGGCGCCGTCACGGAGATGCTCTTCCTCGCCGCCGCCTGGTATCTCATCCTCACCTCCGTCCTGAGCGTGGGCCAGTACTACCTGGAGCGGTACTACGCCCGCGGCTCGAGCCGGAGCCTGCCCCCGACCCCGCTGCAGCGGATCCGGGCGAATCTGTTCTCCTTCTCCAACCGCTCCGCAGGAGGTGTGGGCACGTCATGACCGCCATGGTGAAGGCCGAGGGCGTGCACAAGTCCTTCGGCGCCGTACAGGTCCTCAAGGGCATCGACCTGGAGGTCGCGCCCCGCGAGGTGTTCTGTCTGATCGGCCCGTCCGGCTCCGGGAAGTCCACCTTCCTGCGCTGTATCAATCACCTGGAGAAGATCAACTCCGGGCGGCTGTACGTGGACGGCGAGCTGGTCGGCTACCGGCAGAAGGGCGACAAGCTCTACGAGCTCAGGGACCGCGAGGTCGCCGAGAAGCGCCGGGACATCGGCATGGTCTTCCAGCGCTTCAACCTCTTCCCGCATATGACCGCGGTGGAGAACGTCATAGAGGCGCCGGTCCAGGTCAAGGGCGAGACGAAGGCGGTCGCGCGGGAGCGCGCGCTGAAGCTGCTGGACCGGGTGGGGCTCTCCGACAAGGCGGGCAGCTACCCCTCGCAGCTCTCCGGCGGCCAGCAGCAGCGCGTGGCCATCGCGCGGGCGCTGGCCATGGAGCCCAAGCTGATGCTCTTCGACGAGCCCACATCGGCGCTCGACCCCGAGCTGGTCGGCGATGTGCTGGATGTGATGCGCGGGCTGGCGGAGGACGGGATGACCATGATCGTGGTGACGCACGAGATGGGCTTCGCCCGCGAGGTCGGGGACTCCGTCGTGTTCATGGACGACGGGGTGGTCGTGGAGTCCGGGCATCCGCGCGAAGTGCTGACCAATCCGCGGCACGAGCGGACGAAGTCGTTCCTGTCGAAGGTCCTGTAGCGCTGTTCGCCGGTACGCAACGGGCGGTACGGGCCGAATCCGGCCCGTACCGCCCGTACCCGCTTGAGCTCCTTGAACTACTTCAGCGCGAGCACCATCGCGTCCGACGGGGAGCACCACACGGCCCGCGCCTCGCCGAACCCCACCTCGCGCAGCGTGTCCGCATGCCAGCCGACGGGCTGGAACGCCTCGGCCACACCGCTCGCGTGGTCGGGCCCGTCGGCCGGGTTACCGAAGATCTTGAACCGCTCGGCGACGGACGCGCCGAGCACCGGATCCCCCGCCGCCGCCTGCCACCACGCCGCCCAGTCCTGCACGCCCTCGGCCCTGGCCCGCTCCCGCCGGGCGTCCTCGAACGCGCGCACCCCGGCGTCGATCCGCGGCGTGCCCTCCCCCGGCATATGGTCGGCGTTCAGGAACACCCCGCCGTCCCGCACCACCCCGGCCAGCTGCCCGTACAGCACCCGCAGCGCATCGCTGTCCAGCCAGTGCAGCGCGGTGGCGGTGAGTACGGCGTCATACGAGCGGTGCGGCAGCTCGTCCGTCCACTTCGGGTCGCGCAGATCCGCCGTGATGAACCGGACCCGGTGGTCCGCCGCGAAGTGGCCGCGCGCGATGGTCAGCAGCGCCGGGTCCAGATCCACGCCCGTGCTGGTCGCGCGGGGGAATCTGCGCACCGCCCGGTCGGTGATGCTGCCCGTGCCGCAGGCCAGGTCCAGGATTCTGGGCTCCGGGCCGACCAGCGCCTCCACCGCGTCCAGCATCACCCGGAACCGCTCCTCGCGGTCGGGGAGGTACCACTCCTGCTGTCGATCCCAGCTCTGCTGCCATGCCCGCCAGTTCGGCGCGGCGACGGTGTCCACCATCGAACGCTCTCCCCGTCCCTCGGTCGTAATACCCTCGTACCTAGATCAGCCATTACCGACCCTAGCCCCGCCCTCGTAAGGACCACAAGTGGAACTGGCTTATTACTCGGATCTCGCCGTGCGCCTGGTCAACAGCGAGGAGCCCGCCCGCGGCACCGACACCCTCACCTCGGTCGAGGCCGTACGCGAGCTCTTCGGGGCGAGCCAGCAGGCGGCGCGGCGCGCCACCGACGCCGATGTCACCCGGCTGAGATCAGTACGCGCCCGGCTGCGCGCGGTATTCGAGGCGGCGGCGGGCGGGGACGAGGTGCTGGCCGTGGACCTGCTGAACGCGCTGCTGATCGAGTTCCCGGTCAGCCCGCAGATCTCCGGGCATGAGCACCGGGACGAGGACGGCCGCCCCGACTGGCATATGCACATCGCCGACTACGCGGCCAACGCGGGCGCCGGCTATGCCGCGACCGCCTCCATGGGGCTCGCCTTCCACCTCACCGAGCTGGGCGTCGACCGCCTCGGCATCTGCGAGGCCACGCCCTGTCGCAACGCCTATCTCGACACATCGACAAATCGATCCCGGCGCTACTGCTCGGACCGCTGCGCCACCCGCGCCAACGTCGCCGCCTACCGCGCCCGCAAGCGCCTCGACGCCGAGCGCTCCGACAGCGCCCCACGCCAGCCCGGCAACGACCGCCCGGAACGCAGCGCCCGCACCGGCCGCACCGCGGACAGCGCCCACGACAGCATCCCGGTCAGCGACCGCTGACCCGACCCCGCGGGACCCGACCCCGCGGCCGGCCGCGGCCGCAACCGCAGCCAGGCCCGGGCCACCACCAGATCGTCCGGCACCACGCCGAACTCCCGGCTGTCGTTCTCCACGTACGGGTTGTCCCCCATGACCCACCAGCCGCCGTCGCGCCGCTCCACCGCGCGCTTGACGATCAGCAGGTCCTGGCGGAACGGATGCCGCAGCACCACCACATCGCCCGCGCGGACGGCCGCGCCGTACCGGACGACCAGCCGGTCACCGGGGTTCAGCGTCGGCACCATCGACGGGTTGTACACCTCGGCGAGCCCGATCCGCAGCAGCCCACCGCGCTCGCGGTCCTGCTCCTGCCCGCGATCGTGCAGCTGCTCCCGCATCACGGCACCTCCGGTCACGTACACATTCAGCATCCCAGGCATCTCAGGCTGCCACTGGACTTTTGACCTAAGCCCCCCGGGGCACCCGAGAAAAGCCTTCCCCCACGGAGTAATCTCGCACCTGAGAAGACGATCACTTAGGAAGGACAGCAGTATGCTCTCCCGCCTGTTCGCCCCGAAGGTCAAGGTCAGCGCCCACTGCGACCTGCCCTGCGGCGTGTACGACCCGGCCCAGGCCCGTATCGAGGCCGAGTCCGTCAAGGCCGTCCAGGAGAAGTACCAGGCCAACGAGGACCCGCACTTCCGGGCTCGCGCCACTGTCATCAAGGAGCAGCGCGCGGAGCTCGCCAAGCACCACGTCTCGGTGCTGTGGAGCGACTACTTCAAGCCGCCGCACTTCGAGAAGTACCCGGAGCTGCACCAGCTGGTCAACGACGCCCTCAAGGCCCTCAGCGCCGCCAAGGCCTCCACGGACCCGGCGACGGGCCAGAAGGCTCTGGACTACATCGCCCAGATCGACAAGATCTTCTGGGAGACCAAGAAGGCCTGATCTTCGATCATGCCGCTTGACCTGCGATTCCTTTGGTCGCCTGGTCTACCTGTCCGCACCCGGTCCGCAGGCCGCCGAACACGGCGTCCATGACGGTCCGGGTGCGCGTCGGTGTCCTGCTCGGCACCGCTGATCCCGGTCGATGCCCTTGCCATGCCACGTGGTGAGGGCATCGGCATTTCTGGGCCCGGTTCGCGTCAGGCCGCATCGGTTTCGCTCGGAGCAGCGGCGGCAGCAGTCTGCACAGCGAGCAACCGCATGGCCCACACCCGGATCTCGGACAGGTGTTCAGCCTGGAGTCCGGCACGGGGACCAGGCTGGATCAGGAGGGTCGCCGCGCCACGGGTGGTGCGCTCTGCTGCCCATTCATGGTCGAGGCTGGTGAAGTCGTCGTCGATCCACACAGCGGGGGCGTCACCCAGCCAGGCGTCGACATGGTCGCGCTTCCACAGGTAGCCGTTGGGGTGGCTGGTGGTGATCTGAGGGCGCGGCAGGTCGACGTGCAGGAGGGGCGGGAGGTCGAGGAGGGGCCCGATCAGGGTGGTGGCGTCCTGCCGCCAACTGGTGCACCAGACAGGGGTGACCAGGCCCGCACTGATCACGTCTATGAGCATGGGGCCGTGGGCGGGGTTGAGCCAGATGGTGACCGGGTTGTCAACGCTCCGGCCGGTGGGGACGACGTCGTGGTGGGCGTGGGTGGCAGGGGTCGAGCCATCCGCGTCGGGGAAGGGTATGAGGACGCCGTCGATGTCGAGGAGCAGGTAGGGCGGACGCATCGGTTCCTCCAGGGGAAGCCGGGCGAATGGCTGTCAGAGCTTGCGAGCTCGGATCAGCAGCGTGGTGGGCCAGTGGCCTATGCGAACGTCGTGGAACTCCTGGGCCGAGGTAAGCCGGAAACCTGCCTGGCTGAGGTGCTTCTCCCACCGGTCGGTGGAGAACTCCCAGCGTGCGATGGGGAGCGAGGTTCGGTCGGGAAGAGTGACGTGGTCGCGGCGCGGACGGTCGTCGCCCGAGGGTCTGCGGCCGCCGCGCTGCGGGTGGGGGACGGAGAAGGCGAGCACCCGTCCGGGCTTGAGGCGCTGGGCGATGGTCGGCAGCAGGAGCTCAGGGGCGACAAGCCCTACGGCGCCGAAGACGGAGTAGATCGCGTCGAACTGCTCGTCGGAGGCTTGCAGGTAGTGCAGGGCGTGGCCGGCGACAAAGGTGAGGTTGTTCAGCCGTCCGTAGTGGGAGCGAGCGCGGTGGACCTGCAGGCCAACCAGGTCGACGCCGGTGACGTGAGCCCCGTGGCGGGTGGCGAGGTGGGCGGCGTTGTGACCGGGGCCGCAGCCGAGCTCCAGGAGCCGCTTGCCGCGCAGGTCGGGCCCGAGGACGTCGGCGCCGAGCCCTTGGCCGGGCCTTGTGGTCCACTCCATCCGCGCGGGTACGGACAGGGGTTCGGCGAGTCCGGCGGCGGTGCGCTGGAATGCGTGAGCATGCCACGGGGAAGCCTGGGCGAGCACGTCAGATCTCCAGGAGGTGGAGGACGTCGGCGAGATGGCGGCGGACGGCCTTGAGGTAGGCGGGATCGGTGGCCGGATCGTCGATCCAGCGGATGGACTGCTCCATGAACCACTCGACGGCCCACATCCGATGCCAGCCCAGGGCCCAGCTCTCGGCGGTCAGCCCGCCGCGCGGGGCGAGGGCGTCGGGGGTGCCGCCAGCGGTGACGTACTGCTCCAGGAAGACGCGCAGGCGCACGGGGTGCGGGGGCTCGATGGTTCCGTGCCAGCTGGCGAGGTCGAGCAGGCCGGGACCGGCGAAGGCGCGGGCGAAGTCGAGCAGCCGCCAGCCGCGCTCCCCGATGTGGAGGCTGGTGGGGTGGAACTCGGAGTGCACCCAGCCGAAGGGCGCCATCGTCGCTCCGACCGTGCGGGCCTCGGCGGCCTGGGCGGTCCTGTCGAGCGCGTCCTCAACGTCGTCGGCGTCCTGCCACCGGTCGGCCTTGCGCAGCCGTTCGAGATGCTCCAGCGCCCGGACCGGCAGCATGCGCAGCCGCTCCTGGTCGAGGACGGGCAAGGGGGGAGCCGTACGGGTGCCGTGCAGGACCACAGACGCGGCAACGCCGTCCAGGTCATCGGCCTCGCGGGCAGACGGCCCGAGGTCCTCCATGAGCATGCCGAGCCAGCCGTCCAGAACGGCGGAAGCGTGGACTTGGGGGACAGGAACGCCGCGGGTGTGGGCCAGCCGGAGGATCTGGTCCTCGCTGTCGAACGGCTTCTTGGCGTACTTGAAGATGGCGGTGGAGCCGTCGGGGAAAGTCACGCGCTCGACTCCGGACATGGACCACACGCGCACCCCCTCCCGTAGGGCGGTGGCCTGGCCGGCCACGGTGAGCAGGTTGTCGAGGAGTTCGGCGCTGGGGTTCGTGGACACGTGAGGGCTCCAGGGAGTGGAGTCCGGGGCGAGCGAGAGATGTCGGCCCGCCCCGGAGCCCGATCGGGTGGTGGGTTACGCGGCGGGGTTCACGCGGTGGGCGTAGACCTGCTCGATCCAGCTCGCCTTGAAGGCGGCGAGATCGTCACGAAAGTTGGCCATCGAGGCACCGTAGGGTGCGACCACGCCGCCGGACTGGTCCGGCACGGACTGGCAACCGTGCACGAGCCGGCCACCGAGTGCGGCGTGAGCCTTGATGGACTCGATCCGGCGGTGCTCGTTGAACCAGCCGCCGTGGTAAACCTCGTCGAGCATCCCGCCCATCTCGTCGTCCAGGTCGAAGACGACCGAGGTGGCGGCGGGGAAGAACCAGCACGGGCCGACGTTGGAGATGTGCCCGTCCAGCTCGACCTTGTTGAGCGCCATGAGCGTGGCCGCCTCGCGGAGCATCCGCAGGTGGTCGGCGGTAATCTGCGGGAGTCCGAGGCCAGCGAGGTGCTCGTCGCGGAACAGGTACGCGTACATCTCGTAGGCGGTGGTCAGCACGCGGGCGGCGTCCGAGGTGGACTCGCCGTGGTTCTTGATGAAGTCGAGCGCGAGTTGCTCGACCGCGCTCTCGGTCGTCTCGTCCACACCGAGGAGCTGGGACTTGACCAGCTCCCAGTCGGCGACGAGCCAGGTGTTGGACTCGAAGCGGAAGAAGTACTTGGCCGGGTCGATCGTGATGCGCCGGCCGTCGGCCTGGATGCCGGGCAGGCGGCTCCAGCGCGGGTCGAATGCCTCGGGCAGCTCGACCGTGATGGCCGTAGTGTCGATGGTGGTCACCGTGTCTCCGTCTCTGATCGGCCGGGGCCGGGCACAGGAATGCCCGAACCCGGTGTGGGCGTACGGAACTTCGGGGAGCCGCCCGGACCAAGGGGAGCCTGGGTCACGGTCGCGCCGTTCCGGGCGACTACTGACAAGTGAACCGATGGTCACGCTCAGTGGGTACCGTGGAAGGCAGTTGAAGCGGTATACGCGGTTTACAGCTCCGGAGTGGAGGCGATCGTGGCGGCGCCGAAAGACCCCAACTCCCGTCTGCGTGACGTCATCGACGCGGTCGACTGCACCTACGAGGCCCTCGCCAGAGACGTGCGGCGTACCGCCGCCGAGAACGGCGAGATTCTCCAGACCAACAAGTCGGCCATCTCGCATTGGGTGAACGGCACCCGCACCCCTTCGGGGCGGGTAGGCCAGTACCTGGCCGAGGTGCTGTCCCGCCGAGCGGGACGCACGATCACCCAGACCGAGATCGGCCTCCATGCCGGTGACGCCGAAGAGCCGGCGGAATCCGACCCCGTCCTCGCCGTCACCGACCTGGGCCGCGCCGACGTCGAGCGCCGCCGCTTCCTCGCCATCGCGGCCTTCACCACCGCCGGCGTCGCCATGCCGCTCGGCTACGACCACGAGGCCACCGCCCGCATGCTCCGCGCCCGCACCGGCATGTCCGTGGTCGGGGTGGAGGACCTGGACGTCGTACGGCAGATCACCGCAGCCTTCAGCGCGGCTGACGAACGCCTCGGGGGTGGCCACGGTCTGACCACGGTAACCGCCTACCTCGCTGACACCGCCGCCCCCATGCTGCGTGGACGCTTCCCCGACGAAGCCTTACGCCGGGCTGCCTTCGGCGCCGTCGCCGAACTCGCCTACCTGGCCGGTTGGAAACACCACGACCTCGGCCACGAAGGCGCAGCCCAGCGCTACTACCAGGTCGGCTTCCAACTCGCCTGCGAAGCGGACCCGCACGGCCACGCCGCCTGGATGATGCGCGCCCTCGCCCACCAGGCCCTCAGCCTCAAACAGCCCCACCACTGCGTCGACCTCGCCGAAGCCGCCCTCGCCCAAGGCACCGGCCACATCGACGGCCAGACCGAAGCCCTCCTCCACATCACCCACGCTCGGGCCTACGCGGCCATCGGAGAGAATCCCCTGGCCGCCCGCGCCCTCCTCGCCGCCGAAGACGCCCTGTTACGGGACGACGGCCCTCAGCCCAGCTACTCACGCGTAAGCGGCCCCGCCGCCGGCACCGTTGCCAGCCACACCGCTCGCACCTTGACCGACCTCGCCGACCACATCGGCACCGAGCAGCAACACCGCGATGCCCTGGTGCGCTGGGACCCCGAGAAGTACAAACGCGTCCACGCCCTCACCTACGCCGACCTTGGCGACAGCCTCGCCGCCCAGGCCCGAGCCGATGAGGCCGTCGCCGCCTGGTCCCAGGCCCTGACGCTGATGGAGGGGATGACTTCCGACCGCACCCGCAAGGCCATCACATCGCTGCGCTCCACCCTCGCGATCTACCAGCGCCGCAAAGTGCCCGGAGCCGCCGAACTCGCCCGTCGTGCACGCGAAGCGCTGGCCTAAGCTGCCACCATCCGGCCGACGAAGGGACACCTGCCGTGGCTCAGCGGACAACCGACGACCAGCCCAAAGCCCTGCCGCCCGCCCTCGGATCCATGACCCTGCTGGTCGCCGCCGTCATCGTCCACGACAAGGCCACCAACCGCGTCGTCCTCCTCCAGCGCAGCCAGAACGCCAAGTTCGCCCAGGGCATGTGGGACCTTCCCGTGGGCAAGAGCGAGCCAGGCGAACCCATCACCGAGACAGCCGTCCGTGAGCTGTTTGAGGAGACGGGCCTGACCGTGAAACCGGAGGCCCTGAAGGTCGCCCACATCATCCACGGCGCCTGGGGCGTAGAGGCCCCCAACGGTTTCCTCACCGTCGTCTTCGCCGCCCACGAATGGACCGGCGAGCCCGAGAACCGCGAGCCACGCAAGCATGCCCAGGTCTGCTGGGTCGACGCCGACGCGGTCCCCCAGGAATTCGTGGAGACCACCGCCAGCGCCCTTCACCGGTACCTCGTCGGCGACCCGGGGGTCTCCCTCAACGGCTGGTGAAGGAGACGTTGATGCGACTCGACCGGTTGGTGGCCCGTCTTTTGGCCTACGACTCGATCCTGGACCGCTTCCCCGGTGTCCCGCGGGGCGAGCCGCCGACCGTCAATCGGCCTGCTGGGCGGGCGGGGTCGGCGGGAAGGGATCTGTGCCAGGGCGGGGAGCAGCCACTTCTCCTCGTCGTCGAGGTGCCGGGTCAGCTCCTCGCTGATCCGGTCCAGCTCGGCCCGGAAGCGTACGGGGTCGGCGGTGGCGATATCGGCGAGCAGGGCGAGCAGCCGGTCCTTGAGGCGGGCGAGCGTGCGGTGCTGGTCGCGGAGGTGTTCGAGGGGTTCGCGCAGCTGGGGGTGGTGGGTCGCGAGGGCGGGGAAGACGTGGTCGTCCTCGCCGGTGTGGTGGTGCGTCAGCCCCTCGCAGAAGGCCAGGCAGTGCTGGCGGATCTGCAGGCCGAGACCGGGCGGCGGGGGTTCGCCCGGGCCCTGGTGGGCGGCGCGGGCGGCGAGGTGGGCGTCGGCCTCGTCGCGTATGTGGCGCAGCTGGCCGCGCAGCCAGGTGTGGATCTGCAGGAACTTGTCGGCGAGGGTCCTGACCTCGCGGGGCGCCTCCTCCGCTGCGTGGCCGGGGCGTTCCAGCGCCACGACCGGCAGTGTGCGGGCGGTACTGCTCTGGTAGTCGCCGTATCCGGGCGCGGCCCGCACCGCCCGCTCGAAGAGCTCATCGCGCCGCGTTCCCTCTGCGGGGACCGCGATCGCCTCGTACGCCTCGGTGCCGACCTCCACCCGCACCACGGGGTGGGCGAGGAGGTTGTGGTACCAGGCGGGATGGCGGGGCGCGCCGAGGTTGGACGCGACGACGAGGTGCAGGTCGCCGTCGCGGACGTAGCCGAGCGGAACGGTGTGGGGCTGCCCCGACTTCGCTCCGGTGGTGGTGAGCAGGAGGAGGTCGCCGCCTTCGAAGGGGCCACCGACCTTTCCTCCGTTTGCTCGGAACTCCTCGATGATCTGCTGGTTGAAGGACTTGGGCATGCGGTGTCGACTCTCCAGAAAGGCCAGAAAAGGCCGGAAAAGGGTGTGGAGGCGCGCGCAGCCCTCGTCCGGAGGCCCGGAGACGGACGTGGGTGTGGATGTGCTCAGCCGACGGAACAGAAGTGCGGGCTGAACAGAAATGACGGACGGGGCCCGGCGCGCGATGGCTCTCGGGTCAGATGCGAGGCGCGGAGTATGAACTCATGGCGTGGCCCCTTCATGATGGTGCTCGCCCAGCCGCCGACCGGCCCACTGCTCTTTGGTCGACGCCACGCGGCACCGCACCCCATTACAGCCAGGCGGTCACCCGCTGTCAACATGCGCCCGCGCCTCGGGTCGCCTCCGCGAGGCGCCGGGCGATGCGGTGCACATCGGCCCCGGTGGTGCGCCAGTTGCTGAAGGCCGCGCGCAGCGCGGGGACGCCCGCGTAGACGGTCGGGGTGAGGAAGACCTCGTCGGCCAGCGACTCGGTGAAGGCGGCGAGCCGTTCGGGGGTCGGGTCCTCGGCCAGGGTGAAGCAGACGACGTTCAGCCGGACGGGGGCGAGGAGCCGTAGCCCCGGGGTGGCGTCGACGGCCTCGCCCAGGGCGTGGGCGCAGTCCGTGCAGCGCTCGACGATGTCGCGGTGCCCGTCCCGGCCGTAGGCCCGCAGCGTGAACCAGGCGGCGAGGGCGCGCAGGCGACGGGAGTTCTCGGGGGTGAGGTGGACGAGGTCGGGGGTCGCGCCGAGCGGGCCGAGGTAGGCGGCCGCGTTCTGGAAGACCCGGGCCTGCAGATCGCGGCGGCGGGTGAACTGGACGGCGCTGTCGTACGGCACGTTCAGCCACTTGTGCAGGTCCACACAGACCGAGTCGGCCGCGTCCAGGCCGGCGACGAGGTGGGCGTGGCGTGGGGTGAGCGCGGCGAAGGCGCCGAAGGCGGCGTCCACGTGGAGCCAGAAGTCGTGGCGGTCCTTCAGGGCGGCGACGGCGCGCAGGTCGTCGAAGTCGACGGTGTTGACCGTGCCCGCGTTCGCGACGACCACGCACGGGCCGTCGGTCCGCTCCAGCGCCTCCTCCAGCGCGGCCGGGTCGACCGCCTCCCGTCCGGGCAGGGTCGCCAGCGGGACCAGCGCGCCACGGCCCATGCCGAGCATGGACAGGGCCTTGGCGACGCTGGAGTGCGGGCTGCCGGACAGCACGCGTACCGGCCCCAGGGCCGCCGCCCCGGCCTCGGCGACCGAGACGCCCCGGCGTTCCCCCAGCCACTCGCGGGCGATCGCCAGGCCGACCGTGTTGGACATCGTGGCGCCGCTGACGAACGCGCCCTCGTGGGCCGCGCCGAGGCCGAACAACTCACGCAGCCAGCCGACTGTCTGACGCTCCAGGTGCTGCCCGGTGCCGTCCAGCGACGAGTTGGAGTTCTGGTCCAGGGCCGCGGTCAGCCAGTCCCCGGCCAGTGCGGCCGGTGTGGTGCCGCCGGTGACGAACCCGAGGTAGCGCGGCCCGGCGCTCGCTCCGAAGGCCGGCTCCCAGCGTTCGGCGAACTCCGCCAGCGCGGCCCGCAGTCCGGCCCCCTCCGCCGGCAGCGGTACGGGCTCGGGCGGCCGTACGGAGGGGACGACCGGCCGCTCCTCCAGCCCGTCGAGCACACCTGTGGCGAGCAGCCGGGTGGCCTCCAGGGCGTCGGGCAGATCGGCCAGATCATGGGCGAGTCGAGGGTGCATTTCGGCTCCGTTCTCCGTCTCGACAGGGATGGGTCTCGGGCCGACCCTAGGCAGGAGGAGACCGGGAAGCCTGGTCCAATCATGGAAAACTGGACCAGTGGGCAATGTCCGTATGACCGATGTCCGTATCAGCGCCGAGCAGCTGGTCACCGTGGTGGGCGAGTGGCGCAGGCCCGGCACCCCGCTGGTGGCCGCGCTGGCCGAGGCCGTACGGGAGGCCGTGCTGGACGGCCGGCTGCGTACCGGCGGCAGGCTGCCCGCCGAACGCCGTTTGGCCGCCGGGCTCGGCGTCAGCCGCGGCACCCTGACCGCGGCGCTGACGACGCTGCGGGACGGCGGCTGGGTCCACACCCGGCACGGCAGCGCCAGCACCGTACGGCTGCCTCCCGCGGCCGCCGCGCGCATCGCGCCCCTCTCCGCGACCGGGGAGGCCGGCGCCATGGACCTGCGCCAGGCCGTGCCGGCCGCGCCCCGCGCGGCCTATCAGGCGGCCATGCTCCGGGCCGCCGAGCGGGCGGACCCCGTGCTGGCCCAGGACGGGGAGCCGGGGCCGGGGCTGCCCGAGCTGCGGTCGCTGATCGCCCGGCGTCACACGGACGAGGGGCTGCCCACCCGTCCCGAGCAGATCCTGGTCACCTCGGGCGCCCGCGCCGCCCTGGCGCTGCTCGTCGCGCGTCTGCGCCCGCGCGTCGCGGCCGTCGAGATCCCCACCTATTTCGGCGCCCTTCCCTTGCTGCGCGGGGCCGGAGCGCGCCTGACCGGCTGCCGGGTCACCGGCGACGGCTGGGACCTCGACCAGCTCGACGACGCCTTCCGCGCGGCGCGCCGCGGACTGGCCTACCTGGTGCCCGACTTCCAGAACCCGACCGGCGCGCTCATGACCCCCCGTACCCGGCGGGCCGTCGCCGAGTCGGCCGCACGCCACCGGGTCACGGTCGTGGCGGACGAGACGATGCGCGACCTCGACCTGCGCGAGGGCGCCGAGAGCGCGGCGGCGCCGCCCCGCATCCGGCGCGCCCTGCTGATCGGCTCGGCCGCCAAGACCGTATGGGGCGGTCTGCGCATCGGCTGGATCCGGGGGCCGGCCGGCCTGATCGGCGAGCTGTGCCGCGACCCGCTGTGCCCGCCGCTGGCCGCGCCGCCGATGCAGCAGCTCGTGGCCGCAGAGCTGCTGGGCGACCCGATGCCCGTACTGCTGCGGCGCCGGGCGGAGCTGCGGCGGCAGCGCGACCATCTGGCCGGGCTGCTGGCCGGGGACGACCGCTGGAGCTTCACCGTCCCGCCCGGAGGGCTCGCCCTGTGGCTGCGGCTGGCCGGCGCGCGGGCCGACGCGGTGGCGGAGCGGGCCCGTGCGCTGGGGGTGGAGGTGTCCCCCGGCCCTGGCTTCGCGGCCGACCGCACCCTCACCCACTATCTGCGGTTGCCCTACACCCCGCCGCCCTCCGCCCTCGACCGCGTCGCGGCCGTCCTGGACGCGGCGTACGGGCCCTGACGGAGGCGCGTGCGCCGCGTCCCGACGAGGGGGCCGCCCCGGTTGATGTGGGGACGGATCTGCACGACGCTGGATCTGCACGCCCTGGTGACCTCCCACCCCGGAGGCCGGGGCCAGGCGTGCTGAAGGTGGGACAGATCGACGATGACGGGCCACAAGACCTCCCTTCCCTTTGGCGACGGACCCGACGACGGACCCGGCCACAAGCTCGGCGACGGACCCGGCGACGGGCTCGGCGACCGGCGGGACAACCCGCTCGACGAGGCGGCCACGGCCAGGGCCACGATCAGCGCTGATGCCATCGTGACCAGCTGGAACGAGGGCGCCCGGCGGCTGCTCGGCCACCTTCCCTCGGAGGTGGTGGGGCGGCGGGCCGCCGCGCTGCTCGCCGAGGAGGTCTCCCCCGCCGACGTACGGGCCGTCGCGGCACTCCCCCGCTGGAGCGGAACGCTGACCCTGCGCGACCGCGACGGCCGCCCCGTACGGGTCCGGCTGCTGGTCCACCGCGGCGAGCCGACCGCCGACGGGCCGGGTGACTGGCTGCTGGTCTCCCCGCTCCCGGACCCCGAAGCCGGGGAGGCCGGAGAGGCCGCGGAGTCCGGAGAGGCCGGAGAGGCCGGGGCCGCCGAGGAGGAGGCGGCGGACGCGGCCCTGCTGGCGCTGGCGTCGCAGCAGGCGCCCTGCCCGGTGGCGGTCTACGACAGGATGCTGCGGCTGCGCAGGATCAACGATCAGATGGCCGAGGTCATCGGCCTGCCCGAGAACGAGATCCGCGGCCTGCGGCTCTCGGAGATCGGCGGAATGCTGGAGAGCGAAGAGCTCGAACGGCACATGGCCGAGGTGCTGCGCACCGGGGAGCGGCGCAATGTGGAGACGTTCCGCCGCGTCGGCGACGAGGCCCACGCGCACGCCTGGTCCGCCCGCCTCGCCCCGGTCAAGGCGCCGGACGGCGAGGTGCGTGGTATCTGTCTGGCCGCCCACGACATCACCGAGCAGTACCTCGCCCGGCAGCGGCTGCTGCTGCTCAGCGAGTCCAGCGTGCGCATCGGCACCACGCTCGACGTCACCCGGACCGCGCAGGAGCTGGCCGACGTGGGCGTCCCGGGCCTGGCCGACTTCGTCAGCGTCGATCTGCTGGCGCGGCTGGACAGGGACGAGGGGGTCGAGGGGATCGAGGCGTTCACCGAGCCGCCGCCCGGCCCGCTCGCCGGTCCGGTGGTGCTGCGCCGGGTCGCCCGTCAGTCCGTCATCCTCGACGCCCCGGAGGCCGTGATCAAGCTGGGGCAGGTGGGCACCTATCCGGAGTTCTCCCCACAGGCCACGTCCCTGGCGGTGGGCCGTCCCAGCATCCATCGCGCGACCGACCCCGTCTTCAGGCGCTGGGCGGCCGAGAGCCCCGCCCTCGCCGCCATGCTGCGCACCTACGGCCTCCACTCGATGATGTCGGTGCCCATCCGGGCCCGCGGGATCACCCTCGGAGTGGCCACCTTCTCCCGGCACACCCGGCCCGATCCGTTCACCCACGACGATGTGCTGCTCGCGGAGGAGATCACCACCCGGGCCGCCGTCTGCCTCGACAACGCGCGCCGCTTCACCCGGGAGCGCGACACCGCCCTGGCGCTGCAGCGCAGCCTGCTGCCCCAGACGCTGCCCAGGCCCACGGCGCTGGACGTCGCCTTCCGCTACCAGCCCGCCGGGCCGTACGCCGGGGTGGGCGGCGACTGGTTCGATGTGATCCCGCTGTCCGGGGCGCGGGTCGCGCTGGTCGTCGGCGATGTGGTCGGCCACGGCATCCAGGCCTCGGCCACGATGGGCCGGTTGCGTACGGCGGTCCGCACCCTGGCCGACGTCGACCTGCCGCCCGACGAACTGCTCACCCACCTCGACGACCTCGTGATCCACCTGGCCGCGGAGGGCGCGGTGTCCACGCCCACCGTGGGCGTCGCGCCCGCCGAGGACGTCGCGCCCACCGGGGTGATGACACCCGCCGAGGACGTCGGGGCCAGCGGGGTCATGACACCCGCCGGGGATGTCGGGGCCACCTGCCTGTACGCGGTGTACGACCCGGTCGCCCGCCGCTGCGCGCTCGCCCGCGCCGGCCATCCGCCGCCGGTCCTGGTGGCCCCCGACGGCACGGTGAGCCCCGTCCAGGTGCCGGCCGGGCCGCCGCTGGGCGTCGGCGGGCTGCCCTTCGAGGCGGTCGAGTTCGAGATGCCCGAGGGCGCGGTGCTCGCCCTCTACACCGACGGCCTGATCGGCGGCCGGGGCCGCGACCTCGACGAAGGGCTCACCGCCCTCACCGGCGCGCTGGCCCGCCTCTCCGCCTCCCTGGAGGCCGGATGCGACAGCGTGCTGCGCACACTGCTCCCCGAGCAGGGCGCCCCCGACGACGTCGCCCTCCTCCTGGCCCGCACCCGCGGCCTGGACGCGTCGCGCGTGGCGACCTGGGACGTACCCGACGACCCGGCGTTCGTGGCCCGGGCCCGCCGGGACGTGACGGACCAGCTGATGACCTGGGGTCTCGAGGAGGCCGTCTTCACCACCGAACTGGTCGTCAGCGAGCTGGTCACCAACGCCATGCGGCACGCCACCGCGCCCATCCAGCTGCGCCTCATCTACGACCACACCCTGATCTGCGAGGTCTCCGACGGCAGCAACACCGCCCCGCATCTGCGCCGCGCCCGCGTCTTCGACGAGGGCGGGCGCGGACTGCTGCTGGTCGCCCAGCTCAGCCTGCGCTGGGGCAGCCGGCACTCGGCCACCGGGAAGACGATCTGGGCGGAACAGGCGCTGCCGTCGCCCGAGTCATGACGTCTGCTGGACGAGCACCGTCGTGGCACGCTCCAGGAGGTCGCACAGCGTGGCGTGCTCGTCCGGGGTGAAGGCGTCGGTGAGGGCGCGTTCGAGCACGATCACCTCCCCATAGGCACGCTCGAGCACTTCATCGCCCTGATCGGTCAAGGAGGCGAGCAGCACCTTGGCGTGCACGGATGACGGCCGGCGGGCGATGAGCTGCTTTCTTTGCAGACCGGTCAGGACGGAGGCCATGGTCTGCTGGGTGACCCCGGCGGCGCGGGCGAGTTGCGCGCCGGACATGTCCTCCTGGCGCGACAGCGCGAGCAGGACCGTGTACTGCGTCATGGTGAGGCCGTAGCCGCGCAGGACCGCCTCGTGATGGGCCATCAGGGCCTGTTCGGTGCGGCGGATGCGCGTGCACAGGTACTCCTCGGCCGGGATCTCGGTCACGTCGCCCTCCATCTTTCACAGAACCCTTGGTTGACTCAGGTAGCTGATACTCATTAGCGTCTTCCGTATCAGGATACTGATTCACCTCAGGGAGCAGTGACCATGAAGGCTGTCGTCCTGGACACCGACGACCGATTCCACCTCACCGATATCGACCAGCCCGCCCCTGGCCCCGGCGAGGTCGCGATCCGCGTTCAGTACGCGGGAATCCAGTGGGGCGATGTCCTCCTGCGCGGCGGCCACTTTCCCGTGCCGCGACCGTTCGTCCCCGGCTTCGAGGCGGCCGGGCACATCGTCGCCGTCGGCGAGGGCGTCGACGAAGACCGCCTCGGGCAGCAGGTGACGGCGCTGACCAGCGGCGGGGCCTACGCCGAGGTGGTGGTGGCGCCCGCCGCGCTCACCTTCGACACCTTCGGCACGGACCTGCGGACCGCCGCCGGGTGCGGCTGGGCCGCCCCCACCGCCTACGACCTGATCCACACCGTTGGCCGGGTGCGCCCCGGCGAGAGCGTCCTCATCCATGCGGCGGCCGGCGGCGTCGGCAGCCTTGCCGCCCAGGTCGCCGGAACCGCCGGCGCCGGCCGTATCGTCGGCGTCGTCAAAGACGCCCAACGCGCCGCCTACGCCGCCCGATTCGGCTACGACCAACTGATCACGCGCGAGGAGTTCACCCAGGAGTTCGCCGACGTCACCGACGCCCCCGACCAGGAGCTGTTCGACGTGATCCTGGATCCCGTCGGCGGGCCGGTACGCGAGACCAACCTGCGGCGCCTCGCACCGCACGGCCGGCTGGCGATCTACGGCAACCTCGCCACGTTCGAGCCCGTCGCGCTCAGCGCCAACGATCTGCTGATGAGCGGCAAGTCCGCGCTGACGTACAACGGCAACCTGCTCAGCCAGACCCACCCCGACCGCCTGGCCGAAAGCGCCCGGGAGGCGCTTCAGCTGGTGGCCGCCGGGCGAATCCGTCCGGAGGTCACCGCCGAGTACGAGATGGCCGACCTCGCCGAGGCCGTACAGCGCCTGGCCGATGGAGCCACCCACGGCAAGAGCGTCCTCCGCATCGCAGCGTAAGCGCCTGACACGGACAACGAATTCCGCGCCTCACGCCGATGCCTCACGAGCCGAGGGCGGGACGGGGAGTATGCCGTCGCGGGTACGCAGCAGGGGATTGTCGTTGCGCAGCAGCCACTGCCGGTATGCCGCGCTCGCCCAGGCCGCCTCCAGGTAGGAGTCCCTGAGGCCGTGGAAGAGCGCGTCCGCGGTGGGCGGGTCGATGGCGCGGGAGGCGAGGGACAGGCGGAGGGTGAGGGGGTCGTCGCGGAGGGGGCGGATGGTGAGGCCGGGGCGGGGGGTGGCGGTCGGGCGGCACGGGGTGATGAGTTCGCCGGAGGCGACCAGGTCGGCGGCGGTGGGGTAGTCGCCGTAGACGACGCGGGGTCTTCGGCCCGCCGCGGCGAAGGCGCGGCGGAGGGTGGCTTCCTGGCCGTCCAGGGCGGGGTCGACCATCCACTGGTCGGCGGCGAGGTCGGTGAGGGTGACGAGGGGGCAGGCGGCGGCCGGGTGGGTGGTGGGGAGGGCGACGAACTGCGGCTCCTGGGCGACGAGGACGCGTCGCCGTACGCCGTCGGGGGCCCGCAGCGGGGCGTCCTCGGCCTCGTGGACGAAGGCGACGTCCAGTTGGTTCTCGGCGACCATCCGCAGCAAAGAGTCGGCCCAGACGTCGATATGGATCGTGGTGTCCGCCTCGGGAAAGCGGGTGCGGAGTCGGCGCAGCCATCCCGCCACGGCCTGGCTGCCCGTGCTGCCGACGCGCAGCCGGGCGCCGGTGGCCCGGCCGGCCTCCTGTTTGGCCTCGGCGACCAGGGCGTTCATCTCGGCCACGATGGGCCGGGCCCGGCACAGCACGGAGCGTCCGAGCGGGGTCGGCCGACTGCCGGTGAGTTCACGCGAGAACAGCGAACCGCCGATGGCGTTCTCGATGCGCCTGAGCTGAGTCGTCAACGAGGGCTGGCTCATGCCCAGCTGCCGTGCGGCCTTCCGTAAGCTGCCGGTGTCGGCGATGGCGCACAGTGCGCGAAGGTGCCTGACCTCGAGCTCCACGGCGCGAGCATAACGGGGCGTCAGGACGTCACACCAGACACTCAACCCACACGAACACCACATCCCGGGCAGCCAATTGACGATCGATCGCGTCACGGAGACGACCGGAAATATGGCGGCGCGCCGGGGTTATGTGATGGTGCTATCGCCTGTTGATATCTCCGCGTAGCGCCGGATCTCACCAAGACTTCGGGGCACCAAGCGTTCATCCCACGGCCTCGGCCCGCCTCCCACACCACGGCGGCCGGCCGCGGCCTGACGGACGATGAGGAGCCCCCCACATGAGATTCTCCACGTCTGCGCTCGTGGCCACCCTGGGCCTCGGCCTGGCCTCGACCCTGTCCGCCGTACCCGCCTCCGCCGCCACACCCGACAGCGGCGCCGTCAGCCACACCGCCAAGTCCGCGTACGTCGCGAGCGGCGAGAGCCGCGGCGACACCGACGCCTTCCTCAAGGCCGTGATCAAGTCGGTGCTGGCCAAGCGGGGCGTGGTGCCCGGCACGCAGGCCGTCACCGTCACCTACAGCACGAGCAGGGCCCCGAGCTTCAAGTCCGTGATAGCGCGCTCCACCCAGATCTGGAACTCCTCGGTCAGCAATGTGAAGCTCCAGGAGGGCAGCAACGCCGACTTCGAGTACCGCGAGGGCAACGACCCCGCCGGCTCGTACGCGAGCACGGACGGCCATGGCAGCGGCTACATCTTCCTGGACTACGCGCAGAACCAGCAGTACGACTCCACCCGCGTCACCGCGCACGAGACCGGGCATGTGCTCGGGCTGCCGGACCACTACTCCGGTCCGTGCAGCGAGCTGATGTCGGGCGGCGGGCCGGGCACATCCTGCAAGAACTCACA
This sequence comes from Streptomyces sp. NPDC059679, assembly GCF_042734105.1. Taxonomy (NCBI): domain Bacteria; kingdom Bacillati; phylum Actinomycetota; class Actinomycetes; order Kitasatosporales; family Streptomycetaceae; genus Streptomyces; species Streptomyces sp. NPDC059679. Next base: position 76,482 of record NZ_JBHWES010000045.1, on the reverse strand, counting down.
GCCCAACGCGGCCGAGATCAGCAGGGTGAACCAGCTGTGGGCGAACGGCCTGGCCGGCCTCACCAAGACGCTCGAGGTGAGCGCCCGATAGGGCCACCATCACCAGCACCTCGCACCGCCTCGCACCGCACCCGGCACCCGCTTCACGCCGGGTGCGGTCCGGTGTCCGCCGGGAGTACGGTAAAGGCACCGAGAGCATTTCGCACATACCGGCCGGATTCCCCTGGGGCTGGGGCCCGGCCGCGGGGAGTGAGCACCATGGAGACCGTCGTCACCGTGGCCGTGATCGCCGCGCTGATAGCCGTGGGCGTGGTGGTGATCCACCGGCTCAACGCCCAGCACGGCAGTCGGGTCTCCGCTCTCCGCTACGGCGACACCCCGCCCGGACAACGCCCCCTGCGGCACCATCGCGTCCTCAGCCGCTGGCGGCAGGGCCACCGCGCCGGCTCCGGCCGGAAGCGGCGAGCCTGAGCGATCTGGACCCGGGAGCCTCAGCCCGAGCCCCGCCCTGTCCCGCCCCGGTCAGTCCTCCCGTAACGCGTCCGCCAGCGTCGGCACCGGGCACACCACGTCCAGCAGCCCGCCCACCCGGAGCGTGCGCAGGATCAGCGGGCTGTCGCAGACCACCCGCAGCCGACCGCCGCGGTCCCGCACCCGGCGGTAGGCGCGGCACAGCAGCTCCACCCCCGAGCAGTCGAAGAAGCACGTCGGGGTCAGGTCGATGACGACGGCGGGCGCGGGCGGGGAGGTGGCCCGGTCCAGCTCCAGGCCGACGGATTCCCGGCCGACGATGTCGATCTCGCCGTGGAGCTCCACGACCGTGTATCCGCCGACGCCGTACGCGCAGGCGCGGGGCGCCGCGCTCCGGTCCGCGCGGAACCGCTCGGGGGTGATCGCGGCAGGCGGATGCGCCTCCTGGCGGGGAGCGCCTTGCTGCGTCATCGCGAAATCACCTCGGAACGGCACACTGCCCCCTTTCACCATCGATAGGCTCCCGGAAGCGGGCACAGTCTGCATCGGGGCGGATACCACCGGGTCCTGGGTGACGTGCCGCGAGCGTAGAGGGGTGACCGCCGGTTACGGAGGCAGGCACCCCATATTTCCCAGAGTAAATGCGCTCGTACGAGTGAATTTCTGTTCTTACTATTGACACTTGGTCGGACGATGCCTGGCGATGGTTCAGGCGATGGCGCCGTTGCTCCCTCCGGCGCTCACCTCCCCCGACCGCGCGACCGCCAGGGCCAGGTCATCCACGACCTCGAAGGCGTCCTCGAGCCGGACCATCCGCAGCAGCCGGGTGAACCGCGGGTCGACGATCACCAGCCGCAGCCGTCCGCCGCGCTCCAGCGCGCGATTGCGCAGGCGGCACAGCAAGGACACCCCGGCACAGTCCAGGAAGGTCACCATCCGCAGGTCCAGGACCAGGTTCGGACGGGCCTCGCGGGCGAGGGAATCGAGCCGGGCGGACATCCTCGCCGCGGCGAAGATGTCCAGCTCACCGGAGAGCTCAGCCACCGTGACGCCGCCGAGCACACGCACACGCACACCGAATGCGGGCCGATCGTCAAACATGAAAGCCCCCTTGGGGTGATGGAGGCGACGACCCCGTCAGTACATGACATACCCATCTATCCGCCCACCAGTCAACGAACGGGCGGGCAAGTGTCGTTGGCGTATGTGCGGTGGGCTCATGAACAACCCCCCGCACCCCGCTGACCTGCAAGCTCCCGGACTACGACGGCAAGCTGTCCTGACCCGGCGACAGGTGCTGCGGATACCCCGGCGAGTCCCCCGGCCCGGGCGGGCCTCCCGGCCCCCAGAAGCGCTCGGCCCGCCTGCGCCGCCTGGCCGCCATCAGCAGCGTCAGCGCGCCGGCCGGCACGGCCAGCAGGCCGCCGCCCAGGGTCAGCAGCCACGCGGGGACTCCCCCGATGGTCAGCAGCTTGTGGTCGTACGTGACGCGCTGAAAGGTGTCGTCCTTCTCCGCGCGCCGGAACTCATGGTCCCCGTAGATGAGTTCCGGCCGCGGAAACGACTGCTGGAAGCTCGTCAGGAACATCCGCTTCCCCGCCAGCTCCGCCAGGTCCCCCCGCGGCGCCTGCCCCGGGGTGACCCACCCGGCGTAGGTCACCCGCGGCGCCCCGCCCCCGATGTCGCCGCGCGGCTCCATGCGGTGCGGCGCCAGGACGTAGAGCTCGAGGTTCTGCGGCGTCTTCGCCAGCCGCGACAGCCGCATGGGATAGATCAGACGGTTCGAGTCGAAGGTGAGCCGCAGCGGGTCGAGCGTCCCGCCCAGCACGTCCTTGGCCCCGTCGCCCCGGTCGGCGACCGCCGCGGGCGCCAGGCGCACCGCCACGTACTCCCACTTGGCGCGTACGTACGGCTTGAGCCCGTCCGCCAGCCGGTCCGGCAGCTGGAAGCCGTGCTTCTCCAGCCAGTCGCGCAGCGCGTCCGGGTCGGTCGCGGTGAGCCGGGCGACGTCGAACGGGCCGAGCCGTTCACGGCCGACGACGCCCACGCGTGGGGGCGCGCTCGACGGGGCGCCCGCCCCGGCGCCGGCCCCGTCGACGTACTCGATCTTTCGGTCGTCGAAGGGCCAGTCGCCCCTCCTCGGCCAGAAGTAGTGGCGCGTCCGGTGCGCCGGCGCGGTGACCTCGCTCACCTCGTCGAACAGCACGCGGTCCCCGAGCCGGACCGTCGCCCGGTGCGGCACGGGCATGATCCACGCCGCCTCGTGGGCGTCGCCGCCCACCGTCAGGCTCATGACGATCTCCTCGGTGCGGCCGTCCCAGCGCACCACCGACGTCTCCCGCGCCACCGCCACGGTGGTGTTCCGGCCGGGCACCAGCCCGCCGCAGCCGCAGGCGTACGCCGGCCACACCAGCGATCCGAGCTGGATCGACACCAGGGCCAGCACCACCAGCCAGGTCCGCTGCCACCCGGGCCGCGATATCCGTCCCCCGACGTACCGCACTCCGCACTCCCCCGCCCGCGGCTCCGGCTCGGCCGTACCGCGCATCACCGTGATATTCACCGTGCCCGTACCCGCCTGACCGGCGGACATGTCCTCAGACGGTGGCAACGAGGGATCCGGTTCCTCGGCTGGAAAGGTGGAAAGCTCCAGATCTCGAGGCGCAATGTTGGTACATAACGGCGCGCGCGGGGGCCGTGCGCCCCACAAGACTGGCCTGCACAGCCCGACCGGGCGCCGCCCAGCCCGCATATCGGGGCGGCGGCCGGATGGACGACACCCGCGCGAAGGGGCAGAGATGACGGGTTCACGCATAGCCGCCGTCGGCCACTACCAGCCCGCGAGGGTGCTCACCAACGACGATCTGGCCGCCATCGTCGACACCAGCGACGAATGGATCCGCACCCGGGTCGGGATCCGCACCCGGCACATCGCCAGGGCGGACGAGACAGTGGACGAGATGGCCGCCGCGGCGGCCAGCAAGGCCCTCGCCGCGAGCGGGCTCGCACTCGCCGACATCGACTTCGTGGTCGTCGCCACGTCCACGGCGATCGACCGCAGCCCCAATATGGCGGCCCGCGTCGCCGCCCGGCTCGGCCTCGGCTCCCCCGCCACCCTGGACATCAATGTGGTCTGCGCCGGCTTCACCCATGCCCTGGCCACCGCCGACCACACCATCCGGGCCGGGGCGGCCTCCGCCGCCCTGGTCATCGGCGCCGACAAGTTCACCGAGGCGGCCGACTGGACCGACCGCTCCAGCTGCGTGCTGCTCGGCGACGGCGCCGGCGCGGCGGTCGTGGTGGCCGATGACCGGGCACAGGAGGCGGACGGGGACGGCGTCCCGGGGATCGGTCCGGTGGTCTGGGGCTCGGTGCCCGAGATGGGCCACGCCGTACGTATCGAGGGCTCTCCGCCCCGCTTCTCGCAGGAGGGCCAGGCGGTCTACCGCTGGGCCACCACCCAACTACCGCCCATCGCGCGCGAGGTGTGCGCACGGGCCGGGATCACCCCCGAGGAGCTGGCCGGGGTGGTGCTGCACCAGGCGAACCTGCGGATCATCGAGCCGGTCGCGCGCAAGCTCGGCGCCACGAACGCGGTCATCGCGCGCGATGTCGTCGACTCCGGCAACACCTCGGCGGCCAGCGTGCCGCTCGCGCTGTCCAAGCTGGTCGAGCGGCGGGAGATCGCTCCGGGCGCGCCGGTGCTGCTCTTCGGCTTCGGCGGCAACCTGTCGTACGCGGGTCAGGTCATCCGCTGCCCATAAGGGCACGCGGCCAGGCCGTGTCCGATTCGTTCAAGACCGGCGGCCGGCGGCGTGCCTACGCTGCCCGCATGACAGCACAATTTGACGCGATCGGCCTGGTCACGACCGACATGGCCGCCTCGCTCGCCTTCTATCGCCGACTCGGCGTAAACATCCCCGCCGACGCCGACACCGAGCCGCATGTCGAGGCCACCTTGCAGGGCGGGCTGCGCCTGCTGTGGGACACCGTCGCGGTGGTCCGCTCCTTCGACCCCGACTGGACGCCGTCGTCGAGCGGATCCGAACGCATCGGCCTGGCCTTCCTCTGCGGCAGCCCGGCGGACGTGGACAAGACGTACGCCGAACTCGTCGAGTCGGGAATCGGGCGCGAGCACAAGGAGCCGTGGGACGCGTTCTGGGGCCAGCGCTACGCCGTCGTCCTCGACCCGGACGGCAATGGCGTCAGCCTGTTCGCGCCCCTGGCCGACTGACCGGAGGCGGGCCGGACCGGCGGTGCGCACCGGCGGCTAGAGCAGCCGGCCCAGCGGCACCCCGGTCAGCGCCCTGACCTCGCGTGCGAGATGGGCCTGGTCGGCGTATCCGGTGACGGCCGCGACCTCGGCGAAGGCCGTCCCCACCCGGGCCGCGTCCAGCGCCCGGTTCAGCCGCAGGACCCGGGCCAGCGTCTTGGGTCCGTAGCCGAACGCCGCGAGCGACCGCCGGTGCAGCTGCCGCTCCCCGAGGCCCACCGCCGCGGCGACCTCGGCGACGGACCGGCCGCCGGAGAGCCCCGCGACGACCGCCCCGACCGCCGGATCGGGCGGCTCGGCACGGTGCAGCCGGTCCAGCGCGACGACCTCCAGGAGGCGGCTGACCCCGCGAGGGCCCGTACCGCCGGGGGCCGCCTCCTCCGCCAGCCGCTCGGTGAGCCGCCGCACCTCGGCGTCCGGCCACAGCGCCGCCAACGGCACCCGCTGGTCCCGCAGTTCGTACGCGGGCACGCCGAGCACATCGGGGCCGGTGCCGGGGGCGAACCGCAGTCCGACCCAGCGGGCGCCCGGCGAGCCCTGGGCGAGATGGGCCCGGGTGTCGGGACCGGCCACGAACAGCTCCCCGTCCGAGGCGCCCGAGGCCGCCGGATCGCCGCAGCTCCAGATCAGATCGGTGCAGCCGTCCGGCAGCACCCGCTGCGGCCCGGCCCCGGCGGTACGGGACCACACCACCGCCCGGCCGCCCAGCGGCCTGGATCCCCACTCCTGGTACAGCTCCTGGTACAGCACCTCGTCAGGGAACCTCGCGCAGATACATCGCGCCACAGGAATGACAGAAGGGCACTGAGTCGTCCGTGGCCCAGACCTCCGCCGACTGCGTCTCGGCGTCCGGGGCCAGCTCGCGCCCGCACATCGCGGTCGTGCCGTTGGCGCGGACCATGTGCCAGATCTTGACCGGCGCGCCGGCCACCCGACCCGAGCTGCCCTCCTCGTATTCGGCGCGCATCTCGTGCTGCATGCGTACACCTCCTGCTCTCTCCATGGTCCCGCCCGCCGCGACCGTTGGCCAGCGGGCACCACCGCGCCCGGGCCCGCGCCCGTCCCGCCTAGAACACCGACCAGCCGGTCAGCGTCGTGAAGTGGTCGAGCGCCGCCGTCCCGGCCACCGAGTTGCCCCGTGCGTCGAGCCCCGGGCTCCAGACGCACAGCGTGCACCGGCCGGGTATCACGGCGACGATGCCGCCGCCGACGCCGCTCTTGCCGGGCAGGCCGACGCGGTAGGCGAAGTCGCCCGCCGCGTCGTACGTACCGCAGGTGAGCATGACCGCGTTGATCCGCTTCGCCTGGCGCGGCGACAGCAGCCGGGAGCCGTCCGCGCGCAGCCCGTGCCGGGCCAGGAAGCCGCCCGCGACGGCCAGGTCGCGGCAGCTCATCTCGATCGAGCACTGCCAGAAGTAGTGCTCCAGGACGGTGGTGACGGGATTGTCGAGGTTGCCGTAGCTCGCCATGAAGTGCGCGAGGGCGGCGTTGCGGTCGCCGTGCTCGGACTCGGAGGCCGCGACGGCCTGGTCGAAGGCGAGGTCGGGGTTGCCGCTCTCGGCGCGCAGGAACTCCAGCATGGTCGTGCTGGCGTCGCCGGTCAGGGTCTGCAGCCGGTCGGTGACGACCAGGGCGCCGGCGTTGATGAACGGATTGCGCGGGATGCCGTTCTCGTACTCCAGCTGCACCAGGGAGTTGAAGGGGTTGCCGGACGGCTCCCGGCCGACCCGGCGCCAGATCCGCTCGCCGTCCTGTTCGAGGACGAGCGCGAGGCTGAACGCCTTGGAGATGCTCTGTACGGAGAAGGGGACCTCCCAGTCGCCGACCCCGGTCACCGTGCCGTCCACGTCCGCGACGGCGATGCCGAACCGGCGCGGGTCCACCGAGGCCAGCGCGGGGATGTACTGGGCCACCTCGCCCTGGCCGATATGCGGTGCGACGTGGGTCGCGACCTCCTCCAGAAGTCCCTGGTAGTCCATGGTGGCGTGCTTCTTCCTGCGCATCGTCGAGCGGATCGGAACGCACCATAACCGGAGTGCCCCACATCGCCGGCACCAGGGATTCATCACCGAGTGTTTTCGTGGGTATGCAGGGGGTGACAGTCGGGCCGCGATGGGCGGCCCCGCACGACGCGAACGGAGGCGGCCATGGCCTCACCCATGTCCGCAGGGGACTTTTTGGCGGTTCTGCAGCGGGAGGGCCTGCAAGTGGTGCAGGTCGGGGACTGGCGGCACCACAACAGAAACCACAAGGGGCCCTGGGGCGAGGTGCACGGCGTCATGATCCACCACACGGTCACCTCGGGCACCGAGCTGACCGTACGGATCTGCCGGGACGGCTTCGATGCGCTGCCCGGTCCGCTGTGCCATGGCGTGATCGCCAAGGACGGCGAGGTGCACCTGGTCGGCTACGGCCGCGCCAACCACGCGGGGCTCGGGGACGACGAGGTGCTGCGGGCGGTGATCGCCGAGAAGGCCCTGCCTCCGGACAACGAGGCGAACACGGACGGCAATCGCTGTTTCTACGGCTTCGAATGCGAAAACCTCGGCGATGGAAAGGACCCCTGGCCGGAAGCCCAACTGGAGGCGATCGAGCGGGCCGCGGCGGCGATCTGCCGCTATCACGGCTGGACCGAGCGCTCGGTGATCGGCCATCTCGAATGGCAGCCGGGCAAGACGGACCCGCGCGGCTTCACCATGGCCTCGATGCGGGCACGCATCCGCGACCGGCTGAAGTGACCGGCTGAGGCGACGGGCCCTAGCCGTCCGCGTTCTCCTCCCGGTAGGCCGTCGCCTCCTCCAGGTCCAGCCTGCGCAGCAGCGTCCGCAGCATCTCGTCGTCGATCCGCCGGGCGTCGCGGAGTTCCACGAACACCGCGCGCTCGGCGCCGATCACCTCGCGGGCCAGCCGGCGGTAGGTGTCGTCGGCCGACTCCCCCGTCACCTCGTTCACCGCCCCCAGCCGCTCCCACACCGCGTTGCGGCGCCGCTCCAGCACCGCGCGGAGCCGGTCGGCGAGCGGCTGGGGCAGGGCGTTGCGCTCATCGGCGAGGAGTTCGTCGAGGCGCCGCTCGGCGGCCCGGGACGCCTCGTTCTGCGCCTGCGCCTCCGCCAGGGTCTCGGCCTGCACGTCACGGCCGGGCACGGGCAGCGCCCGGATCAGCGCGGGCAGGGTGAGCCCTTGGATGACGAGGGTGCCGATGACGGTCGTAAAGGTCAGAAAGAGGATGAGGTTACGAGCCGGGAAGGGGAGTCCGCCGTGCCCGGTCAGCGGGATCGAGAAGGCGATGGCCAGCGAGACCACCCCGCGCATCCCGGCCCAGCCGACGATGACCGGCGAGGTCCAGTCGGTCTCCGGCTCCCGCTCGCGGATCCGGCGGGACAGCGCCCGGGGCAGGAAGGTCGCGGGGAAGACCCAGAGGAAGCGTACGCACACGACCGCGAGGAAGAGCATGGCCGCGTACCAGCCCGCCTCGCCGGCCCCGTACTCGCCCAGGCCCCGCAGCACCACCGGCAGCTGCAGCCCGATCAGGGCGAACACGGCGGACTCCAGCACGAAGGCGATCATCTTCCACACCGCCGACTCCTGGAGCCTGGTGGCGAAGTCCACCTGCCAGGAGTGGTGCCCGAGGTAGAGGGCGACCACGACGACCGCGAGCACGCCCGAGGCATGGACCTGTTCGGCCGCCAGGTACGCGACGAAGGGGATGAGCAGCGAGAGGGTGTTCTGCAGCAGCGGATCGCGCAGATGGGTGCGCAGCCAGTGCAGCGGCACCATCAGGATCAGACCGACCCCGACGCCGCCGACGGCCGCGAGGGCGAATTCCCGCAGGCCCCCTGTCCAGGTGGCCCCCTCGCCGACCGCCGCGGCCAGCGCCACCTTGTAGGCGGTGATGGCCGTGGCGTCGTTGACCAGGGACTCGCCCTGGAGGACGGTGGTCAGGCGGGAGGGCAGGCCGACGCGCCGGGCGATGGCCGTCGCCGCCACCGCGTCCGGCGGGGCGATGACCGCGCCCAGGACGAGCGCGGCGGTCAGCGGCAGGTCCGGCACCAGCAGATAGGCGATCCAGCCGACCGCGAGGGTCGCGAAGAGCACATATCCGATCGACAGCAGGGCGACGGGGCGGATGTTGGCGCGCAGGTCCAGGTACGAACTTTCGAGCGCCGCCGTGTGCAGCAGGGGCGGCAGTACGAGGGGCAGCACGATATGCGGGTCGAGGGTGTACTCGGGCACCCCGGGCACATACGAGGCGATGAGTCCGACGGCGACCAGCAGCAGCGGGGCGGGCACCGGTGTGCGGCGGGCCGCGCCCGCGACGGCCGCGCTGCCCGCGACCAGCACCAGCAGTGGAAATACGTCCATGAACCAGCCCGTCCCGATGGTGTTGTCGGTTTAGTCTGGCAATCATGAACGAGTGTCCGCATGTTCCCGAGCTGCCGGTGCCCGAACCGGAGCCGAGATACGACACCTGCCGGGAGTGCCTGGCCGCGGCGAGCCACCCGGTGCAGTTGCGGCTGTGTCTGTCCTGCGGGCATGTGGGCTGCTGCGACTCATCGCCGTTCCAGCACGCCACCGAGCACTACAAGGAGACCGGACACCCCGTGATGCGCAGCTTCGAGGCCGGCGAGAGCTGGCGCTGGTGCTACGTGGACCACATGATCCTCTAATGACTGCCGCATCGCGGGTGTGGCCCGCTAGCCTTAATCATGATCCGAACAGCGATGCCTTCAGCAGGGAGAGGGCCGGAAAGGAGCCTGTCACCAGCGGTTCCTTCAACGAGGCGATATCTCTTTCGAATTGAGACCGCAGACCTCTAGCCACGCTGTGTACTCATGTGCTTACACTGAGTGATATCGAGAACCTTCGGGTCGGCGTTCACCCATGACGGGGGCCGTGCTTCGTCCGGGCGACACCGAGCCGCAGATCGCGATAGCGTCGCAGCCGAACCACGTGCCGCGTCGGTCTGTACCCCCTCCACCATAAGGGCTCACGACCGGCGCTCCAATCAGCTCAGCTCAATCAGCTTGTGTCACCTTGGAGGTGAGGGTGTCCCAGATCGCAGGCGAGCCCGGGACCCAGGACTTCGTAGAAGTCCGGCTGCCCGCTGAGGGTGCCTACCTGTCGGTGCTGCGGACGGCCACGGCCGGCCTGGCAGCCCGCTTGGACTTCACCCTCGACGAGATCGAGGATCTGCGCATCGCCGTCGACGAGGCGTGCGCGATCCTGCTCCAGCAAGCCGTGCCCGGCAGTGTGCTGAGCTGCGTCTTCCGCCTGATCGACGACGCACTTCAGGTGACCGTCTCGGCCCCGACCACCGACGGGCGCGCCCCTGAGCGCGACACCTTCGCCTGGACAGTGCTCTCCGCGCTCGCCGGCAAGGTCGACTCGACCGTCGCCGAAGACCGCACGGTCAGTATCAGCCTGTACAAGGAGCGCGGCGCCGGCCCCGGACAGCCGTGAAGGAACCGGACAGCCGTGAAGGAAAGGGGGGCTCCGTGAGCACCGCATCATCGCGGGGAGTGCGTACCCCGGCCATCCCGCACCCGCCGGCCCAGCCGCATCCCGCGGACCCGGAGGCGGCAGGAGACCGACCAGAGCGGGCGGACCACATGGATCAGCATCACCACGAGCGGCGCGAGCAGCCCGATCCGCATGATCGCAGCGGAGCGCGGGCGATGTTCGTCGAGCTGCGCAGCCTTCCGGAGGGCTCCACGGCCCGCGCCGAGCTGCGCAACACCCTCGTGCGGATGCATCTGCCGCTGGTGGAGCACCTGGCGCGGCGCTTCCGCAACCGCGGCGAGCCGCTGGACGACCTCACCCAGGTCGCCACCATCGGATTGATCAAGTCCGTGGACCGGTTCGATCCGGACCGCGGTGTGGAGTTCTCGACGTATGCGACCCCCACGGTCGTCGGCGAGATCAAGCGGCACTTCCGCGACAAGGGCTGGGCGGTGCGGGTGCCGCGTCGGCTGCAGGAGCTGCGGCTCTCGCTGACCACGGCCACCGCAGAGCTCTCCCAGCGGCACGGCCGCGCCCCCACGGTCCATGAGCTGGCCGAGCATCTGAGCATCTCCGAGGAGGAGGTGCTGGAGGGCCTGGAGTCGGCCAACGCGTACAGCACGCTGTCCCTGGACGTGCCGGACACGGACGACGAGTCCCCGGCGGTCGCGGACACGCTCGGCGCGGAGGACGAGGCGCTGGAGGGCGTCGAGTACCGCGAGTCGCTGAAGCCGCTGCTGGAGGATCTGCCGCCGCGCGAGAAGAAGATCCTGCTGCTGCGCTTCTTCGGCAATATGACCCAGTCGCAGATCGCGCAGGAGGTCGGCATCTCCCAGATGCACGTCTCACGGCTGCTGGCCCGCACCCTCGCCCAACTGCGGGAGCGGTTGCTGGTGGAGGAGTGAGCGCAGCGGAGTGAGAGCAGGGGTCAGGCGTCGCGCGGGCCGATGCCCAGGGCCTCCGTCGCCGTCGGGTTGATCAGCAGCGCCAGGACGGCGAACGCCGCGACGGCGGTGGCCACCCCGACGGCGATCAGCCCGCCGCCGTTCTGCACCAGCGTCCAGGCCACGGGCAGCGCCATCAGCTGAGTGATCATCGCGGGCCCGCGGCTCCACCGCCGGCGCTGCCACAGCCCGCGCGCCGCGGCCAGCGGCAGCGCGGCCAGTGCCAGCACGGTCACGCCGAGCATTTCGGCCTGCTGAGGGCTGTCCGGGTCCCCGGTCAGCCCCATGACCAGTACGTACACCCCCAGGCCCACCAGCACCACGGCCTCGGCCGCGGCCAGCATCGCGGCGGCCGTGATGCGGGTCGGGCGCGGGCCGGACGGGGCCTCGTCGGCGGGGGCGGCCTTGGCGCCCTTGCTCCCCTCGGTCCCCTTGGCCTGAGTGGCCCCAGCAGCCTTGGGAGCCGTCGTCGGAGTCGGCTTCGCCGTCTTCGCGGCCCTGGCCTTCTTGGCGGTGGCGGACTTCTTACTGCTCACCCGAGCAGCGTAGCCGCCGCCCGCCCGGGCCGGGGCCAGGCCGCGATTACGGCCGATTCACCCTTAGTGGGTAGGCTGCTGAGCATGCGCGCGCTCATCGTGGTCAATCCGGCAGCAACCACCACCAGTGCCCGCACCCGCGACGTCCTGATCCACGCGCTCGCCAGCGATCTGAAGCTGGACGTGGCGACCACGGAGTACCGGGGGCACGCCCGCGACCTGGCCCGGCAGGCCGCGGAGGGGGGCACACACGAGCTGGTCGTCGCCCTTGGCGGTGACGGCACGGTCAACGAGGTGGTCAACGGGCTGCTGCACCACGGCCCCGATCCGGACGGGCTGCCCCGCCTGGCCGTCGTGCCCGGCGGCTCCACCAATGTCTTCGCCCGCGCCCTCGGCCTGCCCAATGACGTCGTGGAGGCCACCGGCGCCCTGCTGGACGCGCTGCGGGACGGCACCGAGCGCACCGTGGGCCTCGGGCTCGCGGGGGGCACCCCTGGCACCCCGGACGAGTCGGTGCCGGCGCGCTGGTTCACCTTCTGCGCGGGCTTCGGCTTCGACGCGGGCGTGATCGGCCGAGTCGAACAACAGCGCGAACGCGGCAAGCGCTCGACCCATGCGCTTTACATACGCCAGGTGATGCGTCAGTTCCTCGGCGATCCGCACCGCCGGGAGGGGACCATAACCCTCAAGCGGCCGGACGAGGACCCCATCGAACAACTGGTGCTGGCCATCATCTGCAACACCGTCCCCTGGACCTTCCTGGGCAACCGCCCGATCTACGCCACGCCGCGCGCATCCTTCGACACCGCCCTCGACGTGCTTGGACTCTCCAAACTGTCCACCTCGGCGGCCACCCGCTACGCGACCCAGCTGCTCACCTCCAGCCCCGATCGAGGGCCCCGCGGCAAGCACGCGACCTCCCTGCACGACCTGACGGACTTCACCTTGCAATCGCAGGCGCCACTGCCGTTTCAGATGGACGGTGACCACCTGGGACTGCGTACGAGCGTGACGTTCACAGGCGTACGCCGTGCACTGCGTGTGATTGTGTGAGTGAGACCGCAAAAAGTCCTTCCAGTCGAACGTTTAGCCTGGCTTCCACCCCCCGGAAGTAGGGCTGTGACAGAGCCGACACCAAGGAATCAAAAAAAACTTTCCGGAAGGGGTTGTATCCGCCGCCGAGGTTTGCGAATCTCTTCTTGGCGATCGGGACGGCCTCCAGAAGGCCCCCTTGAGAGCCCGAATCCCCTTCCTCATTCCACGGGACCGCACCAGCCCCAACTGGTTGACGTCCCTACCCTTGTCGAGGGGTTCGTGAAAGCGTTCACATTCACAAGCAATCCGCAAGCAACACGAGGAGATGGAGCAGCCATGGACTGGCGTCACAACGCCGTTTGCCGCGAGGAAGACCCCGAGCTGTTCTTCCCCATCGGCAACACCGGTCCTGCGCTGCTGCAGATCGAGGAAGCCAAGGCCGTCTGCCGCCGCTGCCCCGTCATGGAGCAGTGCCTGCAGTGGGCGCTTGAGTCCGGCCAGGACTCCGGCGTCTGGGGTGGACTCAGCGAGGACGAGCGCCGCGCGATGAAGCGCCGTGCCGCTCGCAACCGGGCACGCAACGCCAGCGCCTGACGCCCACACCCCGTGGCCCCCGAGCCGCAGCGCGCAGTAACCCCGATGCGCACAGCAACGTGAGCTTTGAGCCCCGGACCACTCCCGGTCCGGGGCTCAGTGCTGTGCTCACCATGTGAGCGACATGCTCACTATGTGAGCGGGTGTGCTCAAGGTCTCACGCCGTCTCACACAGTCCCGCCCGGAGAATCGCCCCGGTCACCGAATCAGTGCTTCTCCACCCGTACCGGGATGTCCAGGACGACTCGGGTGCCGCGCTCGGGCGCGGGCACCATGTCGAACGTCCCGCCCAGCTCCCCCTCCACCAGCGTGCGTACGATCTGCAGGCCGAGGTTGCCCGCCCGCTGCGGGTCGAACCCCTCGGGCAGCCCGCGCCCGTCGTCCTCGACGGTGACCAGCAGCCGCCCCTCCCCACCGGGAGCGGAGCGCACCGCCGTCACCTCGACGGTGCCCTGCTCCCCCGGCCCGAAGCCGTGTTCCAGCGCGTTCTGCAGCACCTCGGTCAGCACCATGGACAGCGGGGTGGCCACCTCGGCCTCGAGGATGCCGAAGCGGCCGGTGCGATGGCCGGTGACCTTGCCCGGGGATATCTCGGCCACCATGGCCAGGACCCGGTCGGCGATCTCGTCGAACTCGACCTGCTCGTCCAGGTTCTGGGACAGCGTCTCGTGCACGATCGCGATCGAGCCGACCCTGCGTACCGCCTCGTTGAGCGCGTCCCTCCCCTGGTCGGAGTCCATCCGGCGGGCCTGGAGGCGCAGCAGGGCGGCCACGGTCTGGAGGTTGTTCTTCACCCGGTGGTGGATCTCCCGGATGGTGGCGTCCTTGGTGATCAACTCGCGCTCGCGGCGCCGCAGCTCGGTGACGTCCCGGAGCAGGACGAGCGAACCGATATGAGTGCCCTTGGGCTTGAGCGGGATGGCCCGCAGCTGGATCACCCCTTCGTCGCCCTCCACCTCGAACTCGCGCGGCGCCCACCCGCTCGCCAGCTTGACCAGCGCCTCGTCCACCGGCCCCCGTACGGGGGCGAGTTCGGCGGTGGTCTGGCCGAGGTGGTGGCCGACCAGGTCGGCGGCCAGGCCGAGGCGGTGGTAGGCGGACAGCGCATTGGGGCTGGCGTACTGGACGACGCCGTCCGCGTCGAGCCGGATCAGGCCGTCGCCCGCGCGGGGCGAGGCGTCCATGTCGACCTGCTGCTCGGGGAAGGGAAACGATCCTGCGGCGATCATCTGGGCGAGGTCGGACGCGCTCTGGAGGTAGGTGAGCTCGAGCCGGCTGGGCGTCCGTACGGTCAGCAGATTGGTGTTACGGGCGATCACCCCGAGCACCCGGCCCTCCCGGCGGACCGGGATGGACTCGACCCGGACCGGGACCTCCTCCCGCCACTCGGGGTCGCCCTCCCGGACGATACGGCCCTCGTCGAGGGCGGCGTCGAGCATCGGGCGGCGGCCGCGCGGGGCGAGGTGGCCGACCATGTCGTCCTGGTAGGAGGTGGGCCCGGTGTTGGGGCGCATCTGCGCCACCGATACATAGCGGGTGCCGTCGCGGGTGGGGACCCAGAGGACGAGATCGGCGAAGGAGAGGTCGGAGAGCAGCTGCCACTCCGATACCAGCAGGTGAAGCCACTCGAGGTCGGAGTCGCTGAGTGCGGTGTGCTGGCGTACGAGGTCGTTCATGGAGGGCACGTTGTGAGCCTACCTGGACGTCCGATTCAGCCTTTCCGCGCAGAGCCGTGGACAGGCGAGAGTGGTCTAGTCCAGAATAGGGCGCACTGCGATCTTCCGCCCTCCCCGCACAGGAGGGTGGATCGAGGCACACGGGGTGCTCTGCCCTGACCGCTCCGGGGGCCTCAAGTCGGCCGACTGCGGCCGATGCAACTCCGGGCTGCGGTGCCGGGTGGGTTGAGGGTCCCGCCCTGGCGCCGCGGCCCGCGGGTCCCCTCTTTTTCTGCCGCTTCGCACTGCTCGGCCCCAGGGGGCCTCCCAGGCTTCGGGCGGCTGGCCGGCCTCCGACCGGCGCCGTCGCTCACTCCCCCGACAAATGGCTCCCGCACAAAAGGCTCCCGCGCTTCGCGGGGAAGCGCGGGAGCCGGTGGGGGGTGGCGGTCTCAGAGCCTCACCTGGTCTCCGTCACCTTCGCCAGTGCCCGGGGTGCGTCCGGGTCCTGGCCTCGGGCGATGGTCACCTCGTACGCGAGCAGTTGCAGCGGCAGGATCTCCAGGATCGGCTGGACCTCCTCGGCCACTCCCTCCGTGGGCAGTGCGAAGCCCGCCGAGGCCCGGTCGACCTCGGCCTGGGGGCCGATGACGACCAGGTCCGCGCCGCGGCCGCGCAGCCGCTCCAGGACCGGCTGGAGCGCCTGGCCGCCCTTGCCGTCGGTGACGATGGCGATCACCGGCGAGATGTTGTCGACCATGGCGAGCGGGCCGTGCAGCAGATCGGCGCCCGAGTAGGACAGCGCCGGGATGTAGCTGGTCTCCATCAGCTTCAGCGCGGCCTCCTTGGCCGTGGGGTAGCCGTAGCCGCGGGAGGTGATGACCATGCGCTCGGCGAAGCGGTAGCGGCCGGCGAGCTGCTTGACCTCGTCCCCCCGGTCCAGGATCTGCTGGGCCAGCTCGGGAAGGACCTTGGCGGCCGCGCCGTCGCCGCCGCGCAGGCCCTCGACGAAGAGGTAGAGGGCGAGCAGTTCGGCGGTGTAGGTCTTGGTCGCGGGGAGCGCGTTCTCCGGGCCGGCCAGGACGTCGATGTGGAACTCGGAGACGGCGGCCAGCAGGGAGTCGGGGTTGTTGGTGACCGCGAGGGTGATCGCGCCGGCCTCGCGGGCGGCCTCGGTGGAGGCGACCAGGTCCGGGGAGCCGCCGGACTGGCTGACCGTGATCACCAGTACGTCGGTCAGGTCCTGCTCGGCCCCGTACGCGGTGGTGGTGGACATGGAGGTGAGGCCGCACGGCTTGCCCAGCAGGACCTCGATCAGATACTTCGCGTACAGCGCCGCGTTGTCTGATGTGCCCCGTGCGGTGAGGAGTACGAAGCGCGGGTTGCGCGCGGCGATGCGTTCGGCGATCTCGCGGATGCGGGGCGCGCCCTCGTCGAGGATCCGGCGCAGCACCGCGGGCTGCTCGGCCATCTCCCCGGACATGATCCGGCCCGGCTGGTCGCTGTGCTGGGCCGGAGTCGTGGCGGACATGCTGGGTGCCTCCAGTTGGCTGTGCTGTGCTGTGCCCGCGGTGCGGGCCGAGCCGGGTGGTGGCGTCATCCCCCGGCCACGCCGCCGGTGATGACCTCCGCGGCGGCCAGCCCACAGACCCGGGCGGCGCCGTGAGTCGCGATGTGCAGCGCCCCGGTCGGCGGCGCCTGGGGCACGCCCATCTCGACGACGACCGTGTCCGGCCGGGCGGCGAGCAGGGTGTCCAGGGCGTCGGCCATCCAGGGGTGGCGGTGGACATCGCGTACCACTGCGACGATCCTACGGTCAGCCGCCTTCCCGAGTACATTTGCGATCAAGGCGGGCACACCGTCGGTCACACCCTCGATGTCACGCTGGCCATAGGTGGCAGTGCCAGTGCCGGGCAGCAGCCGGGCCAGTTCGGCGGCGACGCCCCAGGGAGTCTCGTCGCCGACGGCGATGTTGGCCATGGGGGTGAAGGCGGCGACGAACGCGGGCCCGGTGGGCGGCTCGTACGGCTGGTCGCCCGGGGTGACGCGCAGCGCCCGGCGGGCGGCGCGCAGCCCCGCCTCGGGGGCGGGCGCGATGCCCTCCGCCGCGCCCGGCCCTCCGGCCTGTCGCGCCCAGTCGCCGAGGGCGCGTACCCGGGCCGCGGCGTCGGCGAGCCGCGCTTCGGGCAACTCCCCGGCCCGTACCGCGGCCACCAGCGCGTCGCGCAGCCGTACCACGGTGTCCTCGTCGCTGAGTCCGCCGCCGACGCAGATCGCGTCGGCGCCCGCGGCGATGGCGAGCACGCTGCCGCGGTCGATGCCGTAAGCGGCGGAGATGGCCTGCATCTCCATGCCGTCGGTGACGATGAGCCCTTCGAAGCCGAGCCCGCCCTCGCTGACGGGGGCGCGCAGCAGGCCGTGCAGCGCGGCCGGGCTGAGGGTGGCGGGCAGGCCGGGGTCGAGCGCGGGCACCAGGATGTGGGCGCTCATCACGGCCTTGGTGCCGGCGGCCACGGCGGCCCGGAAGGGGATCAGTTCGCGGGCGGTGAGGGTGTCGAGGTCGGCGTCGATGCGCGGCATGGCGTGGTGGGAGTCGACGGCGGTGTCGCCGTGCCCGGGGAAGTGCTTGGTGCAGGCGGCGACCCCGGCGCCCTGGAGGCCCCGGATGTACGCGGCGGTGTGGCGGGCCACGAGCTGCGGGTCGGCGCCGAAGGCGCGTACGCCGATGACCGGGTTGTCGGGGTTGGAGTTGACGTCGGCGGACGGCGCCCAGTCGAGGTTGACCCCGCACGCGGCGAGCCGGCGGCCCATCTCGCGGGCCACGGCCTGGGTCAGGGCGGTGTCGTCGACGGCGCCCAGCGCCAGGTTGCCGGGGAAGGAGGAGCCGGTCCGCACCTCAAGACGGGTGACGTCACCGCCCTCTTCGTCGATGGCGACGAGCAGGTCTTCGCGCTCGGCCCGCAGCTGGGCGGTGAGGGCGGCGAGTTGCTCGGACGAGTTGATGTTGCGGCCGAAGATGCCGACGGAGCCGAGTCCTTCACCGAGCCGCCGCAGCACCCAGTCGGGCGCGGTGGTGCCGGTGAAGCCGGGTTGCAGTACCGCCAGGGCGTCCCTGGTGAGAGTGTCCAAGCCGCGTGCGAGGGTCGTCATGGAGAAAGATCATCCCTTCACAGCGCCGGAAGTGAGACCACCGACCGCCTTGCGTTGCAGGAACAGGAAGAGAAGCAGGATGGGGATGGCGAACAGCGAGGCGGCCGCCATGGTGGCGCCCCAGTCGTCGCCGAAGTTCGTCTGGAACTTGGACAGCCACAGCGGCAGCGTCTGGGCCTCGGGATCCTTGTTCAGGATGAGTACGAGCGGGAACTCGTTCCAGGCCGTGATGAAGCCGAACAGCGAGGTGGCCATCAGTCCGGGCGCCAGCAGCGGGAAGATCACCCGGATGAACGCCTGCGGCCGGGTGCAGCCGTCGACCATCGCGGACTCCTCCAGCTCCTTGGGCACGGCGGCGACATAGGAGCGCAGGGTGAGGATGGTGAAGGGCAGCACCATGACCATGTAGAAGAGGGTCAGCGGGACCAGGCTGTTCAGCATCTCGCCATCGCGGATGATCATGTAGATCGCGATCACCATGACTTCCCAGGGCGCCATCTGGGCGATCATGAACGTCACCAGGAAGCCGCGGCGGCCCTTGAAGCGCATCCGGGCGAGGGCGAAGGACGCGAGGAGCGCGAGCACCAGGGAGAACGCCACCGCCGAGACGGTGACGGTCAGGGAGTTCCGCACCAGGGTCCAGAAGTTCTCCGCGTTCGTCGCCGTCTTGAAGTGCTCGAAGGTGGCGTTGGTCGGGAACCACACCGGGTCCTCGGAGATGATCTCCGAGGTCGGCTTGAGAGCCGTGCTGAACATCCAGTAGACGGGGAACACGAAGGCGATGAAGAGGACGATCGCCGTCGCATTGGGCCACAGCCGCCCGGCCGCCGAGCGTTTCACAGCTCGTCCCCCTCATCCTTCTCTTGTTTGAGCACGATCCGAAGGTAGTAGGAGGTCAGGGCCAGCAGGATCACGATGGTCAGCAGCGAGATCGCCGCGCCCATGCCGTAGTGCTGATTGCCCACGCCCTCGATGAACGCGTAGACGGGAAGGGTTTCGGTGAGCCGGTCCGGGCCGCCCTCGTTGATCGCGAAGACCTGCGGGAACGCCTTGAAGACCCAGATCACCTCCAGGAAGACCGTCGCGAGGAGGAAGGGCCTGAGGAAGGGCAGGGTCACCGAGGTGAAGGAGCGCCAGGCCCCGGCGCCGTCCAGTGAGGCCGCCTCGTACAGCTCCTTGGGGATCGTCGTGGTCGCCGCGTAGAGGTTGATCGCCACGAAGGGGATCGACTGCCAGACGATCAGGACGGTGATGACGAAGAAGGTCGAGAACTGGCTGCCGGTCCAGTTGTAGTCGGCCATCGAGTGCCAGCCGAGCTTGTCCAGGACCCAGTTGACCACCCCGAAGCGGGAGGCGAACAGCCACTGGTAGACGGTGGTCGCCGCGATCGGCGGCATGGCCCAGGCCAGGACGAGACCGGTCGACAGCAGCAGCCGCATCTTCGTCCCGAGCCGGGCGAGCAGCAGCCCGACCAGCGTGCCGAGCACCATGATCAGCACGACGTTGACGGAGGTGAAGACCACCGATCTGGCCGTGACCCGCCAGAAGTCCTCGCTGGTCAGCGCCTCGCGGTAGTTGTCGACGCCGTTCCACTCGGTGAGGTGCTGGATCAGCTGCCGCATATTGAGGTTCTGGAACGACAGCATGCCGTTCTTCACCAGCGGCCAGCCCAGCAGCACCACGGTGGCGGCCAGCGCGGGCAGAAGCAGCAGATAGGGCGCGGTGCCGACGAGCCGGCCGCGCCCCGGGGGCGCCCCGCGGCCCGTACCCGTACCCGTACGGCCCGGCGGCGCCCCGCGCCCGGGGACCCCGGGCGCCGCGGGGCGGCCGGGGTCCTTGCGAGTGGTGCGTGTGGTCGCTACAGCCATCGCCGTTACTGCTTCTGGCTGAGGCGCTTGTTCAGCTCGTCCTCGACCGACTTGGCCGCGTCCGTCGGGGACTTACCGTTCAGCACGGCGGTCATATATGCCTTGACCGGGTTCGGGGCGTTCTCCACCGGGGCCCACTCGGGGATCAGCGGGGTGGTGCCGCCGCCCGCGACGGCGGGCGCCGCCGCCTCGGCCGCGGCGTTGCCCTTGAGCTGGGTCTGCAGCGACTCCTTGTTGGGGATCACGCCGCCTTCCTTGGCCAGCTGCCCCTCATAGGTGTCCGACAGCGCGATCTTCAGGAACTCCTTGGCCAGCTCCTGCTTCTTGCTGCCCGCCGCGACCGCGAGGTTGGAGCCGCCGAGGAAGACGCCCTCCGGCTTGTCGGCGGTCTCCCCCGGGATGGTGAAGTAGCCGATGTCCTTCTCGATCTTCGGGTTGGCCTTGATCGCGGTCGCCGCCTCCCAGCCCATCCCGATGAAGGCACCCGTCTTGCCCTTGGCGAAGACCTCGGCCTGCTGCGGCGTGGCCTCGTCCTTGTCCTTGGGGGCCTTGCTGAAGGACTGGTACTGCTTGTAGATGTCCATGGCCTTGGCGACCTTGGGGTCGGCGAGGTTGGAAACCCACTTCTCGCCTTCCTTCTTGACGAGGTCGGCACCGGTGCCGATGGTCAGCCCGTCGAAGAAGTACCAGTTCTGGCCCGGCAGATAGATCGGCTCGGCGTCCGTCTTCTTCTGGATCGCGTTGAGATCCTGGAAGAACTCGGTCCGGGTCTTGGGGGTGTCCTTGATCCCGGCCTCCGCCCAGATCTTCTTGTTGTAGAGCACCACGCGGCTGGCCGCGAACCACGGGGCGGCGTACTGCTTGCCGTCGTAGACCGCGGACTTGTTGAGGGAGTCGGCCCAGTCAGCACCGACCGACTCCTTCAGGTCGGTCAGCTCGGCGAGGCCGCCGGTCTGGGCGTACGCCGGGGTCTGGGTGTTGCCGATCTCGATCACGTCCGGCGGATCGGACTCCGAGAGCGCGGTGGTCACCTTCTGCTGAATGCCGTTCCACTGCTGGACCTCCAGCTTCAGCTTGGCACCCGTCTTCTTCTCGAACGCCGCCTTGACGTCCTTCGTCCAGCCGTCGGGGGTGGACCCGTCCATCGCCCATACGGTGAGCGTCTCGCCCTTGAAGCCGTCCGCTCCGGTCTTCTCGTCGTCATCGCCGGACCCGCAGGCCGCGACGGTCACCAGCATTGCCGCGACACCCGTCGCCGCTATCAGCCCACGCTTCACAGCACACTCCCCAAAGGACCGGAAGACAGGTTTAATGGTTTAGACCAGTGCCCGCAGCTTGGCCTAGACCTTTGGGGGTGTCAAGGGTGTCCAAGAGCCGCCATCGGCTCCGTTACCGGACCGACACCTGACGACATACGGGCTGAGCAGCCGCTCACGGCCGAGGCCGTGCCACGATGTGAGCCGCTGAAAACGGAGGAGCCGGTGACGGCAGCAGACCAGGGGTCGGAAAGGCGCGCGATGGAGACCGAGGGGGCAACGGCGGCGGCCGCGACGGGGACGACAGCCACCACAGCCACGACAGCCACAGCCGAGGGCGGCATCCGCTCCGCCCACGGCTCCGGCAGCAGCGCCGGAAGCAACGCCGGCAACAACACCGGGACCAGCACCGGGAACACCGCCGGCGGGACCCGCACCGCGCGCGTGCCCAAGTACTACCGCCTCAAGCGGCACTTGCTGGAGATCACCGAGACCCTGCCGCCCGGCACCCCGGTCCCTCCCGAGCGCACCCTCGCCTCCGAGTTCGACACCTCCCGCACCACCGTGCGGCAGGCGCTCCAGGAACTGGTCGTCGAGGGGCGGCTCGAGCGGATCCAGGGCAAGGGCACCTTCGTGGCCAAGCCCAAGGTCTCCCAGGCGCTCCAGCTGACCTCGTACACCGAGGACATGAAGGCCCAGGGCCTGGAACCCACCTCCCAGCTCCTGGACATCGGCTATGTCACGGCCGACGACCGGCTCGCCGGGCTCCTGGACATAGCGGCCGGCGGCCGGGTGCTGCGCATCGAGCGGCTGCGGCTGGCCAGCGGCGAACCCATGGCCATCGAGACCACCCACCTCTCGGCGAAGCGCTTCCCCGCGCTGCGCCGCAGCCTGGTCAAGTACTCCTCTCTCTACACGGCCCTGGCCGAGGTGTACGACGTCCACCTCGCCGAGGCCGAGGAGACCATCGAGACCTCGCTGGCCACCCCCCGCGAGGCGGGGCTGCTGGGCACGGACGTCGGGCTGCCGATGCTGATGCTCTCGCGCCACTCGCTGGACGCGGCGGGCGAGCCGGTGGAGTGGGTGCGGTCGGTCTACCGCGGGGACCGCTACAAGTTCGTGGCCCGGCTGAAGCGCCCGAACGGCTGAACCCACGCCGCCGGAACGACGCCTGACGGCTCCGCCCACGCCACCCGAACCACGGCCGACGTCCTTATCTTTCCCATACCGATATACGGACGGGTAGTGACGTCCGCCTGACCTCTGGCTTAGATTTCCTGCGCATTAAGCAAATGATCAGTCACTTACGCAGCTTACGCAGGTGCTCAGCCGCGGGACGGAGCAGCCGCCAATGTCAGGAACATCCGGTACGCAAGGCAGGAGACCGGCCGTCACGCCCTCGCGCGTCGTGGCCGGTCTGTGCCTGATCGCCCCCTTCGTGGCGATGCTGTGGGTCGGCTCGTACGCCAAGATCGAGCCCACCTTCATCGGCATCCCCTTCTTCTACTGGTACCAGATGCTCTGGGTGCCCGTGTCGGCCCTGCTGACGACGGTCGCGTACATCCTGGTCCGCCGTGAGAAGCGGGCGCTGCGCGCGGCGGAGCAGGCACAGAAGGGAGGTGCGGCGGAATGAAGGACGTCAACGGCGTCGCACTCGCCGTCTTCATCTTCTTCTTCGTGGCCGTCACGGTCATGGGCTTCATGGCCGCGCGCTGGCGGCGGGCCGAGAACGCCAACAACCTCGACGAGTGGGGTCTGGGCGGCCGTAGCTTCGGCACCTGGGTCACCTGGTTCCTGCTCGGCGGCGACCTCTACACCGCGTACACCTTCGTCGCCGTCCCGGCGGCCATCTACGCGGCGGGTGCGTCCGGCTTCTTCGCCGTGCCGTACACCATCCTGGTCTACCCGCTGATCTTCCTCTTCCTGCCCAAGCTGTGGTCGGTGTCGCATAAGCACGGGTACGTCACCACCTCGGACTTCGTCCGCGGCCGGTTCGGCTCCAAGGGCCTGTCGCTGGCCGTCGCGGTCACCGGCATCCTCGCCACCATGCCGTACATCGCCCTCCAGCTCGTCGGCATCCAGGCCGTGCTGGACGTGATGGGCGTCGGCGGCGGCGAGAACACCAACTGGTTCATCAAGGACCTGCCGCTGCTGATCGCCTTCGGCGTGCTCGCCGCGTACACCTACTCCTCGGGTCTGCGCGCCCCCGCGCTCATCGCCTTCGTCAAGGACACGCTGATCTACATCGTCATCGTGGTGGCGATCATCTACATCCCGATCAAGCTCGGCGGCTTCGACGACATCTTCGCCAAGGCGGGCCACTGGTTCTCCGAACCGAACCCGAAGACCGGGGCGCCACGCGGCGCCCTGGCCAGTGGCGAGAAGGCGCAATGGGCCTACGCCACCCTGGCCATCGGCTCGGCGCTCGCGCTGTTCATGTATCCGCACTCGATCACCGCGACGCTCTCCAGCCGCAGCCGCGAGGTGATCCGCCGCAACAGCACCATCCTGCCGCTGTACTCGCTGATGCTGGGCCTGCTGGCGCTGCTCGGCTTCATGGCGATCGCGGCCGGTGTGAAGGTGGACAACAACCAGCTCGCCATCCCGCAGCTGTTCGAGGACATGTTCCCGGACTGGTTCACCGGCGTCGCCTTCGCCGCCATCGGCATCGGCGCCCTGGTCCCGGCGGCCATCATGTCCATCGCCGCGGCGAACCTGTTCACCCGCAACATCTACAAGGACTTCATCCGGCCCAACGCGACGCCCGAGGAGGAGACCAAGGTCTCCAAGCTGGTCTCGCTGCTGGTCAAGGTCGGTGCGCTGATCTTCGTCCTCGGCATGGACAAGACGGTCGCGATCAACTTCCAGCTGCTGGGCGGCGTCTGGATCCTCCAGACCTTCCCGGCCCTGGTGGGCGGCCTGTTCACCCGCTGGTTCCACCGCTGGGCGCTGCTCGGCGGCTGGGCGGTCGGCATGATCTACGGCACCTGGAAGGCGTACGACACCCCGGCCGCCACCCAGAAGCACTTCGGCAACACCGCCGAGATACCCGGCATCGGCGAGATCGGCTACATCGGCTTCACCGCCTTTGTGCTCAACGTCGTCGTGGTGGTCGTCCTCACCTTCGTCCTGCGCGCCCTCAAGGCCCCGGACGGCATCGACGAGACCTCCCCCGCCGACTACCAGGCGGACTCGGGCGAACCGGGCGTCAAGACCGAGCTCCCCCCGGCCACGGCGGGCGCCCCCGGCGGCCACTGACGCCTCGGCTTCTTCGCGCCTCGGCTTATTCACAACGACGGGCCGCCGCCTCCCCACCACCAGGGGGCGGCGGCCCGTTCGTATGCATACGCACCAGCATCAGCCGGGCGACACAGCGCCTTCGCCGGTGGTGGCCGCCGCATGGAAAGCCGCGGTCAGGAAGGTGACCAGCCGCCCGGCGTCGTCATCCCCCGGCACCACGCCCTCGGCGGCGCCGCCCGGATGGAGATCACCCAGGGCGCTCGACTGATACAGGCCCAGCAGCCCGACCATGGCCCGGAAGCGGAACGCGACCTCCGCCGCCGGCAGTTGAGGCAACGCGGCCCGCAGCGCATCGAGGTACTGACCCTCCGCCGGGCCGACCTCCGTGGCGAAGAGGCGCCGGATCGCGGGGTCGGGCTCGGACATCACCTGACCCAGGAACCGCGCGACCGACATACCCCGCTCCCCGCTCCGCTCCACGAGCCGCGCGCCCGTCATGACGAAGGCGCGCACCAACTCCTCCACGGTGGGCTGCCGGTCGCCGGATGCGCGCAACTCCTCCAGCAGGCGCAGACGCTCGCCGTTGACCGCGGCCATGGCGCGCTCGACGACCGCGCGCAGCAGCCCCTCCTTGGATCCGAAGTGGTAGTTGACCGCGGCCACATTGGCCTCGGCCGCGACCGTCACCGTCCGCAGCGAGGTGGCGGCGAAGCCGTGCTCGCCGAAAAGCCGCTCGGCGGCGTCGAGGAGACGGTCCCGGGTCGGGGCGGGCTGGGGCTCATTCATCGGCACCAAAGTAAAACGAGCGCTTGATTCAAGCAAGCGGTCCATGCTCCACTTGAAACGACCGTTTGAAACGCTCAATTGAAACGCTCGCTTAGACGGAGTGATCGCCATGCACCAGTCCACGGCCCCGCCAGCCGCACCGCCTCGCCCCGGCGCCGCCCAACGGACAGCCGTCCTGACGGTGATGTGCCTGGCCCTCGCCGTCGTGGTCGGGATGCTCGCCTCGCTCCTGGTGGCCGTCCCCGACATGGCCCGCGACCTGCGGGCCACCGAGTCCGAGCTGCAATGGATCATGAACGCGTACGGTGTGGCCTTCGCCGGTCTGCTGCTCCTGGGCGGCGCCCTCGGCGACCGCTACGGCCGCAAGGGCGTCCTGCTCGCGGGACTCGCCCTCTTCGCGCTGTCCTCGGGCGCCGTCGTCTGGACCGACGATGTGACGCTGGTGATCGGCCTGCGCGGCCTGGCGGGCGTGGGCGCGGCCCTGGTCATGCCGATGACCCTGTCGATCATCACCCATGTCTTCCCGCCCGAGGAGCGCGGCCGCGCCGTCGGCATCTGGTCCGGCGTCAGCTTCGGATCCGGCCTGCTCGCCGTACTGCTGGCCGGGGGGCTCCTGGAGGCGTACTCCTGGCGCTCGGTGTTCCTGACCAACGCCCTGCTCGCCGCCCTCGCCCTCATCGTCGCCGCCGTGATCGCCCCGGCCTCGAAGCAGTCGGAGCCGTTGCGGCTCGATGTCGTGGGCGCCCTGCTGTCAGTGGTCGGCATCGGGGCGCTGGTCTTCGGCATCGTGGAGGGCCCGGAGCTCGGCTGGTCCGACGGCGCGGTGATCACGGGCTTCGCCCTGGGCGCCGTCGGGCTCACGGCCTTCGTCGGCTGGGAGCTGCGGACCGCGCACCCGCTGCTGGACGTACGGGTCTTCCGGCTGCCGGGAGTCTCGGCGGGCTCGCTCATCATCACGGCCGAGTCGATCGCCATGTTCGGCTTCTTCTTCCTCGGCCTGCAGTATCTGCAGCAGATCCTCGGCTACTCCCCCATACGCTCCGGGCTCGCCCTCGTCTCCATGGCCCTCGGCGCGATCCTGTTCTCCCCCGTCGCCCCCGGATTCGCCAAGCGGTACGGCATGCGCGCCGTGATGGGGGTGGGCATGGCCCTGATCGCGGCCGGCCTCGGCGTCCTGGCCGCCACGGTCGACGGCGGCGGCCTCTGGCCCTTCCTCGCCAGCACCACCCTCCTCGGCGCGGGCATCGCCTTCGCCGCGACCCCCGCCACCGAGGCCATCGTCGCCGCACTGCCACCCGAGAAGCAGGGCGTCGCCTCCGCGCTCAACGACCTCACCCGCGAACTGGGCGGAGTCCTCGGCATCGCGGTCCTCGGCAGCGTCTTCAACGCCACCTACCGCTCCGACGTCGCCGATACGACCCACGGCCTGCCGACCGAGGCGGCGGACTCGACCCGCGACTCCCTGGCCGGCGCGCTGCGCGCCGCCGCCGAACTGGACGGCCGGACTGGAGCCCGGCTGGCCGACGCGGCCCGCGAGGCGTTCAACAGCGGCATGGCCAACGCGCTGCTCGGCGGCATCGCGGTCGTCGTCCTGGGCGCGGTCTCGGCGGTGGTGCTGCTGTCGCGGCGCCGCGCGTAGTCAGGCGGCGGTCGACCATCGCCGCCCGCCACCCGCCACCCGCCGCCGGGCCGCTGCGTCACGGACCGCCCGCTCCGCCGGGGAGCGGCGGCCCGTTCGCGTGGCGCCTGCACACATGCGAGGGCGGCGTTGAGCCGTGCCGTTCAGCTCTCGCCCGGGCGCGCGGCGGCCGCGGCGGCGACAGCGACGGCGAGTGGGTCGTGTGAAGGGCGGTCGAGCAGGTCTTGAAGATCCGTACCGGTGTCGCCCAGGAAGCCGTGGCGGATGCTGGTGGCGATCGAGGAGAGCATCGGCGGCTGGAACGGCAACAGTCCAGGGGCGCCCAGGAGCCTGCTCCGGTATTCGCCCAATCCGATGGTCCGGTGGGCCACTCCAAGGCCATCGGCGACAGCGGGCGCCGTGATCGGCGCGCCGACGAGGTCGTAGACGCGCTCACCGTGTCGCTCCGGATCGCCCGCGACGATCGCCGCCACGTCGGCCAGGTCCTCACGCGCCACGGCGGACAGCGCGCCCTCACCGAACGCGGACTCCACCGCATCGCCGTTCCACATCAAGAGGGCGCCGAAGAGTTCGGCGTACAGGCCGTTGCGCAGGATCGTCCAGCTCATGCCACTGCCCCTGACCAGTCGCTCCGTCGCGCGATGCGCCGGCGCGAAGCCGAGGTGGTCGCCGGCGCCGGTCAGACTCGTGTAGATGACGTGCTTGACGCCGTCGCGAGCGGCGGCGTCAAGCACCGCCGCATGCCGACGGATCACCTGATCGTCCTCCGCGTAGCCCGCGGAGACCAGCACGAGCGTCGAGACACCGGTCAGGCCGATGCCGGACGGCTGGTCGAAGTCGAGGAGCCGTACTCCTTCGCCGGGCGTACGGCTACCGCCGATCGCCTCCACACCGCGGGCACGCAGCGCCGCGAGGGTGAGTGAGCCGAGGTTTCCGTTCGCGCCGGTCACCAAGATCATGGGGCCGAAGCCTCCTTCGTGGTTCTCGTCAGTAACTACGATCGGATCCTGACCCGCCCGCAAATCGGCCACAAGAAGGCACTTCGATGTCACTCACGCACACCGGTGTAACCCCTGGGCCCGCCGAACTCAGCCCCTGCGGCCAGAAGGACCACCCCGACTGCGGCATCCGGGATGTGCTGGACCGGGTCGGCGACAAGTGGTCGGTCCTCGTCGTCGTCGAGCTCGCCGGCGGGCCACGGCGCTTCCGAGAGCTGCAACGCGGGATCGACGGCATCTCCCAGCGCATGCTGACCCTCACGGTGCGCAGACTGGAGCGTGACGGGCTCGTCCTGCGCACCGTGTACCCCACGGTCCCCGCCCAGGTCGACTACCGCCTCACCGAAACCGGCGCGAGCCTCACCCACCTGATCAGGGCTCTCGCCGAGTGGTCCCTGGCCCACCGACCCGTCATCGCCGAAGCCCGACGCGACTACGACCACAAGCACCCTGATCACGACATGCGCTGATCGGGCTGATGCGCGGCATCGCATACGACACCTGGGAGGGAACGCATGCGCACACACTGCTGGCGGAAGTCCTCGTACAGCGGGGAAGGCAACGCCTGCCTCTACGTCTCGTCAACCGACGACGCCACCATCCGGCTCCGCGAGAGCGACGCCCCCGACACCATCCTCACCACCACCCCCACCGCCCTGCGCGCCTTCCTACGCAGCGCCAAGGCGGGCCGCCTCGACCATCTCGACAAGGCGTAACCATGTCCGCAGAACTGCGTCTCACCGTCCTGGGGTGCGCCACGCCCTACCCCAGCGTGGACAACCCCTGCTCCGGCTACCTCGTGACCAGTGGCGACACCCGCATATGGGTGGACGCGGGCACCGGGACGCTGTCGCCGCTGCAACGTCATGTCCGGCTCGACGAGCTGGACGCGATCTGGATCTCGCATCTGCACGCCGACCACAGCGCGGACCTGCTGACCGCCTACTACGGCGCGCTCTTCGCGGACATCCAGCTCGCCGCGCCCATCCCCCTGTACGGCCCGCCGGGTATCGCCGACCGGCTCGCGCACTTCCTCACCAACACCTCAGAGCGCAGCCCGGTCGAGTCCGCCTTCGCCATCGACGAACTGCACGACGGACACCAGGTGCGCGTCGGCGCGCTCACCCTCACCAGCCGTACGGTGGCACACGGCATCCCGGCCTTCGCCCTGCGTGCCGAGGCCGACGGCAGGTCGCTGGTCTACTCCGGGGACACCGCCCCGTGCCCCAACCTGACCAGCCTGGCCGAGGGGTGCGATGTGCTGCTGTGCGAGGCCGAGAGCGCGGAGCGGCCGAGCTCGGGGGAACAGGTCCACCACACGCCCGAAGACACGGGCGACACCGCCCGCGCGGCCGGGGCGGGACGGTTGATCGTCACGCATGTCGGCCGCTTCCTCACCCCGCAGCAGGCGGTGGCCCGGGCCTCGGCCCGTTTCACCGGTCCCGTCGACTACGCCGCACCCGGCGCCACGTTTGTGGTCGGCTGACTCGCCCGCGCCGCGGACCGCAGCTTCGCTGCGCGTTGCGAGTGGGCGCGCTGCGCTTCGCGTGGGCTTCGCTGCGCTTCGCCTGTGCCTATACGCCGTCTCGCGGCATTCGGCTCACGCGGGTGCGGGTTTCGTCTCGGACCCTCCGGGTCCAAAGCGCCGGCGAGAAGGGGGGAAGGGGGCGGCCGACCCGTTGTTCTGGTTCCTCGGCCCGGCGGGCGGCTGAGCTCAGGACTGGCTCCGCTGCGCTCCGCCGCAGCTGCTGCCGCGCGGTGGCCGACCGGTCAGTCCAGCGGTGCGCTGGACCGGGGGCGCGCGAGCGCGACGAACGGGCCGGCGAACGCTGGACGGCATGGTCCGGACGCCGCGTGCGGGCATCGTCTCGCGCCTTCGGCGCACAGCAACCGGCAGCGGGAAGGAGGGTCGCCCGAAGCGGTGGGTGCCGGTCCGGTTCGGGCCCTCCACCCACCTGCTCTTAAAAAAATGCTTGCTCTGCATCAAGTACTGCATCAAGTGTTTTTCTTAGAGCAGGTGGGGGGAGAGGCGATCCCGTCCCCCGGTGCCCGCCCATCCGTCGCGCTCCCACGCCCCCGATCTAGCGCACCGCTGGTCCCCTTGATCGGCCACCGCGCGGCAGCAGCTGCGGCGGAGCGCAGCGGAGCCTCTTTGAGCCCAGCCACCCGCCGGGCCCAGGAATCGGGACAACGGGCCAGCCGTCCCCCTTCCCCCCTTCTCGCCGGCGCTTTGGACCCGGAGGGTCCGAGACGAAACCCGCGCCCGCGTGAGCCGAATGCCGCGAGACGGCGTATAGGCGCAGGCGAAGCGAAGCGGAGCCCACGCGGAGCGGAGCGGAGCGCTCAAGCCGCGATGCCGAAGGCATCGCGGGGCGTCGGCGCGAGTTCGAACCAGAGCAGCTTGCCGCTGATCCCGAAGAGCTCGTCGGCGAGGGCGTAGCCGCCCCAGTTGTCCGCACAGATCCGCACGATGAGCAGCCCGCGCCCGTACGTGGCCTCGGTGTTCGCAGCGGCTTCGGCGAGGGCGGCCGAGCGGTCGAAGAGGGCCGGTGGCTTGTC
Source organism: Streptomyces sp. NPDC059679 (assembly GCF_042734105.1). Classification (NCBI taxonomy): domain Bacteria; kingdom Bacillati; phylum Actinomycetota; class Actinomycetes; order Kitasatosporales; family Streptomycetaceae; genus Streptomyces; species Streptomyces sp. NPDC059679. Next base: position 45,979 of record NZ_JBHWES010000045.1, on the reverse strand, counting down.
GAACGGCGGCGGGATATCGGGGTTGGTGTCCCAGATGCTGACACGGAGGCGGCCCTCTTCGACGGCCCGGATACGCATCTCCGCCGGGCCGGTGGTGTGACGGTAGGCATTGGTGACCATTTCGCTGGTCACGAGCGTGGCTGGGTCGGTGAGTTCACCCATGTCGTGCCGGGTGAGGACGGCCCGCAGGGTGGTCTGGGCGATGGCTGCGGCGCGGGGGTCATGGGGCAGGCGGAGGGAGTACGACCAGGGGTTTTCCAGATCCTCCGGGGATACGGTCGGCACGGAAGTCTCCTGTCTGGAGGAGGAGTTGGCTGTGCCCTGTCTCACACCGTAGCTCTGGCCGCATAAGGTATTCGATGATTCCATTGAAGTGCTTGGAATTCCACTCGTGTGAGTGACGCGCCTGTTGCACGTGAGCAGAGAGAATCGGCAAATGCCCCAGAGAAGTGTTCCGACAGCCCGTCAGCTCCGTCTCGGCATCGAACTTCGCAGGCTCCGGGAGCGCGCCGGATTGTCGTCAACCGAGGCAGGGCGCCTGCTCGGCACCAACCAGACGACGATCAGCAACATCGAGGCGAGCCGCTTCGGAGTCAGCGCCGACCGGTTGCGCGCGTTGGCACGCAACTACCGCTGCGCGGACGAAGCGCTGATCACGGCGCTCATCGACATGGCGGCAGAGCGCAAACGAGGATGGTGGGAGGAGTACCGCGAGACCCTTCATGCCGGATTGCTCAACCTGGCCGAACTCGAACACCACGCCATCGAGCTGCGCACGGCCTACGTCGCGCATATGCCGGGCTTGCTGCAGACCATCGATCACGCCCGTGAGATCTTCCGGCAGGCCGTGCCGCCGCTGTCGCCGCCAGACGTCGAACACCATGTCTCGCATCGGGTCAAGCGGCAGGCCGTTCTGTATCGGGACAAGCCCACCCCGTATACGGCGATCGTCCACGAGGCCGCCCTGAGGATGCGCTTCGGCGGACCGGAAACCGCGCGAGGGCAGCTGCAGCACATCCTCGACATGTGCGAACAGCCCCACATCAAGGTGCTGGTGATTCCCTTCGAGGCCGGATCGTTCCCCGGCTCGGGGCAGTCGATCCTCTACGCAGTCGGTCCCGTCCCACAGCTGGACACCGTGCAGCTCGATACGGAGTATGGCTCCGAACTGCTCGATGCGCCCGCCCAACTGGAGAGGTACCGCGTCGTGTTGGACCGCATGGAGACGGTCGCCCTCACGGAGCGGAAGTCGCGCGACCTCATCCAGAACATCATCCGCACCCTGAAAGGGGAATGAGATGTCCGCCCGCGATTGGCAGAAGTCCTCGTACAGCGCCCAAGGCAACGCCTGCCTCTACGTCTCCTCCACCACCGACGCCACCATCCGGCTCCGCGAAAGCGACGCCCCCGACACCATCCTCACCACCACCCCCACCGCCCTCCGCTCCCTCATACGCAGCGCCAAGGCCGGCCACCTCGACCACATCGGCAAGGTGTGAGCCAAAAACACACTTTGCCTTCTCTTTACAACCCGCCCCACCGCCCCCTCGTCTCTCCGCTCGATCCGTAACTCAGCCCGCCGCGTACCCGTACACGTACCCGTACCGGCCGGGCGGACCGACGAGAGAGAGCGATCCCATGCGCCGAACCGTCCTCAGTGCCGTGGCACTCGCGTGCACCGCCGTGCTGGCGAGCACGGGGCCCGCGTTCGCCGACGAGGCGACCCCGGTCCCGAGCAAGACCCCGGCCTCCACCGTCCCGTCCCCCCGCGAGGAGCCCACCAAGACCCCGGAAACCGCCGCGCCCGCCACCGCCGTCCCGACCCCCCGCGACGAATCGCGCCAGAAGCCGGCCGACCCCCAGGTCCGCGCGGTGCCGAAGGGCGCGCCGAACACCGGGGTGGCGGAGGAGTCCTCGGATTCCGGGGTTGGCGCCGGGCTGATCGGCGGCGGCGCTGCCGGGGTGCTCGTCGCGGGTGGCGCGGCGGTGTTCGTCGTACGTCGCCGGCGGGCGACCGGGGCATGACCCTGGTCTCCAGGCGCGCGTTCGCCACGGCGGCGATGGCCTCGCTGCTCGTGGGGTGCGGCGGCGGCCACCAGGCCGAACAGGCCAATCAGGCCGCGCAGGACGCGCGGACCGGCGGACGCTCCGGGAGTACGCCGTCGCCTTCTTCGAACCCCGTGGAGGCGGCGCGTGCCCTTGGGCGTTCGGTCCCGGTCAGGCTGCTGATCCCGGCCATCGGAGTGGACACCTCGGTCATGCGGCTGGGGTTGGCGGCGGACGGGACCGTGCAGGTGCCCCCGATCGCGGCGCACGACCGGGCGGGTTGGTACCGGCACTCGCCGACACCGGGGCAGGTCGGCCCGTCGGTCATCCTCGGCCATGTCACGGTCGGCGCCTACGGGGACGGGGTCTTCCGTCACCTCTCGCGGCTGAACCGGGGAGACAGGATCGAGGCGCGCCTGGAGAACGGCAAGACTGCGGTGTTCACCGTCAGCTCCGTACGGACAGTCGCCAAGGCGGACTTCCCGGCGGACGACGTCTACGGGAACGTGGACCGGCCGGAGCTGCGGCTGATCACATGTGGTGGCCCCCGCAGCGGCGACGCGTACCGCGACAACGTGATCGTCTTCGCCGCGCTGAGCTCCACCAGCCCCTGACCAGCCACCCCTGACGCACCCACCCCCCACTGGATCCCGGGCCGATGGATCGTACGCCCGACGGAACGTATGCCGACGGAAACGTACGCCCACGGCCCGGGATCCCTCCCGACACGTGCCGCCACGGCAATGGAGAGTGTTGAAACGGTCCCGTGACAAGGCGGCGTCCGAGCTGTTCGTCGCCCTCTATCCGCGCCTCGCCGGCTGGTGCCGCCGGCTCGTCGACGACGACGAGACGGCCCACGAGATCGCCTCGGAGGCGTTCACCCGGCTCTGGGCTCGCTGGACGTCCGTGGAGGAACCCCGTGGCTTCCTCTACGTCACCGCGGCCAACCTCGTCCGGGACCACTGGCGCAAGCTGGAGCGCGAACGCAAGGCCCTGCGCCGCGCCACCGCGGAAGCCGCCACCCGCCCCCACACCGAACAGGCCGACCCGTCGGTGCGCCTGCTCGTGCAGTCCCTGCCGGAGCGACTGCGCGTCCCGATCCTGCTGCACTACTACGCTGACATGCCGGTCCGGGAGGTGTCCGTACTGACCGGGCGCAAGGAAGGAACCGTCAAGGCCGACCTCCACGCAGCCCGCGAACTGCTCCGCGCCCACCTGAGGAGAAGCCTTGACCACACGCCTTGACGACGGCTCGGAGTACGAACCCGACGACCCCCTCACGGTGATCCTGCGCCCCACCACCGACCACCTGAGCCCGCCCCCCGGCCGATACGAGACCATCCGCCGCACCGCCGCCCGCCGCCGACTGCTCCGTACCGCGGCCGGAGTCGGCCTGGCCTGTGCCGCCGCGGCTCTCGTCGCGCTGCCGCTCAACCTGGTGACTCGCGAGACACACGAGTCACCCGCACCCCCGACGGTCCCCCTCGTCCCGCCGGCCACGAGCGGTCGTACCGCACACCCGAACCCGAAGCCGAATCCGCCGACCCCGACGGCAACCTCCACCCCGTCGGAGGCACCCGGACGCGTCAGCCCCCGCCCCACCCAGGAGCCCGGGCCCGCCGTCTCCACCCGCGTACCGTCGGCGACACCGGTCTCGCCACGGGACGCACCGTCGAAGCAGCGGACCGGCCCCGTCGACGTACCCAAGAGGAAGGCTCAGTGATCCACGGCACTACCGGCGTCAGCCCGCACCCCTACCGCCGCACCTTCAGCTGACATGCGGGAAACTGCCGGTATGGATATCACGATCAGGCGGGCGCGGGACGAGGAGCTGGACGGGGTCGGCGAGCTCACCGCGCAGGCGTACCTGGGGGACGGGCTGCTGGAGTTCGGCGAGAGCGACGGGTATCTGGCCCAGCTGCGCGACGCGCGACGGCGCGCCGAGCTGGCGGAGCTGCTGGTCGCGGCGGACGCGGAGAGCGACGAGGTGCTGGGCACGGTGGCCTTCGCGGTGTACGGCGGGGCTTACGTGGATCTCGCCCGGCCGGGCGAGGGGGAGTTCCGGATGCTGGCCGTACGGCCCGAGGCGCGGCGGCGCGGGGCGGCGGAGGCGCTGGTGCGGGCGTGTCTGGACCGGGCGCGGGAGCTGGGCCTGGAGCGGATCGTGATCTCCAGCCAGCAGAAGATGGCCGCCGCGCACCGGCTGTACGGGCGGCTGGGTTTCGTACGGGCCCCGGAGCGGGACTGGGAGCCGGTACCGGGGATCACGCTGTGGGCGTTCACCGTGGAGCTGGCCGAGCCGACGCCGCTCCCCTAGTCCTCTTCGCACTTCTTGGTGTCCTTGTTGACGTCCATGATCTCGTTGATGTGCCCGAATTTGTACTTTCCTTGGGTCATTCCCTGGAAGGTGACGCACTTGTAAAACGGCTTCGACCCGTCGTTGTAGAACTTGAAAGCAGCGGTGATGCGCGTGCCTCCCAGGCAGTGGTTGTTGTAGTACACCGTGGTGGTCGTCCAGCCGGTCTTCCACGAGAAGTTGACCCGCGCATTGGACTCATTGCACTTGATGCTGTCCTTCCCCGACTTCGGCGGGGCGGCCTGTGCCGCCGATGCGGTCGGGGCGGGCGCCGCGAATGCCGGGGCGGACATCAGACCGAAGGTGAGGCCGGCGGCGGCGAGGGTGGCTCCGGCGGATATGAGAGTGCGCATCAATTCCCCCAAGGGTGGTCGCACATCACTACACGAGTGATCGTTCCAGGGCGGTCGCGATCACTAAAGGCTCCCGGCCCGGTGGGCGTCAACCCCCGGGTCCGCCGGGGCATGTTGGTGTCACCGGGCAAAGGCCCGGTCCTCCGCGATGGGTCGCAGAGGACCGGGTTATTCCTGAGGGGGCGGCGAGCTTGGGTGGGCTCAGTTGGTGTTGTTGGCGTGGGTCAGGGTCTCCCAGGCCACGAAGAGGTTGTTGGTGCCGGCGGGGCGCTGTTGTTCGGTGAGCTTCTGGGTGTTGTCCATGGGGTAGCCGAGGCGGTTGTGCAGGGCGTTGAACCCGACCTCGGTGATCGGGCCCAGGCCGCGCTTGACCGTCCCGCCGCACAGCCAGGAGGGCGGGGCCGTGCCCAGTTCGTACTTGGACTGGAAGCCCAGCGCCTGGCGGAGACGTTCGCCGACCTGGGGGTAGAGATCCTCACCCTGGATGCGCGAGGTCTCCGCGATATGCGAGATGGCGGAGATGCCGTATCCGGTGTGGGTGAAGTCCCGGCAGGTCTCCTGGGTCAGCCCGGTCACGAACGTGGACTGGCCCTGCCAGTACTTGACGATCTTGTCCTTGGTGTCCAGGCCGCTGCCCGGCACGGTCTTGGGCAGCGCGCCGTCGGATTCGAGGTAGACGTACGCCTGGGTGCGGTTCAGATAGCGGGCGACCGCCTTGTCGTAGCTGGTGCGGTCGTCGAGGAAGACGGAGATGCCGACGGCGGCCTCCATCATGGACAGCTCCCAGTTGCCGTTGCTGTTGGAGCCGTTGATGACCTTGGGGAGGTAGACGTTGCGCAGCATCGTCGCGAAGCGGTTGACGTTCGGCCAGCTGGTGTAGGTGTAGCGGATGATCTCCGCGGCGCGCGGCCACACCGATCCGGCCCAGCCGGTCTGGAGGGGTGCGTTGCTGTTGGTGTGGTCTTTGATCGTTGCCGACCAGGCGTCCATGATCTCGATCGCCTTCTTCGCGTAGCGATCGTCGCGGGTGACGTACCAGGCGAGCGCGTGAGTGTACGCGGCGATGGCGTCCTGCCGCTCATCGGTGCAGCCGTAGTTGGGGTCGGAATACGGGCCGCACTCCACCACTGCCCGCGGCTTAGGCGTGTACGACAGCGAGCCGTACTTGCTCGCCATCATCTGGTCGTACGCGCCTTTCCACGGCGCCGTGCCCGCCTGCACCTTGCCTCGTATGAAGTCGAGTTGGGAGCTGCCGACCAGGACACCGGGGTGGGTGAACGCGGCCTGGGCCCGGGTCTGGGTCTGGACCTGGGCCTGCGCCGGGCCGACGAGGGCCCCGGCCAGGCAGGCGGCTGGCAGGGCGGCGGCGGTGAGCGTGAGGACCTTTCGGTTGTGGGGGGTTCGCGGGTGGGTCGATCGGTCAGGAGTTGCAGGCATGGGGGGTTCCCTTCCGGCGGCAGATGCCCGGGCATCTGTTTGTGGACCCGAATACCGATCACATATGTGATGAGTGGGCGCGGGGGAGAAGATAGGTATAGACCAAGTCGCCGTCAAGAGACCTGACACCCGCCGCCGGTGGCCCTACGATGCGTTCACCCGACCACACCTCTCCCTCACGGCGGCGTCCATGAGCAACGCGTACTCGCCCATCCCCGAGCTCAACCTCCTCAAGGAGTTCGACGACAAGTTCGGGGCGGAGGGCTACGCCGACGGCTTCGAACTGCGCGACTACGACGACAAGAAGTGGCTCGACGGCTGGCTGCGCGATCCGGAGAACCCCGACCGCGCCGAGTTCTTCGCCGGTCTGATCCCCTTCGCGGATGCCACCGGCAGTGGTTCGGTCTACGCGCTGTGGCGGTGCGACGACCGGGCCGACCTCGCCGACCTCCCCGTCGTGTTCCTCGGCGACGAGGGCGACGTCTGGGTCCACGCGAGCAACCTACGAGAGCTGTTCCGGCTGCTTCCCATCGAACGCGACATGGCGTACGAGGACGAGGACCTGGACGAGCTCTTCCCCGCGCGTCAGGAATACCTCGCCTGGCTGAACCGGAACTTCGGCCTCGCCCCGCCCGACGAAGACGAGGAAGAAGCCCTGTTCAAGGCGGCCATGGAGGCATTTGCCCCGCAGTTCGGCACATGGCTGGGGCGGTTCACGGGCGAAGGCGTGGTCGAGGACATGCTCCGGATATCGCTCTGAGGTTTCAACCGCTCAGAGCGTCAAAGAGACACGCGTCAGCCGAGCCAGCCGCGTTCGCGCAGGGCGGCGGTGAAAGCGGCGTACGACTCGTCGAGCGCCGCGCGTTCCGTTTCGTCCGGCTCGATGTCCCGGCCCGTACGGACCATCGCCGCGGCGCTCGCCTCGAGGTCGGGGTGGAGCGTGCCGGAGGCAGCGAGAAGCGCGGCGCCGAAGGCGGTTTCGGCGTGGTCGGCGACGCGTAGGGGCATACCGAGGGCGGTGGCGCGGATGCGGGTCCACAGGGGGCTGCGGCTGCCGCCGCCCGCGGCCCATAGGGGTCCTTCGACAGGTACGCCCAACTCCCGTACGCGCTCAATGGCCAGGCGTTCCAGGAAGGCGACGCCCTCCAGCTCGGCGCGGTGACGGTCGGCCTCGTCGGCCGGGGTGCCGAGGAGGAAGCCGCGGGCCTCGCCGCTGACGAAGGGGAAGCGCTCGCCGTCGCGGCGCAGGGGGTAGGCGACCGCGGACGCGGGTCCGCGGGCGGCCGCGGCGCGGTCGAGGGCGGGGAGTCGGTCGGCGGGGACGTGTGCGAGGGCTTCGCCGCCGGTGTTGGACGCGCCGCCCGGCAGCCACCAGCCGTCGGGGTGGCGATGGCTGTAGAGCGCACCGGTCGGGTCGGTGACCAGTTCGCGGGTCACGCCCTTGAGGACGTACGTGGTGCCGAGGACGCCCACGAACTGGCCGGGCCGGACCGCCCCGGTGGCGATCTGCCCGGCGCATCCGTCCGTCATCGCGAGCCGGACCGAGCAGCCGGCCGGCAGCCCCGTCTCGTCCGCGGCGGCCGCGCACACCGTGCCCGCCTCGGTGGCGGGCGCCTGTACGGGCGGCAGCCACTCGGGCGGTACGCCCAGCGCGTCCAGGACCTCGGCGGGCCATTCGCCGACGCGGGCGTCGTAGCCGCTCTTGAGGGCGTGGCTCCAGTCGGTGGCGACCGGGCCTCCGGTGAGCCGCCAGGCGATGAGGTCGGGGGTGTGGAGCAGGTGGCGGGTCACCGCGCGGTCGGGGGTGTCCTCCCCCGCCAGCCACGCGATACGGCCGAGAGCCGCCGTCGGGCCGACCGAGAGGCCGAGGGCCTGCCAGCGGGGGGCGCCGATGCGCTGGGCTTGGGCATTGAGTTCGGCCGCGCGGCGGTCGTCGTACATCAGGGCGGGGCCGAGCGGTTCACCCGCGGCGTCGGCCAGGACGACCGTGCCGGAGGTCGCCGACATGGCGACGGCCACGACCTCCCGGCCGCCCGCCGGGAGCGCCGCGGTCGCCTGCCGCAACGCGGCGGCGACGGCGGGCCACCAGGCGCGGGCGTCCTGCTCGCTGTGGCCGCCCGCGCCGCGGCGCGGCGGGGGCAGCGGCTCGCGGGCCTCCGCTCGGACCTGTCCCCGCGCGTCGACGCAGACCACACGGACCGCCGCCGTGGCGATGTCGATGCCCGCCACGACCTCCGGGGAGGACGACGTTGTGCTCATAGGGGTCGGCTCCTTCGGTGCGCAGCGCGGCCGTACAACGGTGGGCCTTGGGGGCTCCCCGGCGCGCCCAAGGCCCACCAGCCCCATGTGCGAAGTGAAGTTAACACGGATGGCGTTAAGAGTGCGCCCCCGTAGCCCGCGTCGCCCCCGTGGCCTCCGTAGCCTTCGCCACCCTCACATCCGTACGCTCCCGCAGCTCCGCCAGCAGCCCCACGTCCACGCCGTCGTCGACCACCAGATGGTCGAACTCGTCGACCGGGCACAGCCGGTGCAGAGCCGTGCGCCGGGTCTTCGACGCGTCCATGAGGAGCACTTTGCGGCTGCCGGCCGCGAGCATGGCGCGCTTCACGAGGACCACGTCCTGCTCCTGGTGGTAGGTGGTGTGCGCGTCCACCGCCGAGGTGGAGACCAGCACCATGTCCACCGACAGCGCCTCGATCGCCGCCACGCAGGGCACGCCGAGGAAGGAGTCATGGGTGTGCGAGTACTCCCCGCCCAGGCCGATCAGCCGGGTCTGCGGCACCCCGGCGAAGACCTCCTCCACGCGCCGGGCGTTGGTCACCACGGTCAGCGGGGCGGCGTCGACCAGGAGCCGGGCCAGGGCGAGGGCGGTCGTGGAGTCGTCCAGCATGATCGACATGCCGGGCTCGACCAGCTCCGCGGCGGCCACGGCCACCGCCTCCTTCTCGGCCCGGTTCACGCCCATCCGGTAGTCCAGGCTGGACTCGAAGACCGAGGACGGCAGCGCGGAGACGCCGCCCCGGAACTTGCGCACCACACCGAGCCTGGCCAGCTCGTCCAGATCCCGGTGCACGGTCATCAGGCTGACGCCGGTCAGCTCGGCGAGTTCGGCCGCGGTGGCGGTGGAGTGCGCGAGCACGTACTCGGTGATGGTCTGCCTGCGTGCGGACTGGGAGCGGGGCGGGACGTCGGACGCGCCGGTCGTGGTCATGAGCCGGATTCTCCCCCACGGGTCGTCGGTACGTTGAGCGAACGCAGCGCCGTCCCCTCCCCCGCCACCTCGATCTCGCTCACCGCCGCGTTGTCCAGCCGCGGGAACACCTGCCGGTAGCGGCCGACGGGGATGCCCAGCAGCGCGCACAGCGCCATCCGGAGCAGGGAGTTGTGCGCCACGACGAGCACCGTGCGGTCCGGGTGCGCGGCGGCCAGGCCGCGCAGGGCGGCCGCGGCACGGGCCGCCGCGGTGGCGGGCGGCTCCGAGCCGGGGAAGGCGCCCGCTTCCGCGTCCGTCCGGAAGGCCCGTACGGCCGCCGGGTCCTCCGCCTCCATCTCGGCGATGGTGCGGCCCTCGCCCCAGCCGAAGTCGATCTCACGCAGATCCTCGACGACCTCGGGGACGAGCCCGAGCGCATCAGCAGCCGGGCGCGCGGTCAGCCGGGCCCGGCTCAGCGGGGAGCAGGCGACCGCGTGTACGTCGCGTCCGCTCACCCAATGGGCGAGCGCTTCCGCTTGCCGGAATCCTCGTTCCGTCAGGGCCACGTCGGAGATCCCCGCGTACCGGTTCTCCGCGTGCCACACCGTCTCGCCGTGGCGAACGAGCAGTAGACGAGCCGTCACAGGACGTTTCCTCTCCTCAGCCTGTATGACGCGCGGACCATTGCTTTGTCACGTCAACGATGTTAAATCTAGCGTCGCCTCTGTGATGGAACGCCGAAGAAAGGCCACCCATGCGCGTCCTCGCCGCCGGAGACCACTTCGTACGCCCCGACCTCATCATCGCCGCGCTCCGCGACGAGCCGGGTCTTGCGGACGTCGACGTCGCCGAGCTGACGCTGCCGTGGCCACACGAGCCGTTCGGCCCCGTGGGCGGCCGGGAGAGCCGGGTGATCGAGGCCAGCGGCACCGAGGAGCAGCTGATCGAGGCGCTGGCGGGGGCCGAGGTCTGCGTGACGCAGATGGCGCCGTTCACCGCCGGGGTCTTCGCCGCCCGCCCCGAGCTGCGCATGGTCGCGGTCTCCCGCGGCGGCCCGGTCAACGTCGACCTGCCCGCCGCCACCCGCGCGGGCGTCGCCGTCAGCTTCGCACCCGGCCGTAACGCCACCGCCGCCGCCGAGTTCGCGATCGGCATGATGCTCGCCGCGATGCGCCGCATCCCGACCGCCGACGCCGAGCTGCGCGCGGGCCGCTGGCGCGGGGACTTCTACGCGTACGAGGAGGGCGGCATCGAGCTGGACGGCGCGACCGTCGGCCTGGTCGGCTACGGGGCCATCGGCCGGATCGTCGCCCGGGTGCTGCGCGCGTTCGGCGCCCGGGTGCTGATCGCCGACCCGTACACCGACCCCGAGACCGCCCGCGCGGACGGCGTCGAACCGGTCGAGCTGGACGAACTCCTCGCCCGCAGCTCCGTGGTGAGCCTGCACGCCCGGCTCACCCCCGAGACCAAGGGGCTCATCGACGCCGACCGGATCGCCCGGATGCGGCCCGGCGCGGTCCTGGTGAACACCGCGCGCGGCGGCCTGCTGGACTACGCGCCGCTGCCCGAGGCGCTGCGCACCGGCCGCCTCGGGGCCCTCGCCCTCGACGTGTACGACCTCGAACCGCCGCCCGCCGACTGGCCGCTGCACTCCGCGCCCAATGTCGTCACCACCCCGCACCTCGCCGGCGCCACCCGGCAGACCGCCCACCGCGCCGCCGCCATCACCGCCGCCGAGGTCGGCCGCTACGCGCGCGGCGAAAAGCTCGCCCACCCCGCGAACTAGCGCCATCATCAGCCCAGCGCCACAGCCGATGCCCCAAGGAGGGCCGTACGCATGAGCATCGTCCTCGGAGTCGACGTCGGCACCTCCGTCACCAAGGCCGTCGCCTTCGGCCGCGACGGCCGGTCCCTGGCCGCCGCGAGCCGCCCCAGCCGGCTCGACCGCCTGCCCGGCGGGCGGGTCGAGCAGGACCTGGAGGACGTGCTGCGCACGGTCGCCGAGGTGGTCCGCGAGGTGACCGCCGCCCTGGCCGCGGGCGGCCTGGCGGCCCCGGTCGCGCTCGCGCTCACCGGGCAGGGCGACGGGCTGTGGCTGCGCGACGCGGCGGGCCGGGCGGTGCGCCCGCCGATCTCGTGGATGGACGGCCGGGCGAACGACACCGTGACCCGCTGGGGCGAGGACGGCACCATCCGCGAGCTCTACCGGCTCACCGGCTCCGGGGTGTTCCCCGGCTGCCATGCGCCGCTGCTGCGCTGGCTGGCCGACCACGAGCCGGAGGCACTGGCGCGCGCGGAGGTCGCGGGCTACTGCGTGGACGCGGTGGCGCAGCGGCTCACCGGCGTCATCGGCGTGGACGCCTCGGACGCGTCGATGCCCTTCCTGGACGTGACCACGCGCGAGTATGTCCCCAAAGCCCTGGAAGCGTGTGGAATCGCCGAATACGCCCGGCTGTTGCCGCCGCCCGCCGCGCCCGGCACCGTACGGCGGCTGGACGAGGCGGGCGCGAAGCTGCTCGGGCTGCCGGCCGGACTGCCCGTCACGGCGGGCCCGTACGACCTTCCGGCCTGCGCGATCGGCAGCGGGGTCGAGGAGGTGGGCGACGGCCTGCTGATCGTCGGCACCACGCTGGCCAGCCAAGTCCTCACCGACAGCGCGCGGATCGACCCGGCCGCGGACCCGGCGGGCATGTGGCTGTGCGTACCCGACCGGGACCGCTGGCTGCGCGGTATGCCCGCCATGGTGGGCACGGCGGCCCTGGAGTGGGTCCTGGAGTTCGCCGGGGCCACCACCGCCGACCTGGACGCGCTGCTCGCCGCGAGCCCGCCAGGGGCGCGCGGGGTGACCGCGCTGCCCTTCCTGTCCGACGCGGGCGAGCGCGCCCCGTTCGTGGAGCCCGCCGCGCGCGGCCGGTTGGACGGGCTGACCCTCGCGACGACACGCGCGGACGCCGTACGGGCCGTCTGCGAGGCCGTGGCGTACGCGGCCCGGCACTGCCTGGAGGCCGCGGGGCTGACGGCGAGCCTGGCGGCGTGCGGGGGCGGCACCCGATCCGCCGCCTGGACCCAGCTGTTCGCGGACGTTCTCGGGCGGCCGGTGCGCATCCCCGACGAGCCCGAGGTGGGGGCGCGCGGCGCGGTCGCGGTCGCCTGGCGGGCGCTCGGTGACCCGGTGGACGCGTCACAATGGCGAGCCGATTCGCGTACTGTCGTACCGGACGCGGACCGCGCCGAGGCATACGAGCGCGGCTACGCGGACTACCGGGCCAGGTTGGCCCGTACCCTCACGGAGTGGCGGGCAACGACGCCCGCTTAGAGTTCGACCCGGAGTTCGACCCGGCGCCGCGCCGGCCCCGATGACGAGCCCTTGCCGGGCCGTGCCGGGCCCTGTCAGGCTCGCGCCCGGCCGTCCGCGCCGGACCCTCGCCAGGACCGCCCCAGGGCCCGTATCGGGCCCGCACAAGGGCCGCCTCGGGCCCGCGTCCGGCTCGTGCCAAGTGCGCGTCAAGACTGCGCCAAGTCCGGCACTGAATAGCACATTCGTACGAAACACTCCACCTCGCGACACAACATGTGGGGGCGCGTGCGCTCGCCACCACAAGATGTATGCTCATGCTCGCTGTCGCCGCAGGGGAATCCGGTGGGAATCCGGAACTGTCCCGCAACGGTGTACGCGTACGCTTTTGCGTACCCGCAAGTCCGAGGACCTGCCGACAGCCGTCTCATACGTCCGGGCCTCGCGGGTTGGGCCGGTGGACGCTGCGCGGTATGCCGTCCGCTGTTTCGGCATGCCCGTACGCGCCCATCGCTGACCGCCCCGCAAGGCCCCTAGCCGAGCGAGGGAGAGCACTTCAGTGACCATCGCGCCAGCCGATCCGGTTTCAGAGGCAGCGGCTATTCAGGGAGCGGACGACGCGCCCGGGACCGCCCTGCTGCGGACCCTGACGGAGCTCACCGCCGACCTGCCCGCCACCGACCCCGGCAAGGTCGCGGCCGCCGCCCTGCGCGGCCGCCATCCCGGTTCGGACGAGGCGGAGTTGCGCACTCTCGCGACCGAAGCGGCGGCCGGGCTGATCGCCGAGGAGCCGGAGTACTCGAAGCTCGCCGCGCGGCTGCTGACTCTCGCCATCGCCGAGGAGGCGGCCGGGCAGGGCGCGGTCTCCTTCTCCGCCTCGGTGGCCGTGGGGCACCGCGAGGGCCTGATCGCGGACGGCACGGCCGAGTTCGTGACCGCCCACGCCGCCCGCCTGGACGCCCTGGTCGACCGCGCGCTGGCCGACGGCGCCGACGACCGCTTCGGCTACTTCGGGCTGCGCACGCTGCACAGCCGCTATCTGCTGCGCCACCCGATCACCCGCCAGGTGATCGAGACCCCGCAGCACTTCCTGCTGCGGGTGGCCTGCGGGCTGGCCGAGGACCACTCGGAGCGGGCGCTCGACGACGTCGCCGAGCTCTACCGGCTCACCAGCACGCTGTCCTACCTGCCCAGCTCCCCCACCCTGTTCAACTCCGGCACCCGGCACCCGCAGATGTCGTCCTGCTATCTGCTGGACTCGCCGCTGGACGAGCTGGACTCGATCTACAACCGCTACCACCAGGTCGCGCGGCTCTCCAAGCACGCGGGCGGCATCGGCCTGTCGTACTCGCGCATCCGCGCCCGCGGTTCGCTGATCCGCGGCACCAACGGGCACTCCAACGGCATCGTGCCGTTCCTGCGCACGCTCGACGCCTCCGTCGCCGCCGTCAACCAGGGCGGTCGGCGCAAGGGCGCGGCCTGTGTCTACCTGGAGACCTGGCACGCGGACATCGAGGAGTTCCTGGAGCTGCGGGACAACACGGGCGAAGAGGCCCGCCGCACCCACAACCTCAACATCGCGCACTGGATCCCGGACGAGTTCATGCGCCGGGTCGAGGCCGACGCCGACTGGTCGCTGTTCTCGCCGGTCGACGCGCCCGCGCTGGTCGACCTGTGGGGCGAGGAGTTCGACGCCGCGTACCGGAAGGCCGAGGCGGAGGGTCTTGCCGTCAAGACCGTTCCGGCGCGCCAGCTGTACGCCCGGATGATGCGCACCCTCGCGCAGACCGGCAACGGCTGGATGACCTTCAAGGACGCCGCCAACCGCACCGCCAACCAGACCGCCGAGTCCGGCCGGGTCGTGCACTCCTCCAACCTGTGCACCGAGATCCTGGAGGTCACGGACGACGGCGAGACGGCCGTCTGCAACCTGGGGTCGGTCAACCTGGCCGCGCACCTGGGCAAAGACGGCGGCGCCGGGGAAGAAGTAATGGACTGGGAGCGGCTGGACGCGACCGTCCGTACCGCCGTCACCTTCCTCGACCGTGTGGTGGACATCAACTTCTACCCCACCCAGGAAGCCGGGGCGTCCAACTCCCGCTGGCGGCCGGTGGGTCTGGGCCTGATGGGCCTCCAGGACGTCTTCTTCCGGCTGCGGCTGCCCTTCGACTCGCCCGAGGCGCAGCGGCTGTCCACCCAGATCTCCGAGCGCATCATGCTCGCGGCGTACGAGGCGTCCTGCGCGCTCGCCGAGCGCCACGGCCCGCACCCGGCCTGGTCCGCCACCCGCACCGCGCGCGGTGTGCTGCACCCGGACCACTACACGGACGCGGTGGCGACCTGGCCCGAGCGGTGGGCGGCGCTGCGCGAGCGGATGGCCAAGTCCGGCATGCGGAACTCGCTCCTGCTGGCCATCGCCCCGACCGCGACGATCGCCTCGATCGCGGGCGTGTACGAGTGCATCGAGCCGCAGGTCTCCAACCTCTTCAAGCGCGAAACGCTCAGCGGTGAGTTCCTTCAGGTCAACTCCTACCTGGTGAACGACCTGAAGAAGCTCGGCGTCTGGGACGCCCAGAGCCGCGAGGCGCTGCGCGAGTCCAACGGCTCGGTCCAGGACTTCTCCTGGGTGCCCGCGGACGTACGGCAGCTGTACCGGACCGCGTGGGAGGTCCCGCAGCGCGCCCTGATCGACATGGCCGCCGCCCGCACCCCGTACCTCGACCAGAGCCAGTCGCTGAACCTCTTCATGGCCTCGCCGACCATCGGCAAGCTCAGCTCGATGTACGCGTACGCCTGGAAGCGCGGCATCAAGACCACGTACTACCTGCGCTCGCGCCCGGCGACCCGGATCGCCCAGTCCGCGCGCGCCGCCGCTCCCGCCACCATCCCCGTACAGCAGGCGCCCGCCGATCCCGAGGTCATCGCCTGCTCCCTGGAAAACCCCGAGTCCTGCGAGGCCTGCCAGTGACCACCGCCCCCGACCGCGTCAAGAACCTCCTGGACCCCGGGTTCGAGCTGACCCTGCGGCCGATGCGGTACCCGGACTTCTACGACCGCTACCGCGACGCGATCAAGAACACCTGGACCGTGGAGGAGGTCGACCTCCACTCGGACGTCGCCGACCTCGCCAAGCTCTCCCCCGGCGAGCAGCACCTGATCGGCCGCCTGGTCGCCTTCTTCGCGACCGGCGACTCGATCGTCGCGAACAACCTGGTGCTCACCCTCTACAAGCACATCAACTCGCCCGAGGCGCGGCTGTATCTGTCCCGGCAGCTCTTCGAGGAGGCCGTGCACGTCCAGTTCTATCTGACGCTGCTGGACACCTACCTCCCCGACCCGGACGACCGGGCCGCCGCGTTCGCCGCGGTGGAGAACATCCCGTCCATCCGGGAGAAGGCGGAATTCTGCTTCCGCTGGATCGACTCGGTCGACAAGATCGACCGGCTGGAGACCAAGGAGGAGCGCCGCCGCTTCCTCCTCAACCTGATCTGCTTCGCGGCGTGCATCGAGGGCCTGTTCTTCTACGGCGCCTTCGCGTACGTCTACTGGTTCCGCTCCCGCGGCCTGCTGCACGGCCTGGCGACGGGCACCAACTGGGTGTTCCGCGACGAGACCATGCATATGAACTTCGCGTTCCAGGTGGTCGACACGGTCCGCGAGGAGGAGCCCGAGCTCTTCGACGACGAACTCCAGCAGCAGGTCACCGACATGCTGCGGGAGGCCGTCGAGGCCGAGCTGCAGTTCGCCCGCGACCTGTGCGGCGACGGGCTGCCGGGGATGAACACCGAGTCGATGCGCCAGTACCTGGAGTGCGTCGCCGACCAGCGGCTCGCCCGCCTGGGCTTCGCCCCGGTCTACGGCTCGGAGAACCCGTTCTCCTTCATGGAGCTGCAGAACGTCCAGGAGCTGACCAACTTCTTCGAGCGCCGCGCCTCCGCGTACCAGGTGGCGGTCGAGGGCTCGGTCTCCTTCGACGACGACTTCTGAGCCGTTTCTGATTCAAACCCGACATGCGCGCGCGGCGCCCCTGGGATCTCCCGGGGGCGCCGCGCCGCGCTTCGTTACGTGGCAGGCGTCAGTCGTTGGGCACCGTCTCGTAGCGCGGCGTGCCCTCCGCCATCTGCCGCAGCGCGTCCTTACGGTCGCGCTTGGAGAGGCGGTCGATGTAGAGACGGCCGTAGAGGTGGTCGGTCTCGTGCTGCAGGCAGCGGGCGAAGTAGCCGGTGCCCTGGACCGCGATCGGCTTGCCCTCGGCGTCCTGGCCGCGCACCACCGCGTAGTCGGGGCGGGCCAGCGAGGCGTACGCGGTGGGCACCGACAGACAGCCCTCATTGGAGTCGTCCAGCACCCGGCGGTCGGCCGGCAGCTCGTCCAGCACCGGATTGCAGACCACGCCGACGTGGCGGACGCCGTCGTCGTCCGGGCAGTCGTAGACGAAGACCTTCAGGCCGACGCCGATCTGGTTGGCGGCCAGGCCCACGCCCTCGGCCGCCTTCTGGCTGGCGAACATGTCGTCGATCAACGCGGCGAGCTTGTCGTCGAACTCCGTGACGTCCTGGCACTCCTTGTGCAGCACCGGATTGCCGACGACCGTGATCGGACGGGCCGTGCCGCGCTCGCGGTACGCACGCTCGCGCTCCTCACAGTCCTCCGTGTCCACGATGAACTCGTCGTCCACCCGCTGCTCAGTCCCTTGCTGCGCCATCGTCCGCCGCACGCCTTCCTCAAAACCAGACTCGTCGCCCTACAGGGTAAGGCCCGCGCGGGATGGGCGGGTATGTCAGCAGACCTCTGGAGACCTCTGGCGGGTATGTCAGAGACCTCTGGCGGGAATGTCAGCAGACCTCTTCCAGGTCCCGCCACTCGCGGGTGTCCGGGCTGTCCGCGACCCAGCCGTCCAGCAGCCCGCGCACCAGCCCGCTCGGCGCGGCGATCCCGCACTCCCGCTCCGCCACCCACAGCGAACCCGAGCCCGCCATCCGGTGCCCCAGCGGGCCGGGCTGGCCGGGCTCGCTGTGGTCATGCGGGTCCAGGTGCTCGCCCTCGCCCTCGTCGCTGGGCATCCGGCTCTCCGAACAGGAGCGGCACAGCAGCCGCACCGAGGACGACCAGTCCTCGGCGGCGAAGCCCGCGTCCGCCGCCAGCCGCTCCAGCGCGTCCCGGTCGGCCTCCGTCGCGGCCTCCAGCAGCACCACCCAGGTCGGCACCGGGGACGGCGCCCACAGCTCGATCTCGTCGAAGACCGGGTAGGCAGGACCGGCGGAGGTGACGCGCTCGCCGTGCGGAACGCCGTCGTGCAGCACCACCTCGCCCCAGCGCCGCCCGGAGGACGGCAGCGGGATGGACAGCACCTCGATCCGGGCCGGGTCCAGGCGGCGGCCCCAGACGACCTCCGACTCGCCCTCCGGCGACAGCCGCACCGCCGCGCTGCCCAGCTCCATGCCCAACGGCTCACCGGACGCGGATGCCTCACCGGGCACCTTCAGGCCGTACGCCTGCCAGGCGCGGCGCGCCAGCGGCCAGTCCTGCAGGGCGGTCGCGGCGATCCCCACGTTCCACCAGTCAGGGGCGCCGGTCTCGCGGTCCAGCAGCGCGACCGCGCGCAGCCCGGCCGCGCGCGCCTGCTCCCAGTCGTGCCGGAACTTGTGCAGCAGCGCCAGGTTGAACCAGGACTCCGACAGCCACGGCTCCAGGTCGGCGGCGCGGGTCAGCAACGCGCCCGCGTCCTCGTACCGGCCGTCACCGATGAGCGTGAACGCGCGGTCCGTGGCCTGCCGCCATGACGCGGACGGCCGGTGCCGCACCTTGCCGAAGATCTTCACCATTCCCGCCTGCCGGTATCGAAGTAGTACCGAACCAGATGTCCTCGCGGACGGCGTAGCCCTCCCTCGACGACAACCTGCCACACATTCGCGGACATCTCAGCCCGGCCCCTCACGGTTCGGCCTGGGGACGATGCCCACCACTCCTCCTTGCCGCCGGCCATAGGCCCGACACCCCCTCTCTTCGCATCCAACCATGCCCCTCGGGGCAGCCGCTCATTACCCGCGAGTTCTCACTTCGGGTGACCACGGACCTCGTCGTGCACCAGGTCATGCGCCGGATCGTGCTCCGGGTCGTGCTCCGGCCGCGACACGACCGTGGCCAGGGCCTCCACCACCGCCGGGTCGAAGTCACGGGCCGTGCCCCGCCGCAACCGCTCCAGAGCCCCGGGCCCGACCGCGCCCCGGCCCTTCTGAGGGTTTCCCAGTGAGGTGCCCGAGGAACCTCCCACCAATTCGGTGTAGGCGTTTACCGCCCGCACGATACGGGCCGGAAGCGGCTGTTCCCGATACGGGTCCGCCTGCCGCTCCACGATCTCCGCGACCTCCTCCGGCACCCCGGTCTGCCGTACGACAGCGCCGCCCAGCAGCGCTATCCGCCGCTGCTCGGCCTCCGGCAGCGGCTCGGTGGCCCCGGCCGGCACCGGGTCGAGCAGCGACAGCTGCCCGACGTCGTGCATCAGCGCCGCGTACTCGAGCACGGTCAGCGACGGAGCGGACAGCCGCAGCTCACGGCCGACGGCGCGGCTGAGGCCGGCGACCTGGCGGGCGTGGCCCGCGGGGGTGTAGCCCGCTATCTCCGTGGTCCTCGCCAGCGAGGCGACGGTCTGGCGGCAGGTGGCCCGTATCCCGGCACAGCGGCGGAAGGAGTACTGGACGAGCAGCAGCGGCACACAGAGCGCCGGCAGCACCCACAGCCCGGCCACGGCGACCGCCGGGGCCGTCACCGCCGCCGTCGCGCAGACCGCGGCCCCCACGCCGGGCAGCGCGCGCGGCTCGTCGCGCAGCAGGGGCGCGCAGGGGCGGCCCGTACCCGCCCGGGCCAGCGCCGCGGCCAGGGCCGCGTCGCCGAGCGCGGCCAGCGCCAGGACGAGCAACAAGGCCGCGACGAGGCACGGACCGTGACCGGGCCGGCCGAACCAGGAGGACAACCGGCCGGTGTGGTGAAGCGGTTGGCAGCAGATCGCGACGAAGGCGACGGTGAGCACCCGGCGCGCGGCACGGTCGAGGTCGGCCGGGTGTCCGAGGGCCGCGCGCATCACCAGGGCGAGGAGGGATGCCGCCCCGACGACGGCGACGGTCTGGAGGACGCCGTTCGTGGTCGGCGCACCGGCCGGCGGTCCCAGCGCGGCATAGCCGAGGGCCGCCGCGGCGGCGACGGGCGCGGGCTCGCGCTCCCCGGCCTCCGGCTCGCCGGGCCGCCCGCGCGCCCCGGCCGCGCCCCTGTCCGCGCCCGCGCCCGCGCGCACGGCCGGGCGCCCGTCCCACCGCATGGCCTCCCCCAGCGCGACAAGCGCCCCAAACGCGAGTGCCACCCCTGGCTGGCGCACGCCCACCCGCTGCGTCCATACGAGAGCGGCCACGACCAGCGCTCCCGCCGCCCCGTACACCGCGACAAAGGTGAACCCTCCCCGCCCGCTGGGCGCACCAGAGGGCGCCCAGCGCCGTACCCGAGGCCGGCCCGCGCCGGGCCACGGCACGGCACACCGCCACAGGCTCATGCGCCACCACCCCGGCCGGGCCGCGCGGCCTCCGGCGGTCGCGCGGAAGCCCGCCCAGACGGGACGTTTCCGCGCTGGTCCGCTGCGCGGTCCGGGCCGCTGTCCGGTGCGTGGGCAGGCACTCGGTCCGGTGCGTGGCCCGCTGTACGGCCCCGTACATGGTCCCGGACCGGGCGGGCCTCTTCCTGGGGCGTGGCGGGCCAGCCGTGGCGGTCCAGGGCGCGGGCCAGGGCGACCACCATCCGTGGGTCGAACTGCGCCCCCGCGCACCGTTCGAGCTCTTCCACCGCCGCGGGCACCGGCCGGGCCCGTCGGTAGGTCCGGGTCGAGGTCATCGCGTCGAAGGCGTCGGCGACCGCCACCACCCTCGCCGCCTCCGGGATGTCCGCTCCCGCGAGCCCATAGGGATAGCCGCTCCCGTCCAGCCGCTCGTGGTGGTGGAGGACGGCCTCCCGCGCCTCGCTCAGGAAGCCGATGCCGCGCACCATCTCGTGCCCGTACTCGGGGTGGAGCTCGATGGCGCGGCGCTCCTCGGGGGTCAGCGGACCGTTTTTGCGCAGCAGCCGGGTGGGGACGCCGAGCTTGCCGACGTCGTGCAGGACGCCCGCGATGCGCAACGCCTCGAGCCGGTCGCCGTTCATCCCCAGCTCGCGGGCGATCATGGCGGAGGCGCGGCCGACGCGCTCGCTGTGGCCGCGGGTGTACCGGTCCTTGATGTCGACGGCCTGGACGAGGGCGCGCACGGTGGCCTGATGAGCGGCGCGCTCCCGGTGGCACAGCGCGAAGACGCGGGCGCAGACGTACATCGGCGGCAGTACGAGAAGCGCGGCGGGCGGCCCGTACGGGCTGCGCCACAGCACCGCCATGGCCAGCCCGGCCAGGCCGTGCACCAGGTGGGGCACGAGCGAGCAGAGCACCCGGCCGCGCCAGGCGGCGCGGGGCGAGCGGCCCTCGGCCGCCATCAGCACGCCGCCTTCCAGGGCGGCGGCGGTCAGGCCGAGGGCGAGCGCGGCGACGGCCGCGGGCACCAGGGCGTACGGAAAGAAGCCCGGCTCACCGGCGGTGGCGGGGTCGGCGAGGGTGGCGGCAAGGGCCTCCCCGCCGCCGCAGAGCCCGAAGACGAGCGAGGCGGCGTACGCGGCGAGGGCGAGCCGCGCGGCGCGCCACAGCCGCCGCACCCCGGCGGGGCGCCGCTCCACGGCGCCGAGCAGCGCGCCGGGCACCGCGACGAGCGCGGCGGCGGGCGCGGGCAGCAGAAAAGCCCCGGCCAGAAGCGCGGGGCCGCACCAGTCCGGCGACGCCGTCACAGCAGGCGCGACGGCGGGCGGCGGGGGTGACAGGGGTGGACAGGCGTGGGAAGGGGGCCTGCGGGCCCCCGCCGCGTAGAGCGCGGCGAGCAGCGCGGCCGTGGCCCATGGGACGTCCGCCGCAGGCGTCAGGGCCGGGGCGGCGCACACCGCGACCAGGAGCGCGGCGCTCACCACGTAGACGCGCGCCGCCAGAGGAACCGCCCGCATACCCCCTCCTCCCCGTCCGTCGAACGGCCCCGGTCGGGGCCGTCAGATTGGGGAGGATAGAGCCCGGCACGCGGGGTTCGTCCGTATGCTCCGCCCGATTCCACACCTTCGGGTGATGATCGGGCGGGTTACGACGGGCGGCGCCGGCCCTGCACGAGGCGAGAGGTCAGTCCCGCACGAGGCAAGGGGTCAGTCCTGCGCGGGCGTCGGCGCGTTCGCCTCCGCGACGACCTCCCGCTCCGGCGCGACCTCGCCGGAGCGGATCAGCTCGATGCGGTTCATGACCTTCGAGCGCAGGTCGCTGGGCACGTCGTCATGGCCGCAGCACCGCTTGACCAGCTTCTTCACGGCCTGCTCCAGGCCGTACTTCTCCAGGCAGGGGGAGCACTCGTGGAAGTGCACCTCGAGCTTGGCGCGGTCGACGTCGGGCATCTCCCGATCGAGGAACTCGTAGAGGTGGTCGAGGACCTCGGAGCAATCCGTCTCGTGCGGCTCTCCGCAGCTCATGAGTCCGCGCCTTTCCGATCGTTCGACTCGTCCGCCGCGGCGGGCGCGCCGGCCGGGACCAGTCCGCGCCCACGGGCGTAGTCCTCGAGCAGACCGCGCAGCTGGCGGCGCCCACGGTGCAGCCGCGACATCACCGTACCGATGGGTGTCCCCATGATGTCTGCGATCTCCTTGTAGGCAAACCCCTCGACGTCCGCGAGATAGACCGCGATGCGGAACTCCTCGGGAATGGCCTGGAGCGCTTCCTTGACGTCCGAGTCCGGCAGGTGGTCGAGCGCCTGCGACTCCGCGGAGCGCAGACCGGTCGACATATGCGACTCGGCGCGCGCCAGCTGCCAGTCCTCGATCTCCTCGGCCGCGCTGCGCTGGGGCTCCCGCTGCTTCTTGCGGTACGAGTTGATGAAGGTGTTGGTCAGGATGCGGTACAGCCACGCCTTGAGGTTGGTGCCCTCACGGAACTGGTGGAAGGACCCGTACGCCTTCGCGTACGTCTCCTGCACCAGGTCCTCGGCGTCGGCCGGATTGCGCGTCATACGCAATGCGGCGGAGTACATCTGGTCGAGGAAGGTAAGGGCATCCCGTTCGAAGCGCGCATTGCGCTCGACGTCCGTCTCCTGCGGCTGCCCGACCGGCCGGCCCTCAGTCACGCCGTCGGTCCCCGCGTCGGTGCCAGTGACCTGACCCACCTCCTCCGCCTTCGTGGCGAGGCCGCCGAATGCGGACCCGCTCGAATCGGAGAATAGACGACGATCCGGTCCGCCCGCCGCTTCGTTCCGGGCAGTCCACCCCGTCTGCGGCTGCGACCAGTCCAGGTCAGCGGCGCGCGGACGGGCCGGGCAAGCGAGCGAACCCATACTGGGGACTCCTTCTGCTGGTGCGGGTACCTGAGCCTGTTCCTGGTGTTCCTGATCCATATACGCCCGCTACAACAGATCGCGGCCCCGCCGCATTCCCGAGCGTCCCCGCCACCCCTATACGGCGCATCCGCGCAGCTCAGAGCGGTACGCGGGCCAGCCATTCGGCCACAGCGCCGGTGATCCGCGCCAGCGCCTCCTGCTGGCCGATGTCCGCCTTCTTGGGCACGACGAAGCTGTGGTCGCCGTGCGGGATCCCGACCAGTTCCGTCCCGGCGGGCAGCTCGGGGAACTCCTCGGGGCGGCCGAACGGATCGCGGCCGCCCTGGACCACCAGCGTCGGCAGACCGGCGCCCAGCAGCTCGTCGGCCCGGGACCGCTCCGGCTTGCCCGGCGGGTGCAGCGGGAAGGACAGCGCCAGCACGGCGCTCGCGCCCAGCTCGCGCGCCGTACGGCAGGCCACCCGCGCCCCGGCGCTGCGGCCGCCCGCGACGACCGGCAGCGCGGGCTTCTCCAGCGCGGGCCACAGCGCGCGCCAGCCGATGTCCAGGGTCTTCGGCGCGGGCGCGACCTTCTTGCCCGCCACCCGCCACGGCTGCTCGACCAGCGCGACGCTGACGCCCAGCGGCGGCAGCGCGGCGGCCAGCGCCTGTAGGTCCCGTGCCTCGATCCCGCCCCCGGCGCCGTGGCTCACGGCCAGCACGGCGCGGGCTCGGGGGGCGCGGTGCCAGATGATCCTGGCGTCCCCGGCGGGGGTCGGCACGGTCTCCCCGGTCTTTCCGGTCTTTCCGGTCTTTCCGGTCTTTCCGGTTGTGCCGCTCTCGGTCGTTTCGCTCTTGGCTGATTGCTCGGTCTGCTCGGCGCTCACATGCCCATCCTGCCGCTTACGGGCCACCGCGCCCGGAAGGCCGCTCAGAAGTTCAGAAGCCAGAACCTCAGAAGAGCGTGCTCGTCTCGGGTGCCTCCAGCTCGGTCACCAGCTCCGGGCCG
Organism: Streptomyces sp. NPDC059679; assembly: GCF_042734105.1. Classification (NCBI taxonomy): domain Bacteria; kingdom Bacillati; phylum Actinomycetota; class Actinomycetes; order Kitasatosporales; family Streptomycetaceae; genus Streptomyces; species Streptomyces sp. NPDC059679. The sequence goes on along the minus strand of NZ_JBHWES010000045.1, from coordinate 21,888 downwards.
TTGTTACGTACGTCACTGACGGCCGTGGCCACCGGGTAGGCGCGCAGCAGCCCCGCGGGCGGCGGGGCGAGCAGCGGGCGCAGCTCGTCGGGGTCGGTGCGGGAGGGGTCGAGCCAGTCCGCCCAGCGGTCCTCGGTGAGCACCAGCGGCATCCGCGGATGGATGTCGGCCAGCGACCGCGGCCCCGCGCCACCCTCGTCCCCGCCCTTGCCCAGCAGGGGAAACGGCTCCTTCTCCGCCTCGGTCGTGATGACGGTGCAGGTCACCCACCAGGCCCGCGGGTGGTCGTCCGGCAGCGTCCGGTCGCGCCAGAACTCGTACAGCCCGGCCATGGCCATCACCGAGCCGTCCACCGGGGTCACGAAGTAGGGCTGCTTACGCGGCCGCTTCCGCTTCCCCTGCTCCTCCAGCTGCCGCTCCCCCGAGCCGGTGACCCACTCGTAGTAGCCGTCGGCGGGCAGCAGACAGCGGCGCGAGGCGAAGGGGCGGCGGTAGGAGGGCTTCTCGTGCACCGTCTCCGCCCGTGCGTTGATCATCTTCACGCCGGTGTCCGGTGACTTGGCCCAGGACGGCACCAGTCCCCACTTGAGCGCCCTCAGCTGGCGGACCGGGCTCGGATCGTCGGCGTCCTTGACGGGGCGTTCGAGCACCGCGTACACGCCCTTGGTGGGCGCGACGTTCCAGTCCGGGGCCAGCGTCTCCTCCGGCTCCCACTGCTGCACCCCGAAGATGCCGACGAGGTCCTCGGGCTTCCGGCTCGCTGCGTATCGACCGCACATAGGTGCCACACTGCCACGACGCCCACGGCCGGTGACGCGAGGCCGTCGAAACCGAGCGGCCATGAACGACGTACTGAAGAGCAGAAGCACCGAAGACGGACGCGAGGAGTCTCCCGCACATGGACAGCACGAACGCCGCCGATCTGTGGGACCGCGTCGTCGGCACCCAGCCGGACCCCACCACCTGGCTGGTCGCCGCCACCGGGCTGGTCGCGCTCTCGGTGGTCGTCTCCCAGATCGCCTGGCGGATCGCCCGTAACGCGATCACCATCGCCCACGAGGGCGGCCACGGCCTGGTGGCGCTGGTCAGCGGCCGGCGGCTGGAGGGCATACGGCTGCACTCGGACACCTCGGGGCTGACCGTCTCGCGCGGCAAGCCCACCGGCCTCGGCATGATCCTCACCGCGGCCGCCGGCTACACCGCGCCGTCCCTGCTCGGGCTGGCGGGCGCGTGGCTGCTGGCCGCGGGCCATATCACCGCGCTGCTGTGGGGGACGACGGCGCTGCTGGCGCTGATGCTCGTCATGATCCGCAATGCGTACGGCGTGCTCACCGTGGTCGTCTCCGGGGCCGCCTTCTTCCTCGTCTCCTGGCTGACCGAGCCGGACGTGCAGGCGGCCTTCGCGTACGTCGTGGTGTGGTTTCTGCTCCTGGGCGGCGTACGCCCCCCGTTCGAGCTGCAGCGCAAGCGCCGTTACTCGGGGGCGCACGACTCCGACCCCGACCAGCTCGCGCGCCTGACCAACGTCCCGGCCACGATCTGGCTGCTGCTCTTCCACGTGGTCTCGCTGAGCTCGCTGATCGGCGGCGGTCGCTGGCTGCTGGGGCTGTGATCCACTGCCCCCTCGGGCCATGAGCCACCCGTAAGGTGTCCATACCAGCGGCGTGTTTCGACTGGGTTTCGCCGTTTTTGATCAAGAATCTCACTCTCGGCGAGCCACTAAAGTGAGAGCCATGACCGGCATTGAGACCCCCTCGGGCGCGCACACCGCCCTCTGGCCCGCTCCGCTCGCCGACGGAGCGGTCGACGCGACCGTCACCGTGCCCGGATCGAAGTCGGTCACCAACCGCGGCCTGATCCTGGCCGCGCTCGCCGCCGAGCCGGGCTGGCTGCGCCGCCCGCTGCGCTCCCGCGACACCCTTCTGATGGCCGAGGCACTGCGCGCCCTGGGCGTGGGCATCGAGGAAACGGTGCCCGACCACTCCCCCGGCGCCCAGGGCTCCCACGGCGCGCCGGGCTCCGCGGGCGGCGGCGAGGCATGGCGGGTCATCCCGGCGGGCCTGCACGGCCCGGCCACGGTCGACGTCGGCAACGCCGGCACGGTGATGCGCTTCCTGCCGCCGGTCGCGGCGCTGGCCGACGGCCCGGTGCGGTTCGACGGCGACAAGCGCTCGCACGAGCGTCCGCTGCACGGGGTGATCGACGCGCTGCGCACGCTCGGCGCCCGGATCGACGACGACGGCCGCGGTTCACTGCCGATGACCGTGCACGGCGGCGGGGCGCTGGACGGCGGCCCGGTGCGCGTCGACGCCTCGTCCTCGTCGCAGTTCGTCAGCGCGCTGCTGCTGTCCGCGCCGCGCTTCAACCAGGGCGTCGAGGTGCGCCATGTGGGCGCCGCGCTGCCCTCGCTGCCGCACATCCGGATGACCGTCGACATGCTGCGGGCCGCGGGCGCGGCCGTGGACGCCCCGGAGGCGGGCGGCGAGCCGAACGTATGGCGGGTGTCGCCCAGCGCCCTGCTGGGCCGCGACCTGGTGGTCGAGCCCGACCTGTCCAACGCGGCGCCGTTCCTGGCGGCCGCGCTGGTCACCGGGGGCCGGGTGACGATCCCGGACTGGCCGGAGCGCACCACCCAGCCCGGCGACTCGCTGCGCCGGATCTTCACCGACATGGGCGGGACCTGCGAGCTCACCGACGCCGGTCTGACCTTCACCGGCACCGGCCGGATCACCGGCATCGACGCCGATCTGCACGAGGTGGGCGAGCTCACCCCGGTGATCGCTGCGGTGGCGGCGCTGGCCGACTCCGAGTCCTCGCTGCACGGCATCGCGCATCTGCGGCTGCACGAGACCGACCGGCTCGCGGCCCTGGCCAAGGAGATCAACGAGCTCGGCGGCGATGTCACCGAGACCGCCGACGGGCTGCGGATCCGCCCCCGCCCGCTGCACGGCGGGGTCTTCCACACCTACGAGGACCACCGGCTGGCCACCGCGGGCGCGGTCATCGGCCTGGTCGTCGAGGGCGTACAGATCGAGAACGTGGCCACCACGGCCAAGACCCTGCCCGACTTCCCCGGGCTGTGGACCGGCATGCTCGACGCGGCGACGGCCCCCGCGCGGAGAGCCTGAGGCGCCGCCGCCATGCGCCGCTACGGCAAGCACACCGACGAGGACGACGTCCGGGTCCGCCCCAACCGCAAGGGCAACCGCCCTCGCACCAGCATCCGCCCCAAGCACGAGGACGCCGCCGAAGGCTTTGTGCTGACCGTCGACCGCGGCCGGCTGACGGTCCTGGTCGAGGAGCGCACGATCATCGCCATGAAGGCCCGCGAACTGGGCCGCAAGGGCGTGGTGGTCGGGGACCGGGTCGCGGTGGTCGGGGATCTGTCGGGCGATAAGGACACCCTCGCGCGGATCGTACGGGTCGAGGAGCGCTCGTCGGTGCTGCGCCGTACCGCGGATGACGACGACCCGTTCGAGCGGGTGGTCGTCGCCAATGCCGACCAACTGGCCATCGTCACCGCGCTCGCCGACCCCGAGCCGCGCCCGCGGCTGATCGACCGCTGTCTGGTCGCCGCCTTCGATGCCGGTCTCTCCCCGCTGCTGGTCCTCACCAAGTCCGACCTGGCCCCGGCGGCCCCCATGCTGGAGACCTACGAGCCGCTGGGCGTCCCCTATGTCGTCACCAACCGCGAGGAGTTGACCGACGGCGGCGCGGCCGACCGGGTGCGCGAACGTCTCGCGGACCAGGTCACGGTCTTCGTCGGGCACTCGGGCGTCGGCAAGACGACCCTGGTCAACGCCCTGGTGCCGGAGCGCAAACGGGCCACGGGCCGGGTCAACGCGGTCACCGGCCGCGGCCGCCACACCACCACCTCCGCACTCGCGCTGCCGCTGCCCGACGGCGACGGCTGGGTGATCGACACCCCGGGCGTACGGTCCTTCGGACTGCACCATGTGGACCCCGCGCGGGTCATCCACGCCTTCCCTGACCTGGAGCCGGGCACCGAGGGCTGCCCGCGCGCCTGCAGCCACGACGAGCCGGACTGCGCGCTGGACCAGTGGGTCGCCGACGGCCACGCCGATCCGGCCCGGCTCTACTCCCTGCGGCGGCTGCTGGCCACGCGGGAGCGGCGAGAGGGTGACTGACCCGCGACCGACCCGCCCGCCGACGGTGACGTTTGCCACCCGCCACGTGCGGTAAATGGATAATCACACGAGCGAGGCGGAAGCAGCCGACACCGGCACGGGAGGACTTGTATGGCGTGGCTGCTGGTCGTGGTCGCCGGGCTACTCGAAACGGGCTTCGCCGTCTGCCTCAAGCTCTCGCACGGTTTCACCCGACTCTGGCCCACCATCGCCTTCTGCGCCTTCGCGCTGGGCAGCTTCGGCCTGCTGACGCTCTCTCTGAAGAAGCTGGACGTGGGCCCGGCGTACGCGGTGTGGACGGGCATCGGGGCGGCCGGGACCGCGATCTACGGCATGGTCTTCCTCGGCGACCTGGTCTCCACGCTCAAGCTCATCTCCATCTCGCTGGTGATCGTCGGCGTGATCGGGCTCCAGCTCTCCGGCTCGGCGCACTAGGCACGACCAGGGCCCTGGGCCAACGCCCCGCGCACCAGGCCCTCCACCTCCTCCTCGGACACAGGCTCGGACACGGGCGCGACCACGTACGACAGCGCCAGGCGCGCGGCCGTCTCGCAGGCCTGACCCAGATCCGCCGCCCCGCCCCGCGGCCACTCCCCGGCCAGCAGGCGCACCGCCCGGTCCCGGATCTGCGCCAGGAGATCGACGGGCGAGGGCAGCGGATCCGGGATGCCAGGGCGCCGCGAAAGGGTTCCTGGGCTTCCCAGGCGTACGGGCGAGGGCAGCCGTTCGCTCCAGCAGCCGGTGAGCACCGCCCGCACCAGGGGGTTCGCGGCCGCCGCCCGTACGGTCCAGCCCGCCGCGGCCACCAGCCGCTCGTTCGGGCCTGCGGCACCGGTCGCTCCGGACAGCGCCCGCTCCACCCCGATCAGATACGCCTCGGCCTCGCGGCGCACCAGAGCGCGCGCGAGACCGTCCTTGCTGCCGAACTCGTTGTAGAGCGTCTGCCGCGAGACTCCGGCCGCCACGGCCACATCGACCATGCGGACCACCGCCCAGGGGCGGTCGGCGAGCGCGGTGAAGGCCGCGTCGAGTAAGGATTCACGTGCTGCGGGCATCGTCGCCTCCCAGGCCATGCGTCCCTATTCAGCGGCACGTGCGGACAGAATTGACGCACCGCCAGGTAGTGTCAATAGCCACGGCGTACGCCCCCGGCGCCCCCGTCCGGCCGTGGTCGTGTGGATCGGCCGATTCCGTGTCGATACTGTTCGGCCATGCCCGACTACCACGATGACCTGCGCCTCGCCCATGTACTCGCCGATGCGGCCGACGCCACCACCATGGAGCGATTCAAGGCCCTCGACCTCAAGGTCGAGACGAAACCCGATATGACGCCGGTCAGCGAAGCCGACAAGGCGGCCGAGGAGCTGATCCGCACCTCGCTCCAGCGCGCCCGGCCGCGGGACGCCGTCCTGGGCGAGGAGTTCGGCAGCGAGGGCAGCGGTCCGCGCCGCTGGGTCGTGGACCCGATCGACGGCACCAAGAACTATGTGCGCGGGGTGCCGGTCTGGGCCACGCTGATCGCGCTCATGGAGCGCGGCAAGGGCGGCGACCGGCCGGTCGTCGGGGTGGTGTCGGCACCGGCGCTCGGCCGCCGCTGGTGGGCGGCCGAGGGGCTGGGGGCGTACACCGGCCGGAGCCTGTCGTCCGCGAGCCGGCTGGCGGTGTCGCAGGTGGCGCGGCTGGAGGACGCGTCGTTCGGGTACGCCTCGCTCAGCGGCTGGGAGGAGCGCGGCAGGCTGAACCGTTTCCTCGATCTGACCCGGGCCTGCTGGCGGACGCGCGGCTACGGCGACTTCTGGCCGTACATGATGGTCGCCGAGGGGTCGGTGGACATCTGTGCCGAGCCCGAACTGTCGCTGTGGGACATGGCTGCGAACGCGATCATCGTCCAGGAGGCGGGCGGCCGCTTCACCGGGCTCGACGGGGTGCCGGGGCCGCTCAGCGGGAACGCGGCGGCGTCGAACGGGCTGCTGCACGGCGAACTGCTGAGCTACCTGGGCGGCTAGGGCCCGTCCGGTCCCCGGACCGGCTCATGCATCAGGGGGTACGGGGGCGCGTAAGGCGGTAGATCGGCTTCCGCACGCCTCTTGTAGGCGTCCGCGCCCCCATGTGAACATGTGAATCCGCGCGCTTGTGAACTTGTGCAGCCGTGTACTGTCGCGCGGCGCCGCGCGGCGCCGCGGTGTTCGCAATGCACGCGGTCCCGCATTGCACGCAGTTTCCGCGGCGCACGCCGTTCCGCAGTGCGCGCGGCCCCCGCAGTAAGGATTCGCCAAGGAGGTGGCACGACCATGTCCCCGCCCATGCTCGTCCGCGACGCCATGAGTTCGGTGGTCCTCACCATCGGCCCCGCCCACACCCTGCGCCAAGCCGCCCGGCTGATGTCCGACCGACGCGTCGGCTCGGCGATCGTGCTGGACCCCGATACCAGCGGGCTCGGCATCCTGACCGAGCGCGACGTCCTCAACTCACTGGGCGCGGGCCAGGACCCGGACCGTGAGCGGGCCCATGCCCACACCACCTCCGACGTCGTCTTCGCCGCCCCTCAGTGGACGCTCGACGAGGCGGCGCGCGCGATGTCCCACGGTGGCTTCCGCCATCTGATCGTCCTGGAGTCGGGCGATCCGGTGGGCGTGGTGTCGGTACGCGACATCATCCGCTGCTGGACCGGCGCACGTCGGCCGGCGCCCGCGATGGCCGGGTAAGAGCCGGGCAACGGGGCGCGCGAGGAGGCGAGATGCCCTCGGCCCCGGGCGCCCGAAGAGGCCGGAGCCTTTCGGCATCCGGCCTCTTCGGGCCGGTACGGCAAGCGTCCGTCAGCCGCGCAGGGCCTGGAATGGACGAGAAGATCGACTGCTCGACCTCGGCGAAAACGGATCCCATATTGGACAATGTCTAAGTCAAGAACTACTGGAGAGTGATACGAGGTCTGGTCATGGACCGGTCCGCTGCTACTCTTGCCTTATCTGACTGATAGGTGAATGGCATGAGTGACCTGCTGGAACGGCTCCGGGGACGCGGCTGGCGACTGACTGCCCAGCGACGTGTCGTCGCCGAGGTCCTCGACGGGGACCATGTGCACTACACCGCCGATGAGGTGCACGCCCTCGCGGCCGCCCGTCTGCCGGAGATCTCGCGCGCGACCGTGTACAACACCCTCGGGGAGCTGGTCTCGCTCGGCGAGGTGCTCGAGGTCAGCACGGACGGCCGGGCCAAGCGCTACGACCCGAACGCCCACCACGCGCATCAGCACCTGATCTGCGCGCGGTGCGGCACCATCCGCGATGTCCACCCCTCCGGCAACCCGCTGGCCGACCTCCCGGCGGAGGAGCGCTTCGGCTTCGCGGTCTCGGAGGTCGAGGTCACCTACCGCGGACTCTGCCCCGACTGCGCGGCCGCCTGAGCCCTCGGGCGGCCGCCCCGTCCGGGGCGCGCGGGCGCAACACGAAGGGCCCGGATCCTTGTGGATCCGGGCCCTTCGCCTTGGTAGCGGGGACAGGATTTGAACCTGCGACCTCTGGGTTATGAGCCCAGCGAGCTACCGAGCTGCTCCACCCCGCGTCGATGTGACGCAATGGTAACCACACGGCGACGGCTGGGGCAAATCGAGGGGAGAGGGGGCGCAGGGAGGGCGACGCCGCCCACGTCTCCGCGGCGGAGCTGCGCGTATCGCGTATGCGCCGGAGCTACGCCGTGAGCTCCTGCTGCAGGGCGTCCCGCAGCCGGGCCGCGCGCTCGGCCACCTCCGCCGGGCCCAGCTCGACCGCGCGGGCGCACCAGCGCTGGCCCTCGGACAGGGCGCCGCGGCGGGCCGAGAGCAGGGCCAGGCGCAGCGCGGCGCGTCCGTGGCCGGCCTCGGCGGCGCGGGTCCACCACAGGGCGGCCTCCGGCTCGCTGCCCTCGCGGGCGAGCAGCAGACCCAGGTTGAAGGCGCCGTTGCTGCTGCCCGCCTCGGCGGCCTCGCGGTACCAGCGGGCGGCCTCCACCACATCGCCCCGGGCCGCCGCGAGCATGCCCATGCGCACCTGGGCGCGCCGGTGGCCCTGGCGGGCGGCGCGCTCGTACCACTCCTCGTACTCGGGCACGGCCGGCTCCATCTCGGGGCGCTCGGCGCGCCCCAGGGACCCGCGCGGCGCGTCCCCGTCGGCGGACGGCCGGTCCAGCAGCGCGCCCAGCCGGAAGGCGGCCTCCGCGCTGCCGCCCCCGGCGGCGCAGCGCAGATGGCGCTCGGCCTCGCGGCCGTCGCCCTCCCGCAGCAGCGCGATGCCGACCTGGAGCGCGGCGTCGGTGTGCCCGGCGGCGGCGGCCCGCTCGTACCACTGCTGGGCGGCCCGCTCCTCGCCCCGCCCGGCGTGCAGGATGCCCAGGTTGAACGCGGCGTCCACGCTGCCGGCCTCGGCGGCCTTGGAGAACCACGGCTCGGCGCCGGCCGCGTCGCCGCGCTGCAGCAGCATGACGGCCACGGCGTTGGCGGCCTCGCGGTGCCCGGCGTAGGCGGCGCGGCGGTACCACTGCTCGGCCTGCGCGGTGCGGCCCTGCTCGGCGCAGAGCAGCCCCAGGTTGTATGCGCCGTTGATGTCCCCGGCGTCGAGGGCGCTGCGGTACCAGCGCTCGGCGGTCTGGGTCTCGCCGCGGTCGGCGTGCAGGGCGCCCAGCGCGTTGGCCGCGTTGCCGTCGCCGTCCTGGGCGGCGCGGTGCCACCAGACCGCGGCGCTGTCGGTGTCGCCCGCGTCGCGCAGCAGGAAGCCGAGCGCACAGGCGGCGCGGGCCTCGCCGTCCTTGGCGGCCGTCAGATACCAGCGGCCGGCCTCTTTGATCTCGCCGCGCTTCTCCAGGAGCGTGCCGAGGTGGAGGGCGGCCCGGCGGTGGCCGCGCGCGGCGGCCTGCCGGTACCACTTCTCGGCCTCCGACTCGGCGCCGGGACCGGCGCGCCCTCTGGCGGCCTCGTCCTCGCGCTTGTCGAGGATGCGGGCGAGCCGGTACGAGGCCTCGCGGTGGCCGCGCTCGGCGGCGGACCGGAACCAGCGCTCGGCGCCGATGTCGCTGCGGTGCTCGAGCAGGTCGGCGAGGGCGTACGCGCCCAGGGCATGCCCCGACTCGGCGGACTGGCGCAGCCAGTACTCGGCGGCGGGCTCGTCCCCGCGCTCGCGGTGGTGGCGGCCGAGGGCGTGGGCCGCGGCGGCGGACCCGGCGACGGCGGCGATGCGCCACCAGCCGGCCGCCTCGTCGGCGTAGCCGCGCTGGTGCAGGAGGACGCCGAGGTTGTTGGCCGCGGCGCGGTCGCCCGCCGCGGTGGCCGCGCGTAGCTGCGGCTCGGCGCCGTCGAGGTCGCCGCGGCGCAGCAGCAGCGAGCCCAGGGCGCTCATCGACCCGACGTCGCCGGACTCGGCGGCCCGGCGGTGCCGGGTCTCCTCCTCGTCCTCGGCACCGTCGTGCGGATGCGCAAAACGCCCTGTCTCCAACAGACTGACCCTGTCCCCCATAAATTCCATCGTGTCATCACCTGCAACCCGGGTACACCTTGGTATACCGCAGCCGGTGAGGTCACTTCAGCGTTTTGTCGACATGCCCACAGAGAGACAACCCAAACGCTTGTATCGCGATTCTTTGAGTGGACATCCCGGTGGACGCACGACGAGGCCCGGATCCTTTCGGATCCGGGCCTCGTCTGTCAGTAGCGGGGACAGGATTTGAACCTGCGACCTCTGGGTTATGAGCCCAGCGAGCTACCGAGCTGCTCCACCCCGCGTCGTTGTGCCTCTACGTTACCACGGCGCGGAGTGGCCACCGCTCGGGTGTTCGCCCGAGCGGTGCCTGGGCTTCCTCAGGTGTCTTCTCTTCTGGCCTTGTCGTCGGCCTTGTCGGCGGATTGACTCTGCTTCTGGTCCTGCTGCCCGGCGCCCTGGCTCTGGCCCTTCTTCTTGGCGGCCTCCGCCTCGGCCTTGGCGGCCCGGTCCAGCGCGTCCTTCAGGGCCTTCTGGGCCTTGCCGTAGGCCGTCCAGTCCTGCGGGTCCTTCTTGAGCGCGTCCTGGGCGTCCTGATAGGCCTCCGCGGCGTCCTTCAGGGCCTGCGCGACCGTGGCGTCATCTGTCGGTGGCTTGGTCGTGCCGCCACCGTCACCGCCTCCGCCACCGTTGTCCTGGCCGTCGTCCGTGGAGTCCGTTGGTTCGCTCTGGCCGAAGACCACGTCCAGCGCCTTGCTGAGCGAGCTCTCGAGGGCGGTCTTGTTCCCGTAGCTGACCAGCACCTGCCGCAACAGCGGAAGGTCGGTACTGGCGCCGCGCAGATAGACCGGCTCGACGTACAGCAGGCCGCCCCCGAGCGGGACCGTCAGCAGATTGCCGTACTCGATCTCCGAATCGCCTCTCTTGAGGATGTTGAGCGTATTGGCGATCTTGTCATCGGAGTTGAAGTTGGCCTGCACCAACTGTGGACCTGGCACACCGGTATCGGATGGCAGCTTCAGGATTCTGATCTTGCCGTAGCTGTCGCTCTCCGAGTCCGCGTCCACCGCCACGAACGCGCCGAGGTTGTCCCGGCCCTTGGGGGTGAGCGTCGTCGTCAGGGAGAACGTCTGCTTCTTCTGGTCCGGCATCTTCATGCTCAGGTAGTACGGCGGCACCGAGTTGCCCTTGTTGGTCGGGTCGTCCGGCACCTGCCACACCTCACTGCCGCTGTAGAACGTCACCGGGTTGGTGACGTGGTAGCGGGTGAGCAGTTCGCGCTGCACCTTGAACAGGTCCTGCGGATAGCGCAGATGCTCCATCAGGCTGTCGCTGATCGCGCTCTTCGGCTTGACCGTCCCCGGAAACGCCTTCTTCCAGGTCTTCAGCACCGGGTCCTTGGTGTCCCACTCGTACAGCGTGACCTTGCCGTCGTAGGCGTCGACGGTCGCCTTGACCGAGTTCCGGATGTAGTTGACGTTGTTCTGCTGGGCGACGACCGAACGCTCGCCGTCCTGGTCGTTGAGCGAGTCCGCGGTCGTGTCGCCCAATGTCGTACGGGACGCGTACGGATAGCCGTCCGTCGTCGTGTAGGCGTCGACTATCCACTTGATCCGGCCGTCGACCACCGCCGGATAGGCGTCGCCGTCGATGGTCAGCCACGGGGCGACCGCCTCGACGCGCTCCTTGGGCGTGCGGTTGTAGAGGATCCGCGAACCGTCCCCTATGGCCCCGGAGTAGAGGATCTGGGGCTCACTGAAGGTCAGCGCGTACGCGGCACGGGTGATCGGGTTGGACAGCTTGACGCCGCTGTCGCCCTGGTACCGGTAGGTCTTCTCACCATCGCGGCTGGAGTAGTCCAGCTCCTTCTGCGGACCGCCGACGATCGAGTACTGGGTGGTCTTCTCGCCGTAGTAGATCCGCTGCTCGTAATCCGGGAGCTGGCCCCTGGCGGGCAGGTCGTCCTCGATGAAGTCCGGGGCGCCGCGCCGTGTCGTGGACGTCGTGGTGCCCTTGGCCGCGACCGCGCCGTACCCATGGGTGTACTTGAAGTGGTCGTTGATCCAGTTGTGCTCGGGGATACCGTCCGCGTTCAGCTCGCGCAGACCGATGACGGTGTCCTGCTCCTTGCCGTCCGGGGTCTTGTAGCGGTCCACGTCCAAGGTGTGGGGGAAGCTGTAGTAGTCCTTGACCTTCTGAAGCTGCTGGAAGGTCGGGGACACCACATTCGGGTCGAGCAGCCGCAGGCTCGCCGTGTTGTCGGCCTCGGCGCGCAGCTGCTTGCGGTCCGCGTCCTTGGACGCCTCGCCCTCGTAGGGCGACACCTCGGATTCGTCGAGGCCGTACGCCTTGCGCGTGGCCTCGATGTTCTTCTCGATGTACGGCGCTTCCTTGGCCTGCTCGTTGGGCTGGACCTGGAACTTCTGCACGATCGCCGGGTAGAGCCCGCCGATCAGGATCGCCGACAGCACCATCAGGCCGAAGCCGATGACCGGCAGCTGCCAGGTGCGCCGCCACAGCGTCGCGAAGAAAAGCACCGCGCAGATCGCCGCGATGCAGAAGAGGATCGTCTTCGCGGGCAAATAGGCGTGGGCGTCCACATAGCGCAGGCCCGTCCAGTTGCTCGTCGCCTTGAAGTCGCTCGACTTCACCGCCAGGCCGTACCGGTCGAGCCAGTACGCCACGGCCTTGAGGGAGACGAAAATGCCCAGCAGCACCGACAGATGGCCGGTGGCCGCGCCCGTCGCGCGGGCGCCCGGGCTGGTGACGCGCAGCCCCCCGTAGAGGTAGTGCACCAGCGCGGCGGCGACCAGCGAGAGCACCGTCGCCGCGAAGCCGAAGCTCAGCAGGAAGCGGTACCAGGGCAGATCGAAGGCGTAGAACGACACGTCCTTGTGGAACTGCGGATCGTACTGGTGGAACGGCACCCCGTTGACCCACAGCAGCCAGGTCCGCCACTGACCGGACGCGGACGCGCCCGCGATCAGCCCGACCAGCACGGTGACCGCCAGCAGCACCCACTTCTTGTAGGGGGCGATACCCATGCGGTAACGGTCCAGGCTCTGCTGCTCCAGCGACATCGCGCTCAGCGGCGGCCGTAGCCGGTGCGCCAGCCAGATGTTGATCCCGACGGCCAGGGCCATCAGGAAGCCGAAGACGAAGAACAGCCCGATCTTGGTCCACAGGGTGGTGGTGAAGACCGAGGAGTAATGGACCGAGCGATACCAGAGCCAGTCGGTCCAGTACCCCGCGAACATGACGAAGAGCATGGCCAGCACGGCCAGCACACCCAGGGTCATGAGCAGGGTCCGGACTCGCCGGGACGGTCGGCCGACTCTGATCCGCGGCCCTGTCGGGCCTCCGCCGCGGTCCGGCATCTGGAAAGCCAAGGTGCGCACCTCGAAGTTCGCTGTCGACTGAGCGGGTCCGGGCAGTAGGACCCAATGGAGCAACTTACTCAGGCTTTACTCAGTTCCCGTTTCCGGGTCCGATCAGGGCACGATATGACCCATGTCGAACGTTCCCCCCGCCTCCGGGCCGCTCTCCGCCAATCCGCTGACCCGTGCCGTCCTCGAAATCGACGAGTACGCCGCCGGGCTCGGCTGGGACCGCCCGGCCCGTCTCTTCGCCCTCGTCGACACCGCGCGGCTGCGCACCCAGGAGCCGGGCCTCGCCGCTCAGCTCGGGCTCGACGAGGAGGCCGAAAGCGCCCCCGCCGCCACGCTCACCCCCATCGAGCAGGACGAGCTGCCCGCCAACACCCCCCTGGACGAGTTCCTGGCCACCATCGCCTGGCCCGACGCGGTGGCCGGCTGCGCGCTGACCGTCGAGCGGCTGATGCTGCCGCCGTCCGCCGAGGGCTCCATGCCCGAGGGCCTGAACGAGAAGCAGCTGGCGGCGTGGGTCGCGAAGCACCCGGAGCGCCAGGAGGTCCGTATGACGGTCGCGGTGCTGCGGGACGGGGGGCGCGAGGCGGCGGTGCGGCTGCGCGAGAAGGACTCGCCCACCGAGGTGCTCACCGGCGCCGGCCTGGTGCCGGGCCTTGCCGAGGCGCTGTCCGCCACCTTCGCCGAGTGATGGCTGTGTTTGTCGGGTGACCGTTGTGGGCCCCCGGCCCGCCTCCGCGGGGTGGCCGGGGCGGGGGCCGCCGCTCAGCTCTTGGTGCGGTTCAGCTCTCCGCTCGGTTCAGCTCTTGGTGCACTTGGGCAGCGCGGCGGTGTCCCCGTCGCGGATCTGCTTCAGGGCCTTCATCGCCCCCTTGAGGGTGTGCACCTTGACCAGGGTGAGGCCGTCGGGCTTGTCCGCCGCGGCCGCCGCGCAGTTCTCCTGGGGCGTGAGGAAGTACTCCGCGCCCGCATCCCGCGCCCCGATGGTCTTCAGCTGGATCCCGCCGATCGGGCCGACGGTGCCCTTGTCGTCGATGGTGCCCGTGCCGGCGATGAACTTCCCGCCGGTCAGATCGCCCGCCGACAGCTTGTCCACGATCCCCAGCGCGAACATCAGCCCGGCGCTCGGCCCGCCCACATCGGCCAGCTTGATGTCGATCTTCAGCGGGAAGGTGTAGTCGACCCCGGCCTGGATGCCGACGATGGCCCGGCCGTCCTCCGCCTTCTCGGTGGTGACGGTGACCGACTTCCGGGCCGTGGCTTCCTGGTTCTTCTTCTCCGCGGAGGCCGCGTCCTTGGCCGGGATGATCGAGAAGGTCACCTTCTCACCGGGCTTGTGCTTCGTGATCAGCTTGGCGACGTCCTCCGGGGCGCGCACCGCCGAGCCGTCGACCTCCTTGATCACATCGCCCGCGTGCAGCCGGCCCTGGGCCGGCTTGTCCCGCTGTACGACGCCCACGATGACGTGGGTGTCGACCCGCTTGCCCAACTGCCTGAGCGCCGCCACCTTGGCGTCCTCCTGGGACTGGGTGAACTCCTCGGCGTTCTCCTGGTTCACCTCGTCCGGCGTCTTGTCGTCCGGGTAGAGGGTGCTGTGCGGCACCACCACGTCGTCGTGGGCCAGCCAGCCGTAGACGGCCTCGAAGAGGTTCATCTTGTACTCGGAGCCGGTGACGCTCACCGTCGTCATGTTCAGGTGCCCGCCGGTGGTCGCACAGCCCTTGTGCCCGGAGATCTGCAGCACGCACTCGCCCTTGTGCGAGCCCAGGGTGTTGTACGTCGGGCCCGGCGACATCTCCGCGTACGGCGCCGGAAGCAGCGCCCCCGTGCACAGCAGCGCGATCAACATCAGAAGGGAAGCGAGCATCGTCGCGGTGCGGCGTGGCATGGAACGACAGTACGGGACACGCCCGTCAGTCCACCGCCCGGGCCGTCCGTACGAGCCGACGACCGCTAGGCGGCATCCGAATCGGAATGTGCGCGCTCCATCGCGGCACGGAACCGCGCGTACCCGGCCAGCTCGGCGACATCCCCGGTCTTACGGGTGCGCGAGGCCCATGCCGTATAGAGCGCGGCGGCCAACGCGGCGAGAACCGGAATAAGCAACCACAGAAGCACACCCACGGCGGCCTCCCGTCCCCTGACACAACCGCGACTGACAGATGAGCAGATTAATCCTCCGCCAGCTCAACGCTCAGGGCAGGGTGCGGGTTACGCAATCGGAGGACACCCGTCCGCATGGCATCTCCCCCGGGCGTGCCTCGCTCACCTTGCGCCAGGCGCCCGAGGTGCTATGCGCCCGCCTACGCGCCCACCCGCCCTCCCGTCGCCCGACCACCACCCCTCAACGAGGCGCTACGCGCCCACCCGCCCACCCGTCACCCGACCACCACCCCTCAACGAGGCGCTACGCGCCCACCCGCCCACCCGTCACCCGACCACCACCCCTCAACGAGGCGCTACGCGCCCACCCATTCCTCTGTACCGTCCGCGAAGGTCTGGTGCTTCCAGATGGGGACCTCGCTCTTGAGGTCGTCGATCAGGCGGCGGCAGGCCGCGAACGCCTCGGCGCGGTGCGGGCAGGCCACAGCCACGACCACGGCCAGATCCCCGACCGCGAGGTCGCCGACCCGGTGCACCGCGGCGAGCGCCCGCACCGGGAAGTCCGCCGCGACCTTCTCGGCCACCCGGCGCAGCTCCGCCTCGGCGGTGGGGTGGGCCGAATAGCCGAGGGCGCCCACGTCGGTGCCTCCGTCGTGGTCCCGCACGGTGCCGACGAACAGCGCGGTGCCCCCCGCGGCGGGGTCGCCGACGGCCCCGAACACCTCGTCGACGGACAGGGGGGTGTCACGGATGGCGAGCAGGCGGATCGGATCGGCGGCCGCCAGCTCACCCGGATGGTCGTACCTACGTCCCATGCGCCCCATCGTGCCCCACGCGCTCACTCCGTGGAATGCCGGATGGCGGAACCCCGTTTCCGCTCAGGCCCTACGGCGCGCCTTACGGGCGCGGCGGACGATCGCCGCGGTGCCCACCAGGGCCACCGTCGCCCCCGCGGCGCCCAGCGTCGTGGCGTCCTTGCGGCCGAGCCGACGCCCCGCGACCGTACGGCGGCCGGAGACCTCCTCCAGCAGCTCGGCAAGGACCTCCTCGTTCGTCCATCGCGGGCGCCAGCCCGCCTCGTGCAGTCTGCTGCCGCTGACCGCCCAGGGGTGCATGGTGTACGCCAGGTCGCCCGCCGGGGACGGGGTCAGGCCCAGCCGGTGCAGCCGGGAGGCAGCGCCCAGGGCGACCGCCGACGGCAGCTCCATGCGCCGGATGCCGGACAGCTCCTCGACCTCCTCCTGTTCGAGCCACCCGTCACAGCCGACCGACAGCTCGCCCTCGACCTTCTCCAGGGCGGCGTACTCCAGCGCGCCGACCAGGTCCTCGACATGGCAGAACTGCCAGGTGGGGCGGGAGCCGGCGACCACCAGGAGGCGCGGCGACTCGAAGTAGCGGGTGAGCGCGGTGTCCGTGCCGCCGACCAGGATGGCCGGGCGTACGACGGTGACGTTCAGGCCGGGGTGGGCCCTGGGGGCGCGCTGGGCGAGCCGTTCGATCTCCAGCAGGTCCCCGACGCCGGTGGCCTCCGCCGTGGCGCGCAGCTCCGCGTCCTCGGCGAGCGGCACGTCGTTGTCGGGCAGCGCCCCGTAGACCATCGCGGAGGTGCACAGCACCACGCGGCGCACCCCGGCGGCCGCGGCGGCGGTCAGGACGGTCTGGGTGCCGCGCACGTTGTAGGCCGTACGGGCGGCCGGGTCGGTGCCCAGGTCGAGGTCGACGGCGAGGTGGACGACGACGTCGACGCCCCGCAGCTTGTCGGCGATGGCCGGGTCGCGCACGTCCAGGACGTGCCACTGCGCCTCGGTCACATCGCCGCGGCGCTCGTCGATGGCCAGGACGTGCTTGGTCTCGTCGGATTCGGCGAGCCTCTGCGTGAGCAGGGCTCCGGCGCCCGACGCGGCGCCGGTGACCGCGACGACAGGGCGTCGTGCGGTGCGCGGCGGATCGTTTCGCGCTGCGCGAACTTCTCGGTCTGGGGAACTCACCGGGCGTCTCCAGCGGTTGTCTTCAGTACGCAGCGCACTGACGCATACGTACCAGGTGACGTCCATCCTGCCGCAGGCCCGCTATCAGCGAAGCACTGAGCCCGCAAACCGGCGAGGTGTCTAGGCTGGGTGGTGATGCAAGGGCATTCGCCGCCGGCCAGGCCGGCGGCCCTACGAGCCGAGGGAACCCGTGAGTGACACCCCATTCGGATTCGGCCTCCCGCCGGAGGAGCCGGAGGACGGCGACGACGGCAAGCAGAAGGGCGGCCACGGCGGCAGTCAGGGCCCCGCGAATCCGTTCGGGTTCGGCGCGGGCGGTGGCGGCGGGGAGAACCCGTTCGCCGCGATGTTCGGGTCGCTGAACCCGGGCGACCTGGGCGCGGCCTTCCAGCAGCTGGGCCAGATGCTGTCCTATGAGGGCGGCCCGGTGAACTGGGACATGGCCAAGGACATCGCCCGGCAGACGGTGGCGCGCGGCACCGCGGACGGCACCAAGGACGCGAGCGTCGGCCCGGCCGAGCGCGCGGCGGTCCAGGAGGCCCTGCGCCTGGCCGACCTGTGGCTGGACGGCGTCACCTCGCTGCCCTCGGGCTCGGGCAGCGCGGTGGCCTGGAGTCGCGCCGAGTGGGTCGAGGCCACACTGCCGGTGTGGAAGGACCTGGTGGACCCGGTCGCCGAGCGGGTCGGCGCGGCCATGGGCGATGTGCTCCCCGAGGAGATGCAGGCCATGGCGGGCCCGCTGCTCGGGATGATGCGCTCCATGGGCGGCGCGATGTTCGGCACCCAGATCGGGCAGGCGGTGGGCGTGCTGGCCGGCGAGGTCGTCGGCTCCACGGACATCGGGCTGCCGCTGGGGCCCGTGGGCAAGGCGGCGCTGCTCCCGATCAACATCGCGGCGTTCGGCTCGGGCCTCGGCGTCCCCGAGGACGAGGTCCGGCTGTACCTGGCGCTGCGCGAGGCCGCCCATCAGCGGCTGTTCTCGCATGTGCCGTGGCTGCGCTCGCATCTGTTCGGCGCGGTCGAGGGGTACGCCCGGGGCATCAAGGTCGACACCGCGAAGCTGGAGGACGCGGTCGGCCAGCTCGACCCGACCCACCCCGAGCAGCTGCAGGAGGCCCTGCAGCAGGGCATGTTCCAGCCGGAGGACACCCCGGCCCAGAAGGCCGCGCTGGCCCGTCTGGAGACCGCTCTGGCGCTGGTCGAGGGCTGGGTGGACGCGGTGGTGCACGCCGCCGCGGCGCCCCATCTGCCGTCGGCCGACGCCCTGCGCGAGACGCTGCGGCGGCGCCGGGCGAGCGGTGGCCCCGCCGAGCAGACCTTCGCCACGCTGATCGGCCTGGAGCTGCGGCCGCGCCGGCTGCGCGACGCCTCGCGGCTGTGGGCCTCGCTGACCGACGCCCGCGGCCTGGACGGGCGCGACGGGCTGTGGGCCCACCCCGACATGCTGCCGACGGCCGAGGACCTGGACGACCCGGACGGCTTCGTCCACCGCGAGCAGCTGGACTTCTCCGAGCTGGACAAGATGCTCGGCGAGGCCGCGGGCGGCGAAGAGGACGCCAAGAGCGACCGTAAGGACGACGACAGCGACCTTAAGGACGACGACAAGGACAGCGGGGAAGACGGCGGGAAGGGCGACAGCGGCCGGTGAGCCTGCACGAGGACGCGGCGCGGGTGCTGCGCGAGTGGTCCGCGCCGGACGACGGGCAGGAGCGGCTGCGGCTGGATTACGGCGACCATCTGGCCGCGTATCCGGACGGGATGTGGAAGGCGTGCCAGGACGGGCACATCACCGCCAGCGCGCTGGTGATCGACCCGTCCCAGGGGCGCGTTCTGCTGACGCTCCACCGCAAGCTGAAGATGTGGCTCCAGATGGGCGGCCACTGCGAGCCCGGGGACACCACGTTGGCGGACGCGGCGCTGCGCGAGGCCACCGAGGAGTCGGGCATCGAGGGGCTGACGCTGCTGCCGGCCGGCCCGGTGAACCTCGACCGCCATCTGACGCCGTGCGCCTGGCACCTCGACGTGCAGTACGCGGCGCTGGCCCCGCGGGACGCGGTGGCGGCGATCAGCGAGGAGTCGCTGGACCTGCGCTGGTTCGGCTATGACGAGGTGGCGGGCGTGGCCGACGAGTCGGTGCGCCGCCTGGTGACCCGTACCCGCGCGCTGGTGTGAGGGAGGCGCGCGGGTACGGTACGCCCGGGGCCGCCCCGGGCCGTCGTGCCCGGGGCGTCGGCCGCCGCCGTCAGTTGCTGAAGATGTTGCCCTGGTTCTGCCCGCGGGCGCCCTGCTGGCCCATGCCGAACTGAGCGGCCGCCCCGCCGCCGATCACCGCGTTCTGCGGTGGCAGCAGCTCGCTGGGCTGCACCAGCGCATAGCCCTGGCCGAGGAAGCTGAGCTCCCAGCCCTCCCCCGTGTTGCCGCGGCGCCGCCACACCCCGCTGGAGTGCGTCTGCGCCTGCATCTGGACCCGCAGCGAGGTGGACCAGGCGACGATGGCGTCCGCGTCCACGTTGACGTACTTGTCGGGGGTGACCTGCATCATCAGCGGCTGGCCGGAGGTCATCAGGGCCACCTTGCCCCGGCCGGAGATGTTGAGGTTGTACTTCCCCGAGCCGGAGATGCCGTACTGGCTGTCCACCGCGATCGACTCCCAGTGCAGGGTGGAGTCGAGCGCGAGCACATAGGAGCTGTCGACGGTCAGCCCCTCGTGGTCCACATCCACGACATGGACGTGCTGGGCCAGATTGGCCAGGTAGACCGTGCCCTGCCCGGAGCAGCGCATCAGGTCCAGCGCCTCCCCGGTGCGGGCCCGGGCGCGCTGCTGCCCCTGCGTCTGGTATTCGCCGTCGAACTCGATCATCCCTTGGTAGGCGACCATGGTGCCCTTGCGGGCCAGTACGTCCTCGTGGCCGCTGAGGGTGACCCGCAGCAGCTGCGGGTTCTGCAGCGCGTAGCGGTCCTGGGTCTGGGCCTCGGTGAGGCCGAAAAGCGGGCTCTGCATGATGTCTTCGCTCCCCCTCAGCCCCGCGCCCGGAGCCGGTCAGTGCTGTCCTCGCTGGGCTGGACGACGACGAAGCCCTGCCCGGAGAAGCCGAGCTGATAGGCCTCGCCGCTGCCCCGGCCGATCAGGGACGACGCCTTGAAGCTGCGCTTCCCCTTCACCTTGAGGTTGGTGGACCAGGCGACGAGCGCGTCCGGGTCCACGTACGTCTCGTCCTCGCCGCGGCCGCAGTCGACGACGATGGGGGTGCCCCGGGAGGTCAGGGCGACCCAGCCGGTGCCGGAGACGCCCACGTTGAACAGGCCCTGCCCGGCGAACTTGGCGATGCCCTTGACCCGCTCGACGCCCCACTGGAGGTGGGCGTCGAAGGCGAGCAGATTGGTCCCGTTGACCGACAGCGAATCGCCGTTGAGGTTGACGCAGACGACGTCCGCGCCGTAGTCGGCGAGGTAGAGCAGGCCGTCGCCGCTGCACTTCATGAGCGGGGCGCCCTCCCCGGTGAGCCACTGGGAGGCCATCTGGCGCACCGCGGGCGGGTTGGGCTCGTACTGGACGAAGCCCTCGTAGGCGACCATCGAGCCGGTGCGGGCGAAGAGGTCCTGGCCGCTCTGCATGGCGACCTTGAGCATGCTGCTGCCGTGGTTCTCCATCCGGGCGGAGACCGGGGCCGGCGCGTAACCGGTGATCAGTTGCTGGTCCATGGCGGTCCCTTTAGACCTCGTAGGGCTGGACGACGATGAAGTTGCCGGGCGCGCCGCGGAACTGGAGGTTCACGGTCTCCCCGCTGTGGCCGGGGTAGGCGTTGCGGCGCAGCCGCACCTGGCTGGAGATGATCACCTGCGAGGCGGCGGACCAGGCGACGATGGCATTGGCGTCGGCGAAGGTCGTGGGGGTGACCGGCAGTACGACGGGCGTGCCCAGGGTCTTCACGATGACGGTTCCGGTGCCCTGGAACTGCATGGTGAACAGCGCGCCGCCGGGGATTCCGTGGCCCTCGATCCGGCGCACCTCGTGGTGCAGCCCCTCGTCGAAGGCGAGCACGCTCTCGGCGGACACACAGATGGCGTCGCCCTGGAGCTCGATCGGGTGAAGTTCGGCGGCGTTCTCCGCGAGGAAGACCTGGCCCTGGCCGGAGCAGCGCATCAGCTGCATCTCCTGGCCGGTCGCGTTGCCGACGATCCGGCCGCGGAAGCCGGCGCCCTTGTAGCTGAAGTCGACCTTGCCCTGGTAAAGCACCATCGTGCCCTGGCGGGCCAGGATCGGCTGACCGCCGACGCCGAGGTCGGCCCGGATGAGCCGCGGGTTCTGCGGCGTCCAGCGCTGGCCGGTGGGCGCCTCGCGGTACTTGGCGAGCGCCGCCTGGACACCGGGTGCGGCGGCGCCTTGCGGCTGGCCGTACGGACCGGGCTGGCCCGGCTGGGCGGCACCGGGGTACGGGGCGGGCTGGCCCGGCTGGCCGTACGGGCTCATCGGCGGCTGGCCCGGCTGGGCGCCGGGATACGGGGCGGGCTGGCCCGGCTGGCCGTACGGGGCCGGGGCGGGAGGCGCCTGGCCTGGGGTCTGGCCGAACTGCGGCTGCTGGCCGGGGAACTGGGCGGGCTGGCCCGGAGGCGGCACCTGTCCGGGCGGCGGCACCTGCCCTGGGGGCGGCACCTGCCCGGGGGGCATGATCGGCGCGGCGATGGTCGGCGCCGCGTGCACCTGGGGCGCGGTGGGGGCCGACGGAGGGGGCGTACTGCCGGGCGGCGGCGCGAAGCCCTGCGCGGGCGCGGGCTGCGGGGCCTGCGGCGCGGGCTGCGGCGGGCCGAAGTCCGGGGC
>NZ_JBHWES010000044.1:36905-101120 GCF_042734105.1 Streptomyces sp. NPDC059679 | reverse complement strand
GTACGGCTACGGCCGCCCGGACCGGGCGCCCAGGCGGACGGGGAGCGCTGAGGCCGGCCTCGGGGGAGCCCGCGCCCCTGCTGGTCAACGGCCCGTTCATAATGAACCGTTGTTGATCAAGCCTCTTATGCTCTTCTTGGGAAGTGACATGAAGTACCGCAAGACCCTCGCCGCGTTCGCGGTGGCCATCGCCGCGGCAGGGGCGCCCCTGCTCACCGCGCCCACCGCCAGTGCCGCTCCCACCGCCACCACCGCCGACTGGTGGGACGAGCAGATGCACACCAACGACAGCGACCCGGGTGGCCGCGTCCGTTTCAAGGCGGACGGCGATGTCGTGGAGCTGTGCGACATCGAGGCCGACGGCTGGAAGGTCAACCTGACCATCGTCCACGGCTACACCGGCAACGTGGTCGACCGCATGTCCGTGGGCGGCAACGGAAGCTGTGTCACCCACAGCGCCTCGAACGGCCACAACCTGACGGAGAACCAGCACTACTACTTCCAGATCTACCTCAGCAAGTCCGGCACCCCCCTGGACTACGACGACTCGTCGGACTGGGTCGCCTAGCCACAGCGTTGTCCCTCCCGATCGGCCCGCCGGATCTTCTTCCGGCGGGCCGATCGCCTGTGGTCCGCCTTCCCTGTCGGTGCCCCCTTGTAGGATTTCGTCTCCCGGGGCGAGTGACGAGGGGGAACCCGTGGCGGAGATGGTCGAACTGTCGGAGATGATCCGCGAGTTGCGCGCGCAGCTGACTGCCGCGGCGGCGGCAGGCGCGGGCGAGGCGCTGAAGTTCGACCTCGGCCCGATCGAGATCGAGGTCACCGTGGCCGTCACCAAAGAGGGCGGCGCGAACGGCAGGGTCCGCTTCTGGGTCGTCGAGGCGGGCGGCAACGGCAAGTATTCGACCAGCGAGACTCAGCGCATCTCACTCACCCTCCAGCCGACGATGACCGGCCCGGGCGGTACGACCACGACCGCCCGGATCTCCGGTGCCGAGGTGGACGGGGAGCGCTGAGGCCGGTCGTGCTCGCAACCATCGAATACGGGAGTTGACCATGGTTGTTCCAGCCTCTTATATTCCTCGCGGCAACCACTCAGCAGGCAGATGTGCCGCACTCAACTCTGGCATATGGCAAGAAGGTTGAAAGTGCGCATCCCCGGGCGCACTGCTTCGCTTTGTTTCCTCTTGGGGAGTGACATGAAGTTCCGCAGGACCCTCAGCGCGTTTGCCGTGGCCGTTGCCGCGGCGGCTGTGCCCTTGCTCGGCGCACCCACCGCCGGGGCGGCCACCACCGCTACCTGGGACAATCAGCTGCACACCAACGATGGCGACCCGGGCGGTCGGGTTCGCTTCAGGGCGAACGGCGACGTCATGGAGCTGTGCGACATCGAGGCCGACGGTTGGAAGGTCAACCTGGAGGTCAGTGGCTACCACTATTACGACGAGTTTTCCGTGGGCGGAAACGGAAACTGCGTCACTCACAGTGCCTCGAATGGCCACGACTTGACGGAGGGCGCGGGCTACTCCATCAAGATTTACCTCAGCAAGTCCGGCCACCCCTTCGAGTACGAAGACTCGGCCGTGTTCTGGGCGTAGTCGGCGTCCTCTCTTCTCTTCTGATCGGGCCCGCCGGAGCTGTTCCGGCGGGCCCGCTCGCCCATAGCCGGAAATCGGCGAGGCGCTGGACGTTCAGCCCCTTGCCGCGGCCGCCGCGTCGACCAGCGCACGCATGACCCGCACATCTTCCCCCGCCTCCGGATGCCACTGCACCCCGAGAGCGACCCCCGAGCCCGGCAGCTCCACCGCCTCCACCATCCCGTCCTCCGTCGCGCGCGCCGAGACCGTCAGCCCCTCGCCCAGCCGGTCCACGGCCTGGTGGTGGTACGTCGGCACGGACACCGCCTCCGGCGCGATCCGGGCCAGGAGCGTGCCCGGTACCGGCTTGACCTCGTGCCGCTCGAAGACGCCCGGCGGACCCACATGGCCCTCCAGGTGCTGGACGAGCGTGCCGCCGAACGCGACGTTCAGCAGTTGCATGCCGCGGCAGATGCCCAGCAGCGGCACGCCGTCCGCCAACGCCGCGTCGATCAGGGCCAGTTCCCACGCGTCCCGCTCCCGCGCGGGCGGGCCGGTGCGTTCGTGGGGGGTGGCGCCGTAGCGTACGGGCTCGACGTCGGGGCCGCCCGCGATGACCAGGGCGTCAAGGCGGGAGACCACGGACGGGGCCGACGCCGGGGCGTCGTCCGGCGGCAGCATGACGGCCAGGCCACCCGCGCGCTGGACGAGGCGGTGGTATCCGGCCGGGAGCAGGGCCGCGGGCTGGTGCCAGACGCCCCAGCGGACCGAGGACTCCAGGTAGGTGCTGATGCCGATAAGGGGCGTTGACAACGCAGGGTCCAATCTCTCAGTCGCGGGACAGTTCCGCCTCCGCCTCCGCCAGCGCCGCGAACTCCTCCTCGGGAGCCGCCGCGACCAGACGGTGCCGGCTGTAGAAGGCGAAGTAGGCGAGGGCCACGGCGTAGACGCCCAGTGCGATGAAGGCGGCGTCCTTGTCCACCAGGAAGGTGGCCACGAGCGCCGAGCAGGCCAGGACGAAGGCGACGGAGGAGGTCAGCACGCCGCCCGGGGTCCGGTACGGACGGTGCAGCCCCGGTTCGCGGCGGCGCAGCACGATGTGGGAGAGGGACATCAGCGCGTACGAGATGGTGGCGCCGAAGACCGCGACGTTGAGCATCCGGGCGCCGTCGCCGGTCGCCGCCGCCAGTGCGAAGCCGAGGGCGCCGGGGACCAGCAGGCCCAGGTAGGGGGCCTTGCGGCGGCTGGTGAGGGAGAGGAAGCGGGGGAGGTAGCCGGCGCGGGAGAGCGCGAACAGCTGTCGTGAGCCGGCGTAGATGAGGGAGAAGAAGGAGGCGACGAGGCCGGCCAGGCCCGCGTAGTTGACGACGCGGGACAGGGCGGTCGCCTTGCCGTCCGGCTGTAGCGCCTCGACGAGGGGGTTGCCCGCGTCCTGGACCGCGTTCGCGCCTCGCGCGCCGGTCGCGGCGAGGAAGGTGAGCAGGGCCAGCACCAGCAGGATGCCCACCGACCAGGCCATGGCCCTGGGCAGGGTGCGCGCGGGGTCGCGGGTCTCCTCGGCCGCGAGCGGTACGCCCTCCACGCCCAGGAAGAACCACATGCCGAAGGGGAACGCAGACCAGATGCCGAGCAGGCCGAACGGCAGCCAGGAGCTGGCGCCGAGGGCCGAGTGGTCGACCGGGATGTCGTCGAGGGAGGCGGAGTCGAAGTCGGTGAAGGCGCCGAACGCGAAGATCAGCAGTGCGGCGACGGCGATGGCGGTGACGATCAGGCTGAAGCGCAGGGCCTCGCCCACGCCCCACAGGTGGATGCCGATGAAGATGACGAAGCAGGCGAGGTAGACCGGCCAGCTGGACTCGAGGCCGAACAGGCCGAGCGATTCGACGTAGTCACCGATGAAGATGGAGATCGCGGCGGGCGCGAGGACGTACTCGATGAGGATCGCCGTGCCGGTCAGAAAGCCGCCCCAGGTGCCCAGGGCACGCCGCGCGAAGCCGTAGCCGCCGCCCGCCGTGGGCAGGATCGCCGCCAGTTCGGCGAGGGCGAAGACCATGCAGGTGTACATCAGGCCCATCAGCACGGCGGCGATGGCCAGACCGCCGAAGCCGCCCTCCGCCAGGCCGAAGTTCCAGCCGGAGAAGTCGCCGGAGACGACGTACGCGACGCCGAGGCCGGTCAGCAGCAGCGGGCCCGCGCTGCCGCGGCGCAGGGTGCGGCGTTCCAGGTAGGCGTCCTCGGCGGGCGCGGCGCCGCCGGGCGGGCTGAGAGAGGTGCGCGGGGACTCGGTTCCGTCGGCCATGGATGCTCCTGGTCCACACGAGAGGCGAGGGCAATGGTTTGGAGGCATACCTTTGCCCTGTCCGGCGGGTATGCGCAAGACCTCTGCGTAAAACGCCCGTTAACCCTGCCCGTTATCCCTATCCGCATCGGTGGCGTCGGCCGCGTCGTCGGACAGAAAGCCGCGCAGCAGCGCCGCCGTGCCCTCGCAGTGCTCCCGCATCACCTCGCGCGCCCCGTCGGCGTCCCCGTCCAGCACCGCCTCGACCAGCGCGGTGTGCTGCGCCTGCGAGTGCTCCAGGTTGCGGACCAGTAGCGGGATGCAGTCCAGCAGGTCGTTGACGGTGGCGCGGACGGCCGCGTACTGGGCGGCGAGCGAGGGCGAGCCCGCCAGTTCCGCGAGCGTCAGATGGAGCATCGTGTCCAGCCGGCGGTAGTCGGCGAGCGGCGCGTCGCGCGTCGCGTCGAGGGCGGCCCGCAGCCGGGCGGCCCGCTCGTCGGACGGCCCGTGCGCGGCGCACAGCCCGGCCGCGCCCACCTCCAGGACCTCCCGGAACCGCAGCGTGTCCTCGACGTCCACTTCCCTGATCCGGCGCCGCAGTTCGTCCTCGCCGCCCCCGGCCGGCTCCGGCCGGGCCCGTACGAAGGTGCCGCCGTACCGGCCGCGCCGGCTCTCCACCAGCCCCTGGTCCGCCAGCACCTTCAGCACCTCGCGCAGCGTCACCCGGCTGATCCGCAGCCGCTCGGCCAGCTCCCGCTCGGACGGCAGCCGCTCGCCCTCCGGGACCAGGCCGAGCCGAAGGATCCGGAGTATCCGCTCCAGCGCCTCCTCGAAGCCGTTGCCGGCCCGCACCGGCCGCAGCACCGGCGCCAGCCGGTCGCCCACGGTGCTGCCCGCAGTGCCGCCCGGGCCGCCGCCCACGGCCCCCGTGCCGCTTCCGCCGCCGTTCATGGAACTTTCCGCACCTACTTCCCAATCAATGGTCTACCCGAATACCTTATGGCCCCGGGCGCATCGAGACGTACCCAGTCGTACCGACAGGAGGCATCACCGTGGCTGACCGCACGCCCCCGCTCTCCGCCGACGAGTTGACCACGCTCGTCGACGCGGGAGAGATCGACACCGTCGTCCTCGCCTTCACCGATATGCAGGGCAGGCTCCAGGGCAAGCGGTTCGCCGCCCGGTTCTTCCTCGACGAGGTCCTGGAGCACGGCACCGAAGGGTGCAACTACCTCCTCGCCGTAGACGCCGATATGAACACCGTCGACGGCTACGCCATGTCCTCCTGGGAGCGCGGCTACGGCGACTTCGCCATGCATGGTGACACCGCCACCCTGCGCCGCACCCCCTGGAACCCCGGCACCGCGCTCATCACCGCCGACCTGGCCTGGCACGACGGCTCGCCCGTGCTCGCCTCACCGCGCCAGATCCTGCGCCGCCAGCTGGACCGGCTCGCCGAGCGCGGCTGGACCGCCTACGCGGGCACCGAGCTGGAGTTCATGGTCTTCAAGGACACCTACGAGCAGGCATGGAGCGCCGGCTACCGCGGGCTGACCCCCGCCAACCAGTACAACGTCGACTACTCCGTCCTCGGCACCGGCCGAGTCGAGCCCCTGCTGCGCCGCATCCGCAACGAGATGGGCGCGGCCGGGATGACCGTCGAGTCGGCCAAGGGCGAGTGCAACTTCGGCCAGCACGAGATCGCCTTCCGCTACGACGACGCCCTGACCACCTGCGACCAGCACGCCATCTACAAGACCGGCGCCAAGGAGATCGCCGCCCAGGAGGGCGTGGCGCTGACCTTCATGGCCAAGTACGACGAGCGCGAGGGCAACTCCTGCCATATCCACCTCTCGCTGCGCGACGAGTCGGGGGCGTCCGTGCTCGCCGACGGCGACGGCCCGTACGGCATGTCCAAGACGATGCGCCACTTCCTCGCCGGACAGCTGGCCGCGATGCGCGACTTCACCCTCCTCTACGCGCCGAACATCAACTCCTACAAGCGCTTCCGCCCCGGCTCCTTCGCGCCCACCGCCGTCGCCTGGGGCCCGGACAACCGCACCTGCGCGCTGCGCGTCATCGGCCACGGCCCCTCCCACCGCCTGGAGAACCGCCTCCCGGGCGGCGACGTCAACCCCTACCTCGCCGTCGCGGGCATGGTCGCGGCCGGTCTTTACGGGATCGAGGAGGAACTGGAGCTCCCCGAGGTGTGCACCGGCAACGCCTACAACGGCGACGCCGAACACGTCCCGGCCACCCTGCGCGACGCCGCCGAGCTGTGGCGGACCAGCCCCATAGCGCGGGCCGCCTTCGGCGAGGAGGTCGTCGAGCACTACCTCAACATGGCGCGTGTCGAGCAGGAGGCATACGACACCGCCGTCACGGACTGGGAGCGCTTCCGGTCCTTCGAGCGCATGTGAGGAACCACCACGTGAGCAACGAGCACCCGCACGAACACCAGGTACTCAACCCGGCGACCGAAGAAGTCATCGCCACCGTCCCCGCCGCCACCCCCGCCGACGTCGACGCCGCCGTCACCCGGGCCGCCCGGGCCCAGACCGGCTGGGCCGCCCTGGCGCCCGGCGACCGCGCGCGGCTGCTGCGCCGCTTCGCCACCGCCGTCGACGACCACCTCGAGGAGCTCGCCCAGCTGGAGGTCCGCGAGGCCGGGCACCCCATCGGCAACGCCCGCTGGGAGGCGGGCAACGTCCGCGATCTGCTGGAGTACGCGGCCGGGGGAGTGGAACGCCTCGCCGGCAGCCAGATCCCGGTACCTGGCGGGCTGAACATCACCTTCCAGGAGCCCCTGGGCGTCGTCGCCGTCATCGCGCCCTGGAACTTCCCCATGCCGATCGCCGCCTGGGGCACCGCCCCCGCCCTCGCGGCCGGCAACGCCGTTCTCCTCAAGCCCGCCGAGACCACCCCGCTCACCGCGCTCAGGCTGGCCGAACTCGCCACCGAGGCGGGGCTCCCCGACGGGCTCTTCCAGGTGCTGCCCGGTGCCGGGCCGGTCGCGGGCGAGGCGCTGGCCGAGCACCCGCGCGTCGCCAAGGTCGTCTTCACCGGGTCGACGGCCGTCGGCAAGCGGATCATGGCCAAATGCGCGGCGGGCGTGAAGCGCGTGACCCTCGAACTCGGCGGCAAGAGCCCCAACATCGTCTTCGCCGACGCCGATATCGAGCTGGCCGCGCGCTCGGCCCCCGGCTCCTTCCTGGACAACACCGGCCAGGACTGCTGCGCCCGCAGCCGCATCCTGGTCCAGCGCGCCGTCTACGACCGGTTCATGGAGCTGCTGGAGCCCGCCGTGCGCTCCGTCGTGGTGGGCGACCCGGCCGAACCCGGCACCGCCATGGGCCCGCTGATCTCCGCCGCGCAGCGCGAGCGCGTACGGTCCTACGTCACCGAGGACACGCGCGTCGCGTTCCGCGGCGAGGCCCCGGCGGGCAAGGGCTTCTGGTACCCGGCCACCGTCCTGGATGGCGTCGGGCCCACCCACCGCGCCGCCGTCGAGGAGATCTTCGGACCGGTCGCCGTGGTCCTGCCCTTCGAGGACGAAGCCGACGCCGTACGGCTGGCCAACGCCACCGACTACGGCCTGTCCGGCTCCATCTGGACCCGCGACGTGGGCCGCGCCGTACGCGTCTCGCGGGCCGTCGCCGCCGGAAACCTGTCCGTCAACTCGCACAGCAGCGTGCGCTACTGGACCCCGTTCGGGGGCTACAAGCAGTCCGGCCTCGGGCGGGAGCTGGGGCCCGGCGCGCTGGCGGCCTTCACCGAGACCAAGAACGTCTTCATCAGCACCGAGGAGCAGTGACGTGACCGACAACCCGAACACCCCCGAGCCCCCCGAGGCCCCGGTCTGCCGCCGCCTGGTCGGCCGTACCGCCGTCGTCACCGGGGCGGGCAGCGGTATCGGCCTGGCCACCGTGCGCCGCCTGGCCTCCGAGGGCGCGCGGGTCGTCTGCGCCGATATCGACGAGAGCGCGGGCAAGGCCGCGGCCGACGAGGTCGGCGGGCTGTACGTCCGGGTGGACGTCACCGACCCCGAGCAGGTCGAGGCGCTGTTCAAGACCGCGTACGACACCTACGGCTCGGTCGACGTGGCCTTCAACAACGCGGGCATCTCGCCGCCCGACGACGACTCGATCCTCACCACCGGCCTGGACGCCTGGAAGCGGGTCCAGGAGGTCAACCTCACCTCCGTCTATCTGTGCTGCAAGGCCGCGCTGCCCTATATGCAGCGGCAGGGCAAGGGGTCGATCATCAACACGGCCTCCTTCGTGGCCGTCATGGGCGCCGCGACCTCGCAGATCAGCTACACGGCGTCGAAGGGCGGGGTGCTGGCGATGTCGCGCGAGCTGGGCGTGCAGTTCGCCCGCGAGGGCATCCGGGTCAACGCGCTGTGCCCCGGTCCGGTCAACACCCCGCTGCTGAAGGAGCTGTTCGCCAAGGACCCCGAGCGCGCCGCGCGCCGCCTGGTGCACATCCCGGTGGGGCGCTTCGCCGAACCGGAGGAGATCGCCGCCGCGGTCGCGTTCCTCGCCAGCGACGACTCCTCGTTCGTCAACGCCGCGGAGTTCCTGGTCGACGGCGGCATCGCGGGGGCGTACGTCACCCCGGTGTGAGCCGGGCGAGTGAGCCGAAGGGGCGCGGTCGCTGTCGAGAGGGAGAGCGCGCGGAGGCCCTGAGGTACGAAGGGGCGAGCACGGTCGACCGTCGACAGGGGCTGTAGCGCCCCGGAGGCGAACCGAGCCTCAAAAAAGGGGGGTTGGGACGGTCCGGTGTACGGAGTGGACGCGTGGCCATAAGGTGACGGCGTGAGCATGACGACACCCCCGGGCTGGTACCCGGACCCCGGCTACACCGGCCTCGGCCCCGCCCCCGAACGCTGGTGGGACGGGTTCGGCTGGACCGAGCACACCCGCGAGGCCCCGGGACCGACGAGCCAGACGTTCGGCCCGCCCGTGCCCGTCTATACGCCAGGAGAGACCGGCACCCCCGCGCGGGGCCGCGGCCCGAAGATCGCGGCGGCCGTCGTGGTGGCGGCCGTCGTGGCCGCCGCCATCGCGGGCGGCGTCGCGCTGCTGGGCGACGACGACGGAGGGTCCGACGACCGCGGCGGGGCCAAGCCCGGGCCGACCGCCACCACATCCGCGCCCGCCCCGGACGGCAGCAGCGGCGGGGACAGCAAGGGGGGCACCTCCGGCGGCGACGACGGAGGGGGCCCGGGCGGCCCCACCGACACCCCCACCGCCCCCGCGCCCAGCGACGATCCGAGCATCGCCGAGGACGCCCTGAACGGCATCAGCCTTCCGGTCCTGGACGGCTGGAAGGAAGGCCGCAGCAGCGCGGGCGGCGCGGGCGTCACCACGAAGGACACCTACCCCTGCCCGAACGACGCGAAGAGCAACTGCCTGCGCGGCGGCGTCTTCTCCATGCCGGCCACGGGGTTCAAGGCCAAGTCCGCGGAGGGCATCGCCAAGGAGGACATCAAGCAGGCCGCGGAGAGCTCCTACGGCAAGAACCCGCAGAACGGCAAGGAGTCGTACGGCGGGATCACCTCGCACAAGCAGCTCAAGTCCGAGGCGGTCACGGTCGCCGGGCAGAAGGGCTACCTGGTGCGCTGGAAGGTGATCACGAAGAAGGGCGAGGACGGCTACGTCCAGACCGTCGCCTTCCCCTCACCTCTCCTGCCCGACACCATGGTCCTGGTGCGCTTCGGATTCGACGTCAGCGACAAGGCGCCGTCGCTGTCCGTCATGGACAAGATCGTCAAGGGCATCAGGGCGCTGGGCGACAGCGGCAACGGCGAGTCCGTCTGACCCCGGTCACCGGTCTCCGTCCGGGGCATCCGGGCATCCGCCGTCACAGGTAGGTGCGGCCCTCGCCCCGGTACGTGGGCACCGTGTCCACCACCCGGTCCCCGTCGACCAGGTGCAGCACCTCGAAGCGCTCGCACAGCTCCCCGGCCTTGGCATGCCGGAACCACACCTTGTCGCCGATCAGCAGATCGTCGGCGGGCGTCCCCAGGAGCGGGGTCTGCACCTCGCCGGGCCCCTCCATCGGGTCGTAGGCCAGCCCCTCCGGCAGATACGGCACCGGCAGCCGGTCCCGGCCCGCCGCGCCCGAGGCCGGGTAGCCGCCGCCGAGCACCGTCACCACACCCACGCCCGGCCGGCGCACCACCGGCTGGGCGAAGAGGGCCGCCGGGCGGCCGCGGAAGGAGGTGTAGTTGTCGAACAGCCGAGGCTGGTAGAGCCCGGATCCGGCGGCGATCTCCGTCACCGCGCCCTCCGCGGCGGTGTGCTGCACGCTGCCCGTGCCGCCCCCGTTCACGAACTCCAGATCCGCCACCGCCCGAACGGCGCGCACCACGGCCCCGCGCCGCTCGGCCAGCTCACGGCGCGCGGCGGACTGCATCAGCCGGATGGCACGGGACCGCAGCGGGCGTCCGGCCAGCGCGTCGCCCACGCCCGCCACATGCCCCTCGTACCCCATCAGCCCGACGACGCGGAACCCCGGGCGGCGCTGGATCGCCTCCGCCAGCTCGGCCAGCCGGGCCGGGTCGCGCAGTGGCGAGCGCAGCGCGCCGATCCGTACCCGGCCGCCCAGCAGCCGCAGCGAGGTGTCCAACTCCAGGCAGACCCGGACCTCTTCGGTCCCGGAGCGCACACTCTCGATCAGGTCGAGGTGGCTCATATCGTCCACCATCACCGTCACGGCGGCGGCGAGCTTGGGATCGCCGGTCAGCGCGGCGAACCCGTCCCGGTCGGTCGACGGATAGGCGAGCAGGACGTCCTCGTACCCCTCGCGCGCCAGCCACAGCGACTCCGCGAGCGTGAAGCTCATGATGCCCGCGAAGCCGTCCTTGGCCAGCGCCCGGTCGAGCAGCGCGCGGCACCGCACCGACTTGCTCGCCACCCGGACCGGCTTGCCGTGCGCCCGCCGCACCAGATCCCGGGCGTTGTCGTCGAAGGCCCGCAGATCGACGATCGCCAGCGGTGCCTCGAGATGAGCGGTGGCCCGGTCGTAACGGGCACGCTGGGCAGGAAGATCAGCGGAGAGATCAGCGGGGAGCGCGGACATGGCCGAAGCTTGCCAGACGGTCGTTACCACCGGGTAGAGGGCGACCGGTGCGAATGGCGCCCGGCGCACCGTAGAGTGTCGCGCACACAACACGTCTTTCGAAGTCTTTCGAGGGTGCGAGAGGGGTGCAGGTGAGCACCGAAGCGGAACAGGCACGCAGCCCACACCGCATCCCACCACCCCGCCCCGCCCACCCTCCGCACACCGCGCCCCCGCCGGGCGCCACCCCGGGAGCCGGGCCGGTGGGCGACCCGGACACCCCGATCCTGGGCGTGCCGCTGCGCACCCCGCGCCCGAACCGGGGCGGAAACGCGGGCGCGAGTACGGGCGGGAACACAGCGGGGAGCACAGCCGCGGGCAGCGGCACGGGCATACCGCGGGCGCGGTCGGCCGACAGCCCGCCGCGCCCCACCGGCCTCCCTCCACGCCCCACCGGCCTCCCTCCACGCCCCACCTCCGCGCCCCCGCCCGCCGCGCCCCCCTTCGCTCCCCGGCCAGCCGCCTTCGCCCCATGGCGCCGCCCCGACCGGTCCACGCTCGACTCCCCGTACGGCGGCGCCGCCCCGGACCGGCCGGCCGGCCGCCGCACCCGCGGCAGGGTCGCGGCCGCCGCCGCCAGTCTCGTCCTCGGCCTCGGGCTGTTCGGCGGCGCGGCGGCCGGATCCTGGCTGACCGGCGACTCCGGGTCCCGGTCGGCCGACGGCGACAGCTACGCACGGGCCCGCAGCGCCTGGCACAGCGTCCCCGTCGACGAGCTCTTCCCCCGCACCCTGCGCGGGGCCGGTCCCGGCGGCGCCGACCGCGACTGGACGCGGATCGCGGTCGCCCCGGACAGCAGTTGCGGCGGCGCCTTCGACCCGCTGCTCGAGAAGGCCCTGGCCCCGGTCGGCTGCAAGCGGCTGCTGCGCGCCACCTACACGGACGCCACCAGCACCGGTGTGACCACCGTCGGCCTGCTGGTGACGAAGGCCGAGTCGGGGGCCATGCGCAAACTCAGCGAGCGGTTCCAGGCCGAGGGGCTGGGCGAGCGTGCCGACCTCATGCCCCGCCCGTACGCGGCGAAGGGCACCGCCGCCGCCGGCTTCGGCGACGCCCAGCGCGCCAGCTGGCGGATCCGGATCCTGCCGGACGCCCCGGCCGTCGTGTACACCGTGTCCGGCTTCGCCGACGGCCGTAAGGTCACCGACCCGCAGCCGGCCGGCGAGGCCACCCGCGGCGGCGCGACGACGGCCCCGGCCCAGTCGGGCCTCGGCCACGATGCGCGCGGCATCGCCGACGAGATCGAGCGCGCCTTCCGCCGCGCCCTGTCCAAGACGGAGGACCCGCGATGACGGAGGTCCCGCGATGACCCGCTGGCGGCGGCTGGGTCGGGCCGTGGGCGCGGGGCTGGCCTCGGCCGGGCTGGCGCTGCTGCTGCCCGCCGTGCCCGCCCGGGCGGACGCGATACAGGCGCGGGAGTGGGCACTGGACGCCATTCACGTGCCGACCGCCTGGCAGACGACCAAGGGCGCGGGCGTGACGGTCGCGGTGCTCGACACCGGTGTGGACGACCAGCACCCGGACCTCGCGGGCCAGGTCCTCACGGGCAAGGACATGGTCGGCTTCGGAGCCGGGCGCGGCGACCGCGCCTGGGCGCGGCACGGGACCGCCATGGCCGGGATCATCGCGGGGCACGGTCACGGCGCTTCCGGCAGCGACGGCGTGAAGGGCGTGGCCCCCGAGGCCAAGATCCTGCCGGTGCGCGTGATCCTGGAGGAGGCCGACCCGGCCCGCAAGAAGGCCCGTACGCAGCGCGGCGGCGCGCTGGCGAACGGGATCCGCTGGGCGGTCGACCACGGAGCCGATGTGATCAACCTGTCGCTGGGCGACGACAGCAAGTCCGCGCACCCCGAGCCCGCCGAGGACGCCGCCGTACAGTACGCGCTGCGCAAGGGCGTGGTCGTGGTGGCCTCGGCGGGCAACGGCGGCGAGGACGGCGACCGGGCCTCCTATCCGGCCGCGTACCCCGGGGTGATCGCGGTGACCGCCGTGGACCGTTACGGCTTGCGCGCCGTCTTCTCCACCCGCCGCTGGTACGCCGCGGTCTGCGCGCCCGGCGACGACGTGGTCATCGCCGACCCCGACCGGCGCTACTACGAGGGCTGGGGGACCAGCGCCGCCGCCGCGTTCGTCTCCGGCTCGGCCGCCCTCGTCCGCGCCGCCCACCCCGAGCTGAGCCCCCGGCAGATCAGACAGCTGCTCATCGACACCGCCCAGGACCGCCCCAAGGGCGGCCGCAACGACGAGCTCGGCGCGGGCCTGGTGGACCCGGCGGCGGCGATCAAGGCGGGGGCGAAGCTCAAGCCCCAGGCGCAGCGGCCGGTCGTGGGGGCCTCTCCCCAGCGCTACTTCGGCTCGGGCCCGGACCACGCCCGTACGGAGAGCGACGAGGGCGGCCCGAACCGCCTCGCGCTCACCGCCGGAGTGGCCGGGGCGGGCCTGCTGGCCGCCGCGGTGGCGCTGTGGCGCGGGTCGGGGCCGCTGCGCGGCCCGGGGGCGGGGTTCGCACGGTGGCGGCGGAGCGTGGGCCGGCGGCCCGGCGGCTGAGGCTCCGAGCCTTACAAAGTTCTAAAAAACGCCCACGGCCGCGCGGGCCGCGGACTCCACCAGGGCGACACCGGTGTCCATGTCCTTGTGCCCGTTGGAGAGCACGGCCACAAGGTACGTATGCCCCTGCGCCGTGACCCGGCCGATGCTGTTGACGACCCACAGGCCGGTGGCGCTGCGCGGCAGCCAGCCGTTCTTGAGCCGGGTGCCGGCCGCGTCGTCGGCGGCGGCCGAGACACCCCAGGCCTGGTCCTCGGCTATCTGCCCCATGAGCCGTTGGACGTACGCCCGGGACGGCTCGCTGAGCACCGCCTTGTCGCCCTCCGCGCCGGTCGCGAAGACCGCCCGCAGCAGCGTGAGCTGATCGGCGGCGGTGGTCTGGGTGAGCCCCCACCGGCCCGACTGGCCGCCGTGTGTCTCGGTCAGGCCGAGCCGCTTGTTGGCGGCGTCGAGGCCCGCCGCGCCGCCGATCTCCTGCCACAGCGCGGTCGCCGCGTCGTTGTCGCTCTTCTGGATCATCACGGTGGCGTACGAGCGCTCCTGGGCCGTGAGCTGCCGCCCCGCGTCCTGGGCCTGGAGCAGCAGCGCGGCGAGGATGTCCACCTTCACGATGCTCGCGGTGTCGTACGCCCCGTCGCCGTACACCGCGCCCGCCGCCGAGCCGGTGTCCAGGACCGCGGCCGAGAACTGTCCGTCGGTGCCATCCGCCACGGCGTCCAGCGCGTCGGTCAGGGCCGCGGTCAGCGCGGCGCCCGACGGCGGCGGTGACGACGATGCCGGTGCCTGCGTCTTCTGCCTGCCCACTCGCTCCATGCCGCTTCCTCCCCTGGTCCCGCCGCCGCTCGACGTGGCCGGCGGCGAGGCGGCGGCCGGGGTGGTCGTGGCGCGGGGGGCGGCATTCCGCGGCTGGTCCTGAGGCCGTACATGCGTCCCGACGGCGACCGCACCGATCAACAGTGCCACCGCCGTGACGGCCGCGTACAGAGCGGGGCGGCGCGTGGTGGAACGGTGTGCGCCGCCGCTGTCTCTTTCCCCTGGAGTCCCGGATTCCATGACGGGCGACGCTAAGCGGAGGTTCTGGTTCTCAGTTAAGAGGCAGGTTAAGAGCCCGTGAGAAATCATTTCGGCGGCCCCCGATACTCTCATCGGGTGGCGCTCAAGAACATCCCCGACCCCGGCTTCTCCGGCGACGACGGCTCCGCCGACCCTCGCCTGACCGCGGCGCTCGCCGCCTGGGCCGACGACCCCTCCGCCGAGCCCGAAGTGCTCGGCGCGCTCACCGGGGCGCGGCTGCTGGTGCCGGTGGTCGCGCTCCTCGGCGAGGTCGAGGAAGGCCCCGACGGGTTGCGCCGGGAGAAGACCAGCGATATGGCCGTGCCCACGCTTCAGGCGCCCGACGGCCGGCGCGCCCTGCCCGCCTTCACCTCCCTGGAGACGCTGGCCCGCTGGCGCGCCGACGCCCGGCCGGTGGCCGTACCGCTGCGCCAGGCGCTGGAGGCCGCCGCGCACGAGAAGGCGGACACCGTGGTGCTCGATCTGGCCGGGCCGGTGCCGTACCAGCTGACCGGGCCCGCCCTGCTCGCCCTCGCCGAGGGCCGGACCAGCGCCGATCCGCTCGCCGACCCGGCGGTCGCGGAGGCGCTGCGTACGGTGCTGGCCGCCGAGCCCGGTGTGCTCCGCGCCCATCTGACGCCCGCCGCGGACTCGGACGGCATCCTCGCGCTCACCCTGGACCCGGGCGCTCCCGCGCCGGAGGCGGTGCGGCGGGTCGCGGAGGCCCTGGCCGCGGACGAGACGCTGCGGGCCCGGCTGGTGCGCGGTCTCGACCTGGCGCTGCTGCCGCCGGGGACGCCGGTGCCGGGGGAGCCGATGTTCAGCCGCTGAGCCCCGCCGCTCTGCGAGGCCCTGCGGCTTCGCGATCTCCGACAGGCGAAATCTCCTCTTTCGTCCCACAATGCAAGGACGACAACTGGCGATCCGATGAGGAGCGCGCCAATGGTTACGAGTACGGCGGATACAGCGGAGACGCGAACGACAGACACGAGAACGGTCGTGGCCGAATTCGTCGGAACCGCGCTGCTGGTCTTCTTCGGTGTCGGTTCCCTGGTCCTCGCGGGCGACTACATCAACGCCGTCGGCATCTCGTTCGCCTTCGGCTTCACCTTGATCGCGATCGCTTACGCCTTCGGCCGTATCTCCGGCTGCCATGTCAACCCGGCGATCACCCTGGGCGTGCTGCTGGCCAAGCGCATCGACATCCGTACGGCCGTCGAGTACTGGGTGGCGCAGCTGGTCGGCGGGATCGTGGGCGCGGCGGTGCTCTTCCTGCTGGCCAAGCAGGTGCCGAGGCTGGTGACCAGCGACGCGTTCGGCAGCAATGGCTACGGGGGCCGGTCGCCGGTGGGCATCGGCGGCGGCGGGGCCTTCCTCGCCGAGGTGCTGCTGACGTTCCTGCTGGTCTTCATCTTCCTCACGGTGACCAGCAAGGTCGCTTTGGTCGGCACGGAGCCGTTGCCGGTGGGTCTGGCCCTCACGGCGGTCAACCTGGTCGGCATCCCGCTGACGTGGACCTCCGTGAACCCGGCGCGCAGCCTGGGCCCGGCGCTGTTCGCGGGCGGCGGGGCGCTCTCGCAGCTGTGGCTGTTCCTGATCGCGCCGATGATCGGCGGAGTGCTCGCGGCGGGTCTGCACATGCTCACCCACCCCGGGCAGCCGGTCGTCGAGGAGGAGCAGGTGACCGGCCCCCGGCCGCATACGCTCTGGGGCAGACGGCTCGGCGGCAGGGGCCCCGCGACGGGCGAACCGGAGGCCAAGGGGCCGGAAGCCGCGTAAGCCGCCCGCCGCCTCGCCCGCAGGACGGGAAGGCGTGCGGCCCGCTGTCGCTCGGCCCCGCTCAGCTTCCGAAGACCGGCCCGGTGAACTTCTCGCCCGGCCCCTGCCCCGGCTCGTCCGGCACCACCGACGCCTCGCGGAAGGCCAGCTGCAGCGACTTCAGACCATCGCGCAGCGGCGCGGCGTGGAAGGAGCTGATCTCCGTGGCGCCGGCCGTGACCAGCCCGGCCAGCGCGTTGATCAGCTTCCGCGCCTCGTCCAGGTCCTTGTGCTGCGGGCCCTCCTCGGCCAGCCCCAGATTGACCGCCGCCGCGCTCATCAGGTGCACCGCGACCGTCGTGATCACCTCGACCGCGGGTACGTCCGCGATGTCGCGGGTCATCTGATCGAAGTCGGGCGCGGGTGCGGGCTGACCGGCGTTGGCGTCGCTCATGGTGCTCGAGGCTCACTTCCTGGTGGATGGTGCGACCCAGCCTAGGCGGCGCGCCGCGGGCCCGTTCCGCCGGGCGGGGCGCGGGGGCGGGCGGCCGGGCGGGCGGTGGGCATCCTCCGTGGTGAGCATTCTCGGCCAGTCCTGGTATCGTAGGGAAACGACCGGCCGGTCACTGGTGTGCCCGGCCCGCAAGTGGAGGCTCCGAACTCCCACCTGAACCGACCCCCGGTCGGCAGGTCATCGGTCAGGCTGCGCCCCGCGGTGATATCGCGGCGGTGCTCCCGGTCTATGAGGAGCCCCGCCTGCGTACCGTCCGGGGCGTTTTTCACGTCACGGCGCGGTGGTCCGACAAGAACAGACGTTACGCGGCAGTCCGCCAGACGGTCGCGTGGTGCAACCGAGGAGGCCCCATCAGCGCCGAGCCCCGCATCAACGACCGGATTCGCGTCCCCGAGGTGCGACTCGTCGGTCCCAGTGGCGAGCAGGTCGGCATCGTGCCGCTTGCCAAGGCCCTGGAGCTTGCGCAGGAGTACGACCTCGACCTCGTCGAGGTGGCGGCGAACGCTCGCCCGCCGGTCTGCAAGCTCATGGACTACGGAAAGTTCAAGTACGAGTCGGCCATGAAGGCCCGTGAGGCGCGCAAGAACCAGGCGCACACGGTCATCAAGGAGATGAAGCTCCGGCCGAAGATCGACCCGCACGACTATGACACCAAGAAGGGTCACGTCGTCCGGTTCCTCAAGCAGGGCGACAAGGTCAAGATCACGATCATGTTCCGTGGCCGTGAGCAGTCCCGGCCGGAACTCGGCTACCGGCTGCTGCAGCGGTTGGCCGAGGACGTCCAGGAGCTGGGCTTCGTGGAGTCCAACCCGAAGCAGGACGGCCGAAACATGATCATGGTTCTCGGTCCGCACAAGAAGAAGACCGAGGCGATGGCCGAGGCCCGCGAGGCGCAGGCCGCCCGCAAGGCGGAGCGCCAGCAGGGCCACAGCCCCGCGGAGGAGCCCGCCGAGGAGCCCGCCGAGGCGTGATTCGAGGCGCGAGCCTCACCCCGGGGCCGCGCGCCCCGGACACAACCCGAAACATCCCGACGCTTCACCGTGCACACAGCGGCCGGACGGCGTCCCGACGAGGAGAGAACGGCGACATGCCGAAGAACAAGACGCACAGTGGTGCCAGCAAGCGCTTCAAGCTCACCGGCTCCGGCAAGGTGGTGCGTCAGCGCGCCGGTCGCCGCCACTACCTCGAGCACAAGCCGTCCACGTTGACGCGCCGCCTGGCCGGCACGACCGAGATGGCCCCGGCCGACGCCAAGAAGATCAAGAAGCTTCTCGGCAAGTGACGCCCCGCCCCGCTACGGCGGGGCGCGCACCGAGCCGACCGGGACCTATTCGTTTCCGGGCCGCGTGAGTCAGCCGCGGCCCCGTACAAGGAGTTAAACAAGTGGCACGCGTCAAGCGGGCAGTCAACGCCCACAAGAAGCGCCGGGCGATCCTCGAGCAGGCCAGCGGTTACCGGGGCCAGCGCTCCCGCCTGTACCGCAAGGCCAAGGAGCAGGTCACCCACTCCCTGGTCTACAACTACAACGACCGCAAGAAGCGCAAGGGCGACTTCCGTCAGCTGTGGATCCAGCGCATCAACGCCGCTGCCCGCGCCAACGGCATCACGTACAACCGCTTCATCCAGGGTCTGAAGGCCGCCAACATCGAGGTGGACCGCAAGATCCTGGCCGACCTGGCGGTCAACGACGCGAACGCCTTCGCCGCGCTGGTCGAGGCCGCGCAGAAGGCGCTGCCGAGCGACGTGAACGCGCCGAAGGCCGCGTAAGCGCTGCGCTGAGCTGTACGGCTACGGACCCGCAGGTGACCCGTCACCTGCGGGTCCGTGCGTGTCGGTAGGCACCGGACAACAGAACTGAGAGCACCCCCATGGCGACCCCCGAGCTGACCTCCCTTAGATCGCCGCGCGTCACCGCGGCGAGACGGCTCGCCAAGCGCAGC
Source organism: Streptomyces sp. NPDC059679 (assembly GCF_042734105.1). Classification (NCBI taxonomy): domain Bacteria; kingdom Bacillati; phylum Actinomycetota; class Actinomycetes; order Kitasatosporales; family Streptomycetaceae; genus Streptomyces; species Streptomyces sp. NPDC059679. Next base: position 82,328 of record NZ_JBHWES010000044.1, on the reverse strand, counting down.
TTCCGCGGTAAGGAGCGCAGGTTCCTCGTCGAGGGGCCGCAGGCCGTCCGGGAGGCGATGGCGCACCTCGTGGAGGTGTACGTGACCCCGGAGGCCGCCGCGCGCCACGCGGACATCGTCGCCGCAGCCCGCGCCGCGGGCGCCCCCGTGCTCACCGCGACCGACGAGGTCGTCGCCGAGATGTCGGACACCGTCACCCCGCAGGGCATCGTCGGGCTGTGCCGCTTCCTGGACACGCCGTTCGAGGAGATACTGCGCGCCCGCCCCCGGCTGGTCGCGGTGCTGGCGCATGTCCGCGACCCCGGTAACGCCGGCACCGTGCTGCGCTGCGCGGACGCCGCCGGGGCGGACGCCGTGGTGCTCACCGACGCCTCCGTCGACCTGTACAACCCCAAGTCCGTACGGGCCTCCGTGGGCTCCCTCTTCCATCTGCCCGTCGCCGTCGGGGTGCCCGTGGAGCGCGCCGTGAGCGGGCTGCGGGAGGCCGGGGCGCGGGTGGTGGCCGCCGACGGGGCGGGGGAGCGGGACCTGGACACCGAGCTCGACGAGGGGGTCCTCGGCGCGCCCACCGCCTGGATCTTCGGCAACGAGGCGTGGGGACTGCCGGAGGCGACCCGCGCACTCGCGGACGACGTGGTGCGCGTTCCGATCCACGGCAGGGCCGAGAGCCTCAACCTCGCCACGGCCGCCGCTGTGTGCCTCTACGCCTCCGCTCGTGCGCAGCGCGCTCCCGGAGGGTGCCGCTCCGTCACATCGACCTAGTAGGGTTGCCCCCTCTGGGGGCCCAGGGTCTGTCGTCAAAGGGGGCGTCCGGCCGCGAGCGGAGGGGGTGCGGGGATGGACGTCAGGACCTCCGGCGCCAGGTCGAGTGATGCCTGTGCGCCCGGAGCGCGCCTGCCCGCCGAGTACGCGCGGTGGGAGCCGGACGAGGCGGCGGCGGGCCTCGGCGTGCACCCGGACGACCTGCCCGACGGCCTGGTCATCGCCGATGAGACCGGCCGCGTCACCTGCTTCAACGCCGCGGCGGCCCGGATCACCGCGACCCGCCAGGCCGACGCCCTGGGACGGAAGCTGGAGCGCGCGCTCCCGTTAGAGGACCTGGAGGGGCGCCGCTGGTGGGCGCTGACCGATCCGTACGGGGGCCTGGCCACCCGCGTCGGCCAGCCCGAGCGCAACCTCCTGCTGCCCGGCGGCCGTGAGGTGCTGGTCTCCGCCCGGTATGTGCGCGAGCGGCCGATGGGGCCGGTGCGCCGGGTCGTGGTCTCGCTGCGCGGCACCGAGGCGCGCCGCCGCACCGAGCGCAGCCACGCCGAGCTGATCGCCACCGTCGCCCATGAGCTGCGCTCCCCGCTGACCTCGGTGAAGGGGTTCACGGCGACGCTGCTGGCGAAATGGGAGCGCTTCACCGACGACCAGAAGCGGCTGATGCTGGAGACCGTCGACGCCGACGCCAACCGCGTCACCCGCCTGATCGCCGAGCTGCTCGACATATCGCGGATCGACTCCGGCCGTCTTGAGGTGCGCCGCCAGCCGGTCGACATCGCGGCCGCGGTCCGGCGCCACGTCCAGGCGCTGACCGCCTCGGGTCACTCCTCCGAGCGCTTTCTCATCAAGGTCAGGGAGCCGCTGCCGGGCCTGTGGGCCGATCCGGACAAGGTCGACCAGGTGCTGGGCAACCTCCTGGAAAACGCGGTGCGCCACGGCGAGGGAGCCGTCACCATTGAGGTGGCCCCCGAGCTGGTCAAGCCGGCCGCGGAAGGCCCCACTGTCGAAAGGACCGCCGTCACCGTGAGCGATGAGGGCCCCGGGATCCCCGAGGAGTCGATGAGCCGCGTCTTCACCCGCTTCTGGCGGGGCAGCAAGCGCGGCGGCACCGGCCTGGGCCTGTACATCGTCAAGGGCATCGTCGAGGCACACGGCGGGACGATCACCGTCGGCCGGGCCCCCGGCGGCGGCGCGGAGTTCCGATTTACCCTGCCCGTGGGTACCCCGGCCTACCTGGCCTGAGGAGCCCACGGGCCCACACTCGACCGGGGCCCGGGGCGTCCCCCGGAACAGCGCGGTCCAGCGCCCTTTAGACTCGGCTTTTGGCACCTTTGGCGCACCAGTGGTCGAGGCGGGCCGCGCCCAGCCAATCGGAAGCACGGGAAGAGATGTCGGCACCGAATAAGTCGTACGACCCTGTCGAGGTCGAGGCATTGAAACCAGAAGAGGTCGCCCGGATGCGGGACGAGGCGCTGGCCGCCGTCGCCGCGGCCGGTGATCTCGAGGCGCTGCGCGAGGTGAAGGTCGCGCACAGCGGCGACCGCTCGCCGCTGGCGCTGGCCAACCGCGAGATCGGCGCGCTGCCGCCGCATGCGAAGGCGGACGCGGGCAAGCGCGTCGGCCAGGCGCGCGGGGCGGTGAACAAGGCGCTGGCGGCCCGGCAGACGGAGCTGGAAGCGGAGCGGGACGCCCGGGTGCTGGTCGAGGAGGCGGTGGACGTCACGCTGCCGTACGACCGGATCCCGGCCGGCGCCCGCCACCCCATCACCACGCTCTCGGAGCGCATCGAGGACGTCTTCGTGGCCATGGGCTACGAGGTCGCCGAGGGGCCCGAGGTCGAGGCGGAGTGGTTCAACTTCGACGCGCTCAACTTCCCGCCGGACCACCCGGCCCGCGAGATGCAGGACACCTTCTTCGTACAGGGCGCGAAGGGTGCGAAGGGGCAGGAGGGCGGCGAGTCCGGGGTGGTGCTGCGCACCCACACCTCGCCCGTGCAGATCCGGTCGATGCTCGACCGGAAGCCGCCCATCTATGTGATCTGCCCCGGCCGGACGTTCCGTACCGACGAGTTGGACGCCACGCACACCCCGGTCTTCCACCAGGTCGAGCTGCTGGCCGTCGACGAGGGCCTGACCATGGCCGACCTCAAGGGCACCCTGGACCACATGGTCAGGGCGCTGTTCGGGGAGGGCATGTCCACCCGGCTGCGGCCGAACTTCTTCCCGTTCACCGAGCCGTCCGCCGAGATGGACATGCAGTGCTATGTGTGCCGCGGCGCCTCGGTCGGCAACCCCGACCGGCCCTGCCGCACCTGCTCCAGCGAGGGCTGGATCGAACTCGGCGGCTGCGGCATGGTCAACCCGCGGGTGCTGATCGCCTGCGGCATCGACCCGGAGCAGTACAGCGGGTTCGCCTTCGGGTTCGGCATCGAGCGGATGCTGATGTTCCGGCACAACGTGGAAGACATGCGAGACATGGTCGAGGGTGATGTGCGCTTCACCCGGCCCTTCGGGATGGAGATCTGATGCGGGTCCCGCTTTCTTGGCTGCGGGAGTACGTCGACCTGCCGGCCGGTGAGACCGGCCGCGACGTGCAGGCCAAACTCGTCTCGGCCGGGCTCGAGGTCGAGACCGTCGAGCAGCTCGGCGCCGGGCTCAAGGGCCCCCTGGTGGTCGGCCGGGTGCTGGCGATCGAGACGCTGGAGGGCTTCAAGAAGCCCATCCGCTACTGCCAGGTCGACGTCGGACAGGCGAACGGCACCGGCGAGCCGCAGAACATCATCTGTGGCGCGATCAACTTCGCGGTCGGCGACAAGGTCGTCGTCTCCCTGCCAGGCGCGGTGCTGCCCGGCGGCTTCGCGATCTCGGCGCGCAAGACGTACGGCAAGGTCTCCGAGGGCATGATCTGCTCGGCCGCCGAGCTCGGCATGTCCGACGACCACGAGGGCATCATCGTGCTGCCCCCGGAGTACGAGGTGGGCACCGACGCGATCGAGCCGCTCGAGCTCGTCGACGAGGTCCTGGACATCGCCGTCACCCCGGACCGCGGCTACTGCCTGTCGCTGCGCGGTATCGCCCGCGAGGTCGCCACCGCGTACGGGCTGCCGCTGCGCGACCCGGCCCTGCTGGACGTGCCCGCGCCCAACGCGCACGGCTACCCGGTCCAGGTCGCCGACCGGATCGGCTGCGACCGCTTCACCGCGCGTACGGTCACCGGGCTCGACCCCGAGGCGCACTCCCCGATCTGGCTGCAGCGCCGGCTGCAGAAGGCAGGGATGCGGCCGGTCTCGCTCGCCGTCGACATCACCAACTACGTGATGCTCGAGCTCGGGCAGCCGCTGCACGCCTACGACCGGTCGCGGGTCAGCGGCACGATCGGTGTGCGCCGCGCCGAGCCGGGCGAGAAGTTCACCACCCTCGACGGCACCAAGCGCGTCCTGGACGCCGAGGACCTGGTGATCACCGACGACAACGGCCCGATCGGGCTCGCCGGCGTCATGGGCGGGGCCAACACCGAGATCGCCGACGCCCAGGCCGACCCCGAGACCGGCGCCGTCCAGGGCACCACGGAGGTGGTCGTCGAGGCCGCGCACTTCGACGCGGTCTCCATCGCCCGCACGGCGCGCCGCCACAAGCTGTCCTCCGAGGCGTCCCGGCGCTTCGAGCGCGGGGTCGACCCCGAGGCCGCCTCGGCCGCCGCCCAGCGCACCGTGGACCTGCTGGTGCTGCTGGCGGGCGGCACCGCCGAGGCGGGCGTCACCGAGATCGTCGCGCCCAGCGCGCCCCATACGATCACGGTGGCCGCCGACCACCCGGACAAGGTCGCGGGCCTCGCCTACGGCCGGGAGACCGTGGTGCGCCGGCTCCAGCAGGTCGGCTGCGACGTCTACGGCGCCGACACCCTCACCGTGACCGTCCCCAGCTGGCGGCCCGATCTGCGGGACCCCAACGACCTCGCCGAGGAGGTCATCCGGCTGGAGGGCTATGAGAACCTGCCCTCGACCCTGCCCCGGCCGCCGGCCGGCCGCGGGCTGACCGAGCGCCAGCGGCTGCACCGCCGGGTCGGCCGGGCGCTGGCCGGCGCCGGCTATGTGGAGGCCCTGAACTACCCGTTCATCGGCGAGGAAGTGCTCGACCAGCTGGGCCTGGCCGCGGACGACCCGCGGCGCGACATGGTCCGCCTGGTCAACCCGCTCTCCGATGCCGAGCCGGCGCTGCGCACCACCATGCTGCCGGGGCTGCTCGCCGCGCTGCGGCGCAACGACGGCCGCGGGACGCGTGACCTCGCGCTGTTCGAGACGGGTCTGGTCTTCCGCGCCACCGGCGACGAGCCCCCGGCGATCAGCCTGCCCGTCGACCACCGTCCGTCGGACGAGGAGATCGCCGAGCTGAACGCGGCGCTGCCCAGCCAGCCGCGGCGCGCCGCCGTCGTCCTGGCGGGCGCCCGTGAGCAGTCCGGCTGGTGGGGCAAGGACACCCCGGTGAGCTGGGCCGACGCGGTCGAGGCGGGGCGGATCGTGGCCCGTGCGGCGGGGGTTGAGCTGATCGTCCGCCAGGACCAGCAGGACCCCTGGCACCCCGGCCGGTGTGCCGCGCTGCTGGCCGTCGTCGACGGCCAGGAGATCCTTGTGGGCAACGCCGGTGAGCTGCACCCCCGGGTCACCAAGGCCCTCGGCCTGCCCGAGCGCACCTGCGCCATGGAGATCGAGCTCGACCGCCTGGAGCGGGCGGCTCCGGGCCCGGTCCAGGCCCCGCATGTGTCCACCTTCCCGGTGGCCACCCAGGACGTCGCGCTCGTCGTCGACGCGTCGGTCGCCGCGGCCGATGTCGAGGCGGCGCTGCGGGCCGGCGCGGGTGAACTCCTCGAATCGCTGCGGCTGTTCGACGTCTTCACCGGCGAGCAGCTGGGCGAGGGCAAGAAGTCCCTGGCCTACGCCCTCCGCTTCCGCGCCCCCGACCGCACGCTGACGGCCGAGGATGCCTCGGCGGCCCGTGACGCGGCGATCGCGGCGGCGGTCGAGCGCACCGGGGCGGTGCTGCGCGGCGCCTGAGGGCTTCGCCTGAGTGTTCTTCGCCTGAGTGCTGGTGGGGGCGCATCCCGTACGCGGGGTGCGCCCCCACCGCATTGGGGGGCCGTTTGTCGCTGCTTCGGCGTGGCGTTCGGCAACACGACGAAGAACATCTCACCCGATCAGGTGAGAATCGGAGTCCGACTACTCATTTTGACAGAAGCTGTCGAAAGAATCGTCCCGGTCGCACGGCCCGCGCAGCACCGACCACCAGGGCCCGGCCAACCGCCTCATTGGCCGGCGTTGGGGGACGACACATGATCGGGACATGGGCAGTCGGCGGTGCGTTCGTACCGGGTGCACGGGGCCGACGGGCCTTCACCACGGTCATCCCCTGCCTCTGGGTGCTCGGCGCCCTCTGCTGGGAGCTGCTGACCCCGCATGACACCGAAGTGGTCCCGCTCCTCGCCGCGGCGCCCGCCATCGCCTGCGCCAGCAGCGGCCGCCGCCGATGCATCCTGCTGCTCGGCGGCGCGAGCATGCTGTTCGCCCTCGGCCCGCCGAGCACCCTGGAGCCCGACGGCGATGTGGAGGAACCACACGCGAGCCTGGTCAGCTGCGGCGCCATCCTCGCCGTGGTCGTCGCCAGCTATCTCACCAACGGCCGCAGATTGCGGCTGGTCCGCGAACTGGAGCAGCTGCGGGCGGTGGCCGCCGCCGCTCAGGACGCGGTGCTGCGGCCGCTGCCGGCCCGCCTGGACGGCATCGAGATGGCGGCCGGCTATCTGTCGGCCAGCCGGGGCGCCGCGGTCGGCGGCGATCTGTACGAGGTGCTGGCCACCGCGCACGGCGTCCGCGTGATCATCGGAGACGCCCGCGGCCACGGCCTCGGCGCCATCGGCACCGTCGCCGCCGTGCTCGGCAGCTTCCGCGAGGCCGCCCACGACGAGCCCGAACTCACCGACGTCATGCGCCGCCTGGACCGCGCCCTGCAGCGCCATCTGCACGAGCGCGCCCTGGGCGATCCCCCGGCCGGCGAGGAGCCGAGGACCCCGGTCGCGGAGGAGTTCGTCACCGTACTCCTGCTCGAAGTCGGCGCCGACGGCGAGCTCGCCGCCCTCAACTGCGGCCACCCCTGGCCGTATCTGCTGTCCGAGGAGGCGACCGGCGGGCCGCGGGCGCACCGGCTGGACCTGGGCGAAGTGCTCCCCCCGCTCGGCCCCTTCGCGCTGCCCGACCACCTCTCCGCCGCCCGCGGCGCCCCGCTGCAGCCCGGCGCCACGCTCGTCCTGCACACCGACGGGGCCGAGGACGCCCGCGACGCGCACGGGACCTTCTTCGAGCTCGGACCCGCCCTGGTCAAGGCCGCGGGCACCGGCCCGATCGTCCCCGCGGCGGTCGTCGACAGGGTGCGGTCGGCGGTGCTGCGGCACACCGGCGGCCGACTCGCCGACGACGTCGCCCTGCTGGCGCTGCGCAACGAGACGAAGACCGGCTGAGCCCGGTCACCTCAGACCCCGGGCCAGTTCACATCCCGGGTCAGTTCACACCCCGTGCGAATCGACCTCCACTACGCTGGCCATGCGGGGCACGTGGCTGGGGCGTATCAGGAGGGGGTCATGGAGCCCAACACACTGCTCGACTCCGTACTCGACGAGGCCGGGATCTCCCATGCCGGGCTCGCCGCACACATCAACGAGGCGGGCCGGGCCCGCGGCATGAAGCTGCGGTACGAACACACCGCGGTCGCCCGCTGGCTGAAGGGCCAGCGCCCCCGCGGCCAAGTGCCCGACCTCATCTGCGAAGTGCTCGGCGAGCGGCTGCACCGCGCGCTCACCCTCGACGACATCGGCCTCGGCACCCCCGGCTCCCCGCGCGCCCCCGCCACCCCGCTGTCCGGCTTCGTCGAGCGCGCCACCGCGCTGTGGCGCTCCGACGAGCAGCAGCGGCCCCATGTCGTGGCCGCTCCCGCGGTCACCGGCACCCCCGCCGTCATCCCGGTGTGGGAGTGGGAGAACCCACCGGAGGACTCGGACGTCTCCCGCCGCGGCCTCACCCGCGTCAGCATGTCCGACATCGACATGCTGCGCGCCGCCCGCGCCCACTACGAGCAGATGTACCGCAAGGCCGGCGGCGTGGCGACCAGAGCCCGCGTCGTGGGCTTCCTCAACGCCGAGGCCGCGCCGCTGCTGCGCGGCAGCTACCCCGACGCCACCGGCCGCCAGCTGCACCGGGCGACCGGAGGCCTGGTGGCCATCGCCGGTATCTGCGCCTACGACTCGGACGCCCACGGCCTGGCCCAGCGCTACTTCCACCAGGCGCTGCGGCTGGCCAAGGCCAGTGGTGACCGCGGACTCGGCGCGTATGTCATCGCGCTGCTGGTCAACCAGTCCCTGTTCATGAAGGAGTACCGACAGGCGGTCGCCTTCGCCGAATCGGCGCTGCGCGCGTCCGGTTCGCATATCACCCCCGCGCTCGCCTCCGACCTGTACGCCATGCAGGCCAAGGCGTACGCGCGGCTGGGCGACGGCGCCGGGGCGCTGGCCTGCATCCGGCGCGCCGAGACCGCCGCCGACCGGATCCGCCCCGGCCAGGAGCCCGACGAGACCGGCTACGTCCAGCCCGGCCTGGTCAACGTCCAGGTCGCGGAGGCGCTGCTGAGCCTGGGCGACCTCGGCGGCGCTCTGGAGAACGCCGCCGCCGCGGTCGGCACCCCCGCGCACGACCGCGGCCGGGTGCACCGGCTCGCCATGCTCACCCATATCGCGCTGAGACAGGGCGACGCGGACCGGGCGGTGGCCACGGCGGTGGAAATGACCGAGCGGGCCCGCGGTATGGAGTCCAGGCGGTTACGCGACCGGCTCCGCGCCGTGCGGGAGCACCTCGCCGAGAGCGGGAGCGTGGCGACTGCCAAGGCCGCCGAACTCATCGACGGGGCGCTGCGCGTGCCTCTCTGAGTCCGGTCCGCGCCCTCGTCGACAGCCTTGCCAACTGTGCGGCGGAAGGTGGCTGACAGTGCGATGGAAGAACCTCAGGGAGCGGACCGTGTACGAGAACCGGTGGTTCTCGGTGAACCTCGCCGATGTCAGACTCCCCGACGGCCGCCACCTGGACCACTATCTGATCCGGCTGCGCCCCGTGGCCGTGGCCACCGTCGTCAACGCGGCCAACGAGGTACTTCTGCTGTGGCGGCACCGCTTCATCACCGACGCCTGGGGCTGGGAGCTGGCGGCCGGCGTCGTCGAGGACGGCGAGGACATCGAGGTCGCCGCGGCCCGCGAGATGGAGGAGGAGACCGGGTGGCGCCCCGGCCCGCTGCGCCATCTGCTCTCCGTCGAGCCGTCCAACGGGCTCACCGATGCCCGGCACCACATCTACTGGGCGGAGGAAGCCGCGTACGTCGGGCCGCCGGAGGACGACTTCGAATCCGACCGGCGCGCCTGGGTACCGCTCAAGTCCGTCCCGGACATGGTGGCGCGCGGCGAGGTGCCCGCCGCGAACATGGCGGCCGCGCTGCTGCTGCTCCACCACATCCGCCTCGGCTGACCGCCGGCGTCGCCCCCGCCGGCGGCCTGCCGACCGCGTCCCCCCCCGGCCGGGCGTCAGCGGACGGCGGCCTGCCACAGCGCCAGCACCAGCGCGCATACCCCCGTGAGCGCGGCGATGGACGGCAGCGGCCAGCGGCCGTGCTCCAAATGGCGTACGCGTACCGTCAGTTGTTCCACATCCTCCTCGGACTGTTCCCCGCGGTGGTCGAGCAGGGCGAGTTGTCCGTCGACACGGGCCAGACTGACATCGACCCTGCGGCGGATTTCCGCGAGCTCCACGGCTAACGCGGCGTGCTCGGGCTCGGTGGTCACGGACTGTTCCCCTTCCGGAATGTGCTTTCGTGCACTTTCGACAGTCTGAGTCAACCGTGTCGCAGGGTGGTGCGGGAGAGTGTGCGCAGGACGGACGCGGGTCACCGGCGCACACCCCGTGTGAAAACCGTGTGACCGAGTTGTGTGGTCGGCCATATCCGGAGCCGAGAGCGATCACGCTGCGTGAGATCGCGCGGTCGATTTACCCTCAATACCGCATGCCCCGGGCAAATGCAGCGCCGGGTGCCCGGGCCTCCTCCGTCGGGCGGGTGTCCAGATAGAACCACTCCGCCGTCGGACCCGGGACAGGAACCGGGGACGGAGCCGGACCCGGCCCGGCGTCCGGGGCGGGTTCCGCGGCCCGGAGCGCCGTGTCCCCGGGCATCAGCAGCTCCACCGCCACGGCGTCCGACGCGCGTTGCTGGGCGACGAATTCCTCGATCTGGCTGCGGCAGGCGTGGTCCAGGTGGGTCACTGCCGTCAGGTCCAGCCGGATCCGCGGCTTGCCGGACGCGGTGATGGCCTCCAGTGCCTCGATCACCTGGGGAAGGCGCAGGAAGGTGGCGCTGCCGGCCATGGTGAGATGGGCCGTATCGCCCTCGGTGTGCTCCTTGACGTGGGTGCGCGACATGCGCAGCGCCGCCAGCACCACCCCGGCGGCGAGACCGATCAGCACGCCTTCGAGCAGCGCGGTGGCGACGATGGCGACCGTGGTGAGGGCCATGACGACGAATTCGCCGCGGTCCTGACGCCACATCTTCGGAAACTCCTGCGGGGCGAGCAGCTTCCAGCCGCTGTGGACCAGGACGCCCGCGAGGACCGAGATCGGGACGAGGGCGAGCACGTTCGGCAGCAGCAGCGCGAAGCCCAGCAGCCACAGGCCGTGCAGCGTACGGGAGAGCCGGGTCCTGGCGCCCGCCTGGACGTTCGCCGAGCTGCGGGCCACGACCGCGGTCACCGGGAGCGCGCCGAGGAACCCGCACACCGTGTTCCCGACGCCCTGGGCGACCAGTTCGGAGTTGTAGCGGGTGCGCGCGCCGTCGTGCATGCGGTCGACCGCGGCGGCGGTGAACAGGCTCTCCGCCGACGCGATGATGGTGAAGGTGAGCACGGCGCCCAGGATCGCGGCGTCCGCCAGCCCCGCGAACTCAGCCGCCCCCGGCAGTTGCACGGAGGCGAACAGATCGCCCACCTCCAGCGTCTTCACCTCGACCCCGGGCAGCGCGGCGACGGCGATGCCGACCCCCACCGCGACCAGCGCCGCGGGGACCTTGCCGACCGGCCCCGGCACCTTCTTCCACAGGAAGCTGAGGGCGACCGTGGCGATGCCGAGCCCGGCCGCGATCATCGTCTGCGGGTCCCGCAGGGTGTCGGCGACCAGCCCGGGGAACCCCGCCATGTTCTCCAGGGGCGAGCCCGGGGCCCGGGCGTCGGCCAGCGGATACGACTGGCTGAACATCAGCGGCAGGCCTATCCCCGCGAGCATGCCCTGGACCACGGCGACCGAGATCGCCTGGAACAGCCGGCCGAGGCGGATCAGCCCCAGCACGATCTGGAGCACCCCGGAGGCCAGCACGATCACCCCGAGCATGGCGAGGCCGTGCTCCGTCACCGTCTCCAGGACCAGCGCGGTCAGGCCCGCCGCGGGCCCGCTCACCTGCAAGGAGCTGCCCCGGGCCACGCCCACCACGAGACCGCCGACGACGCCCGAGATGATGCCCAGCTCGGGCGGTGTGCCGGAGGCGACGGCGACGCCGATGCACAGGGGCAGGGCGACGAGGAAGACGACGAACGAGGCGGTGATCTCGGTGCCCAGGTCGAAACCGCTGGTGGCGCTACCGGAGCCGGCACCGCCCGCGCGGGGCTTGCCACCGCGGGCCGCCCGGGCGCGGCGCCCCGTGGGGCCGCGGCCGGGCGGAGCGGCGGGCGGCGTGGGCGGCGGGGGTGGCGCGGCTCCGTATGCCGCGTCGGCCGGCCCGTATGCCGGGGCGGCGGGCTCGTACGGCGCGTCGGCGGCCCCGTATGGCGGGGCGGCGGGCTCATATGGCGCGTCAGCGCCCCCGTACGACGGGGCGCTCCCGTACGTGACCGGCGGCCCCGCCGCATGGCGGCCCCGGGCGCGCCGGGGCGAGCCCTGCCCGGTCAGCACGGATGCTCCCGGAAGCGGCCGTCCTGATCGAGCTCCCACAACTCGCCGGTGTCGACCTGGTAGTACCAGCCGTGCAGCCGCAGCCGGCCCTCGTCCAGCCGCCGGCGGGCCGCTGGATAATCCCTCAGCGCCGAGAGCTGGTTGCGCACATTGAGCTGCGCCAGCCCCCTCAGCGACGGGTCCTCGCAGCCACCGGTGATCTCCGGGGCCAGCCCGGGCCGGGCGAGCTCCAGCCAGGCGCTCACCCCGGGCAGTGTCGACAGGTCCGCGCCGGACTCCAGCGCGCCCATGGCGCCGCAGTGGGAATGGCCGCAGACGACGACGTCCCGCACCCCGAGCACTTCCAAGGCGTATTCGACGGTGGCGGCCTCACCGGAGACCAGATGGATTCCGTGCGGTGGAACTATGTTGCCCGCGTTGCGCAGCTCGAAAATCTCCCCGGGCCGGGCACCGGTGATGAGAGCCGGTATGACCCGGGAGTCCGAACAGGTAATGAACAGCGCTTCGGGGAATTGTCCTTCGGCCAGTTTCCGGTACTCGTCGCTCGCGAAATCGGCTCGGTACCGAAAAGCGCGGGCGTGCTCGACCAAGGATTTCATCGTGCCTCCTGACAGCTGGCTGGACCAGGTGTCATGCACCGTAAGCAGGTCTGGGCCAGCGGAAGGTTAAGCGAAGGCCAGCGCCCGACCAGAACTCGTCCAAGTCCGGTTTTTGCTCGCAACATCACAAAACTCGGGACCGGCCAATGACCCTCTTGTAGCGTGTCGGCTCCGACCGGGGGATTCATGTTGTCCGTATTCACGGAAGAGACAGGACCCATGACCGTACGAGCGCTGCTCATCGAGGACGACGAGACGATCGCCGAACCACTTGCCGAGGGGTTGGCGCGCTATGGACTGACGATCCATCATGTGACCACCGGCGCGGCCGGGCTGGCGGGGCCTTACGACGATATCGTCCTGCTCGACCTGGGGCTGCCGGACATGGACGGCATCGACGTCTGCCGCGGTATCCGGCAGATCTCCGACGTACCGATCATCATGCTCACCGCGCGCGGCGAGGAGGCCGACCGGGTGCTGGGGTTGGAGCTCGGCGCGGACGACTATCTGGCGAAGCCGTTCTCCATCCGGGAGCTCATCGCCCGGATCCGCGCGGTCACCCGCCGCACCGGGCGGGCGGAGCCGACCCCGGCCGACCGCCCCGCCCCCTCCGCCGTCCCTTTCCCCGCCCCGTTCCCCGCCCCTGTCCCTTTCCCCGCCCCTGAGCCGGCGGCCTTCGCCGCCTCCCCCCAGCCCGTCGTGGACGGGCCGCCGCCCACCCCGCCCCTGGTCGTGGACCGGCGCACCCGGCAGGTGTGGGTGGGGGAGGCACTGATCTCCCTCACCCCCAAGGAGTTCGAACTGCTCGCCCTGCTCACCGAGGACCCCGGGGCGGTGTACTCCCGCCAGCAGATCCTCGACCAGGTGTGGGACCCGCACTTCCACGGCCCGACCAAGACGCTCGATGTGCATATCGCGGCGCTGCGCCGCAAGCTGGGCGACCCGGCCTGGATCCAGACGCTGCGCGGGGTGGGATTCCGGCTGGCCGTACGCACCGCGGAACGCACCCCCGAGCCCCGACCTGCACCGGCACCGGCCGCCGACTCGTGGTTCGCCGCCCCCGCCTTCGACACCGCATGAGGCGCCGACTGCTGCTCAGCTATCTGAGCCTCGCCGCGCTGGTGCTGCTGTGCCTGGAGATCCCGCTGGGCTTCGTCTACAGCCGGGGCGAACGGGAACGAGTGGTCACCGCCGCCAAGGAGGAGGCCGACTCGGTGTCCGCGTACGCCTCGCTCTCCATCTCGGCCGGGCGCGCGGAACGTGAACTGCACCCCCGCGTCCTCATGTGCGCGGAGCGCATCGGCGGGAAGGTCCTGGTCGTCGACGGCCGTGGCCGTCCCCTCGCCACCTCCCACGAGCTGTCCGCCCGCGAGTCCCGGGACCTGGCGGCGCGCCCCGAGATCGCGGCCGCGCTGGGCGGTCGGTCCACCGCCGACGTACGCACCTCCACCATCGGCGGAGTGCGGTCCCTGTCCGTCGCCGCCCCCGTCACCCACGGCGCCGAACTGCAGGGTGCTGTGCGCATCATCGTGCCCACGGAGGCGGTGTCCGCGCGTGTCCACCGCGTCTGGCTGCTGCTGGCCCTCGCCGGGCTCGCGGTCCTCACCGCCCTCGCCGCGGTGGCCTTCGCGCTCGCCCGCTGGATCAGCCGCCCCATCCTCCACCTCGAGCGGGCCGCCCGCCGCCTGGCCGAGGGCAGCCTGGCCACCCCCGTCCCCACCACCGAAGGACCACCCGAAGTACGCAGCCTCGCCGCCACCTTCAACCAGACCGCGGCCCGCCTCGAACACCTCCTGGCCTCGCAGCGCGCCTTCGCCGGAGAGGCATCGCACCAGCTCAAGACCCCTCTCGCCGCCCTGCGGCTGCGGCTGGACAACCTGGAGCCCGATGTCGCCGGGCACTCCCGCGCGGGCCTCACCGCCGCCATGACCGAGACCGACCGGCTGGCCCGTATGGTCGAGGGCCTGCTGGCGATGGCCCGGATGGAGGAGAGCGCCGGCACCCGCGAACCGGTCGACCTGGACCGGGTGTGCGCCGAGCGGAAACGCGCCTGGACCCCGCTGTTCGAACAGCACGGCGTCCGGCTGGTGCGGCGGGGCGAGTTCGTCGGCCAGGTGCTCGCGGTGCCCGGGGCCGTCGAGCAGATCGTGGACAACCTGCTCTCCAACGCCCTGCGCGCATCGCCACTGGCAGGCACCGTCACCCTCGAACTCCGCTCCGCCCCCGCTGACCGTCGCCACCACCGCACCCCGCGCCCCGCCCGGGTCGAACTGCACATCATCGACCAAGGCCCCGGCATGACCGCCGAACAGCGCCACCGCGCCTTCGACCGCTTCTGGCGCGCCCCCGACGCGCCCAAGGGCGGCACCGGCCTGGGCCTCTCCCTGGTGCAGCGGCTCACCCACGCCAGCGGTGGCGACACCGCCCTGCGCCCCGCCCCCGACGGCGGCCTCGACGCCGTCGTCCGCCTCCAGACGGCCACCCCGCCCCGTCCCACCGCCACCCGCCCCACCAGACCTGCCCACCGAGGCAGCCCCGAACCGGCCCACTCGTGACCGCGCGCCGTCAGATGGTCTCCCTCCTTGGAGTGCTCTGCGCGCCGGTGACGTAACCGCGGGATACCTGCGGCGTTCTCAGCCCGTCCGACCGATCCGCGGTCCGGGAGGTGGGCATGCCCGCAGCACACGCCGAGGTGCCGGTATTGATCGTCGGTAGTGGGCCGGTCGGGCTCACCGCACGGGCGCTACTGGAGCGCTGGGGCGTGCGGACACTGCTGGTCGAGATCCACGGTGAGCTGTCGCCCTTTCCCCGGGCCCGGCTGGTCAATGTGCGCTCGATGGAGATCTACCGCCATCTCGGGCTCGCTGCCAAGATCACGGCCGATGCGTTCGCACCGGAGTTCGGCCGTATCCGCTTCCGTGACACCATCCACGACCGCGACTTCGCCACCGCGGCGATGATCGGGGTCAACGCGCCGGTGCCCGAAAGCCCCGTGATCGGCGTGGTCACCTCGCAGGACCGGTTGGAACCCACCCTGCTCGCCGCGGCGGACGCACCCGTGCGGTTCGGGGTCGAGCTCATCGAGCTGTCCGAGGAAGCCGAGTGCGTCGTGGCGCTGCTCGTCGACCACCGACGCGGTGAGGAGACTCGGGTCCGTGCCCGTTATGTACTCGCCGCCGACGGGGCGAACTCCACCGTCCGGCAACGGCTGGGAATCGACACCACAGGCCCCGGAGCGATGGGGGGTTTCACCACCGTCGTGTTCGACGCCGACCTCAGCCGCTGGTGCGCCCACCAGCCCGCCGGGGTCTACTTCACCGCGCATGGACTGTTCGCCCCGCTCTACCCCGAAGGAGGGTGGGCCTGGTTCGTCCCCACCCCCGAGGACGCCGCGCGCACCGACTGGCCCGAGCTCGTCTCGCGCGCCCTCAGCCCCGGCGCCGACGTACGAGCCGACGTGTCACGGGTTCAGCACTGGGTGATGAACGCGTTCGTCGCCGAACGCTTCCGCCACGGCCGGACCCTGCTGACCGGCGATGCGGCGCACGCGATCCCCATCGTTGGCGGCCTGGGCATGAACACCGGCATCGCCGATGTGCACAACCTCTGCTGGAAACTGGCGGGTGTGCTCCACGGGTGGGCCGAACCAAGCCTGTTGGACACCTACGAGACGGAACGACAACCCGTCGCCCACCGGACGCTCCGCCAAGCGGTGGCCAACACCAAGCTCATGCTCGACGTGCAGAACCGGCGCCGCGATCAGCTCCGAACGGGTGAGGGGGTGTCGGCCCAGGTCGAACTGCCCTGGTCGGAGCGGTACTTCGGACAACTCGGTCTCGTACTCGGCACCACGTACCACTCCGACACCGACACCGACACCGACACCGACACCTCGCCCGAGCCGTCCGCTCCGGGCCCGGACTATCTCCCCACCCCACAGCCGGGCCATCGCATGCCACACTTCTGGCTCACACCTGACCGCTCCACGCTCGACGCGGTGGGCGAATGGTTCACCCTGCTCACCCCGGACCCCGTCCACTGGGAGGGACACCTCACCGCACCGTGGCCGCTGCGCATCGAGCCCCTGCCCCGTGAACTCACCGACCTCTGTGAGATCGGCCCACACGGAGCGCTGCTCATCCGCCCAGACGGCCACATCGGCGCCCGCTGGCGCGATCGGTAGCGGGTCAGGCGTACTCGTAGAAGCCCGACCCTGTCTTGCGGCCGAGACGCCCCGCGTCGACCATGCGCAGCAGCAGCGGCGGCGGGGCGTACAGGGGCTCCTTGTACTCGGCGTACATCGAGTCGGCGATCGCCGCGATCGTGTCCAGGCCGATCAGGTCGGAGAGCTTGAGCGGGCCCATGGGGTGGGCGCAGCCGAGTTCCATGCCGTTGTCGATGTCCTCGCGGCTTGCGATGCCGGATTCGAACATACGGATGGCGGAGAGCAGATACGGGATCAGCAGCGCGTTGACGACGAAGCCGGAGCGGTCCTGGGCGCGGATGGCGTGTTTGCCGAGGATGTCGTGGACCAGGGCCTCGGCGCGCTTGATGGTCTGGTCGCCCGTGGTGAGGGCCGGGATCAGCTCGACGAGCTGCTGGACCGGGGCCGGGTTGAAGAAGTGGATGCCGATGACCTGGTCGGGGCGGGAGGTGGCGACGGCCAGTTTGACCAGGGGGATGGAGGAGGTGTTCGAGGCCAGGATGGCGTCGGGGCGGGTCACGACCTGGTCGAGGACCTGGAAGATCTCCGTCTTGACCTGCTCGTTCTCCACGACCGCCTCGATGACCAGATCGCGGTCGGCGAACTCGCCGAGGTCGGTGGTGAAGCTGAGCCGGCCCAGCGTGGCATCGCGCTCCGCCTCGGTGATCTTGCCGCGCTCGGCGGCCTTGCCGAGGGAGTTGGTCAGCCGGGTACGGCCCAGCTCCAGGGCCTCGCCGGTGGTCTCCGCGACCTTGACCTCCAGGCCGGAACGGGCGCATACCTCCGCGATGCCCGCGCCCATCTGGCCGCAGCCCACCACTCCGACGCGTTCGATGTCGGTCACCTCGTGCCTTTCCGCTGATCCGCTGGTCGCCCCGACGTTACCCTCCGGTCCGCTCCAGGGGGTGGGCCGGGGCCGGAACTGTGTGGATGCGGCTGGCTGCTTCCGCCCCGCTGGATCCAGCGGGGCGGGGCGGGACCCGTCCCGAACCGGCAGCGATATACCTCAACCACCGACGCACCACCTGAGTGAAGGGGAATCTGATGAGTCGACTCTTCGGTGCTCTGACGCTTGCCGGCGCGACCTTGGCCGCATTGGCGGTCACTCCGTCTGCGTCTGCGGCGGACGACGGCCAACTGCCCAGCAGGCTTGCGGCCACCTGCTACGCATCCTCCTGCACGGGCGAAGATCCGCAGCAGACCGGGTGTGCTGCCGATGCCATCACCGCCAGGAGCAAGAAGGTCTCAGGCAGGACGCTCGAACTGCGCTACAGCCGAACCTGTCGAGCGGCGTGGGGGCGTATCAGCAACGGTGTCCCCGGCGACTACGTGTCCATTCACAGCAGCTCCGGAGCGCAGTTCTGGGCGGGGGTCCGCTATGGCTCCACCTCCGCGTACACCGGCATGGTCAACGACGCCGGCCTGATCGCCTACGCCTGCACGACGATCGGAAGTGGCGACTGCACCGGAACCTATTAGTGGAAGCCGTTGGGTGATTCCGCCCCGCTGGATCCAGCGGGGCGGAGTGCCGGCAGGCCCCGGATGTGCCAACAGCATCCCGTGCGGCCCGGCCCCGGCTCGGGATCTCGCCCGGGATCTCACGTGGGCGGGCGGGGGGCTCGCGTGGCGCGGACGGTGCCCGCGGTCAGGCCGAGTCGCCGCGCAGGATGCCGCGCCCGTTCGTGCTCACGTACACCCGCCCGTAGACCCGCGGGTCGCCGGTGATCGCGCCGCCGGTCCAGGCCCATTGATGTGCGTTGTCGTTGATCCGCACCCAGCTCGCCCCGGCGTCCGTGGAGCGGAAGATCCCGCGGGTGCCGCCGATCTTGGCGCTGGTGTACAGCGTCTGGTACGAGGAGCCGGGGGCGGCCTTGCCGAAGCCGATGGTGTCGGCCTGCTGGACGTTCGACAGTTTGGTGAAGGTCGCGCCGGAGTCGGTGGAGTGCCACAGGCCGTACGTCCCGTTCGTGGAGCCGCCGGCGAGCCAGATGTCGCCCTCGGTGCCCGGCAGGGCCTTGAAGCGCACCGGGCCGTCGGCGGGCAGACCGGTGGCGGCCTTGGCGGTGAAGGTGGCGCCGCCGTCGGTGCTCACATAGAACGTGCCGGACTTGAAGCCGTAGAACTTCTTCGGGTTCTTGCGGTCGGATTCGACGACCGCCCCGGCCGGGATGGAGCTGGAGGCGGTCCAGGAGTTGCCGAAGCCGACGGTGTAGTAGACGGAGGAGGTGCCCTCGGGGCTCCAGACGAAGCCGCTGCCGTCGGCCGCCGCGGCCACCGTGCCGCCGCCGGTGACGCCGGAGGGCTCGCTGCCCTGCCACCAGTTGGCACCGTTGTCGGTGGAGAAGGCGATCCGGGGCGCGGCGTCGTTGTTGCCGACCCGCACCACCGTGTTCGGGTTGGTCTCGGCGTAGTCCAGGCTGGTGGTCGTGGTGAAGCTGGGCGAGCTGAACATCTTGGAAGGCACCGCGTCGAGGTCGGTGTGGCGGAAGCCGCCGATGTCGCCCAGGGCGCTGAGCAGCGGGGCGCCGGAGGGCGGGCTGGCCAGGTCGTTGACCGCGGTCTCCTCCAGGCCCCTGACCATCGGCGTGATCTTGATCTGGCCGCCGGAGTCCCAGGTGGAGAGGTTTTCGGTGCCGTAGACCGTGGCGCCGGTGCCGTACATCATCCGGTTGGAGTCGAACGGGTCGATCTCCAGGGCCTCGGTCATCCAGCCCAGCTTCGGGGTGACCTCGGGCGGGGACGGGTTGGTGCCGAAGGTCAGCCAGGGGACGGACGAGACGTCCTGGGTGTAGCGGAAGGAGCGGTTGGGGTAGCTGGTGAAGTCCCAGGCGCGGGTCCAGGTGGCGCCGGAGTCGGTGGAGCGGAAGATCTGGGTGTCCGGCCACCAGGAGCTGTAGCCGGTCACCATCAGCGTGCCGGGCTTCTGGCGGTCCACCGTCAGCCCGCTGTAGCCGAAGTAGGTGTCGGCGTCCGTCATCGGGCTGATGTTCTTCCACTCACCGGTGGCCGTGGCGTACCGCCACACCTGGCCCTTCTCCCCGTCGTACGGGCCGCCCTTGTCGCTCGTGGTGATGTAGAGGTAGCCGGATCTGGAGTCCAGGACGCCCTTGTGGGAGAGGTAGCCGGTCGGCTGTCCGTCCACCCGCGACCAGGTGGCGCCGGCGTCGGTCGAGCGGTAGACGGTGTTCTGCTTGTCGGCCACGCCGACGTAGATGGTCTTGGTCGCGTTGCCCGACGAGCCCGTGCGCTCGTCGAAGGTCACCCACACCACGCCCTGGTTGTCGCTCAGATAGCCGCTGGAGTCGCTGGGGTCCTGGGCGTAGTTGCCCGCGTTGGGGAAGGCCGTCACCTTCGACCAGGTGGCGCCGGAGTCGGTGGAGCGCCACAGGCCGTTGCCGCTCGGCGCGCCGAAGTACAGCACGCTGTTCTTGTTCGGGTCGACCGCCAGCCGCTCGCCCATGCCGCGGCCGGGCATGTTGCCGCCGACCTTGAAGGGCAGGGTGGTGGTCTGCCAGGTGGCGCCGCGGTCGGAGGAGCGCAGGATCGCGCCGTTGGTCGGGTCCCAGCTGTTGGTGTACGTGCCGACGGCCGCGTACACCTTGTTCGGCTCGACCGGGTCGCTGGCCAGGCTCGCCACCCCGCTCCAGCCCCAGCGGTCCCAGTCCACCCAGTCCAGCAGCGGCACCCACTGCTTACCTGACTGGTCCCATCGGTACGCCCCGCCGATGTCGGTGCGGGCGTAGGCGAGGTTCTTCTCCTTGCGGTTGAAGATGATGCCGGGGACGAAGCCGCCGCCGTCGACGCGGACGTTCTTCCAGGTGGCGGCGGCCAGGCCGGCGGAGGGTTTGCTCGGGGCGTCGTCGGGGCGGGCGGCGGCCGGGGCGGCGGCCGCGGTCAGTAATCCGCCGACGAGCGCCAGCGCGGCCATGAGCGCGCCGAGTGGTCTGCTTCTGCCGTTCGAACGGACGGTTATGTCATGAAAACGCACGGGAACTTCCTCTCCGGGCATCCGCCGCGGGCCGCGGCGGTACGGGGGCGGGTCTGTGCGGGTCTGTCCGTGTCCGGGTTTGGGAGCGCTCCCATATGTGCGTACCACCGATGCTAGCGGCCGGATGACTGGGCGAGAAGTCGTCCGGAAGAGTGGGAAGGATTGCCGCGTGGCTGTAAGACCCGCATCATCGGCGGGAGTTAGCCACGATCGACAGGCGAGCGAGCGAGGAGCGAGGATGGGGCAGATCACGCGCAGGGGACTGACGGTCGCGGCCGTCGGAGCGCTGGCCGCGACCGTCACGACCGGTTCGACGGCGGCGCAGGCGCGCGAGGAGGCGCGGGGGAGTGGCGGGCAGCTCAGGCGTCAGTTCCGCGGGATGTGGCTGGCCAGCGTCGCCAACCGGGACTGGCCCTCCAAGCCCGGCCTGACCGCCGCCGAGCAGCGCGCCGAACTGCTCGCCTTCCTGGACACCGCGGTCGAGCGCCGGCTGAACGCGGTGGTCTTCCAGGTCCGGCCCACCGCCGACGCGCTGTGGCCCTCCCGGTACGAGCCGTGGGCCGAATACCTCACCGGCGTCCAGGGCCGCGACCCGGGCTGGGACCCGCTGGGCACCGCCGTGCGCGAGGCGCACCGGCGCGGCCTCGAACTGCACGCCTGGTTCAATCCGTACCGCGTCGCCAACCACACCGACCCCACCCGGCTGGCCCCCACGCACCCCGCGCGGCTGCACCCGGAGTGGGTGGTGCCGTACGGCGGCAAGCTCTACTACAACCCGGGTCTGCCCGAGGTCCGCCGCTTCGTCCAGGACGCGATGCTGGACGCGGTGGCGCGCTACGACGTCGACGCCGTCCACTGGGACGACTACTTCTACCCCTATCCGGTGGCGGGCCAGGTCTTCGACGACGACGCGGCGTACGAGCGCCACGGCGCGGGCTTCCCGGACCGGGCCGCCTGGCGGCGGGACAACATCGACCGGCTGGTGCACGAGACCGCCGTGCGCATCAAGCGGCTCGACCCGCGGGTGCGGTTCGGGATCAGCCCCTTCGCCGTCTGGCGCAACCAAGCCACCGATCCGCAGGGCTCCGACACCCGGGCCGGGGTGCAGACCTACGACGACCTGTGCGCGGACACGCGGAAATGGGTCCGCGAGGCATGGATTGATTACATTGTCCCGCAGGTGTATTGGCATATCGGCTTCGCCGCCGCCGACTACGCCAAGCTGGTGCCCTGGTGGGCGGAGACGGTGCGGGGCACCGGCGTGGACCTCTACATCGGCGAGGCGCTGTACAAGGCGGGGGACCCGGCGCAGCCCGCGCCCTGGCAGGACCCGGCGGAGCTGTCCCGGCACCTCACCTTCGACCGGGACTATCCACAGGTGCGGGGCAATGTGTACTTCTCCGCGAAGGAAGTGGCCGCCGACCGCAACGGCGCCATGGCGCGCGTGGTCGCCGACCACTACCCGTATCGCGTGCGTCCGCCCCGCTGAGCCGCCCGTTGGCCGGTGCTACGGCCGCGGGCGCCCGGTGGGCAGGTGACGCACGACCGAATCCGGGCCGGGGGAGACCAGGCACTCGTGGCCGTCGTCCTCGTAGCGGACGCGGTACGGGGGGGTCCCGTGATCCCCGAGTACCTCGATGATCTCCGCGGTCCGGTCGTGAATTCCGACAACCCTGCCGTGTACCAGCAGCTTGTCGCCTACGGTCGCCTCCATACGCGTGACCTCCTGTCCGGTGCCCCGGAGGGTATTGCGGTCCCTGAGGCCAGTTTATGGCCGCTCCTCCGGGTTTGCTCCTGCCGGGTCCGCGCCTTCCGGTACCCGCTTCGCGCCTTCCGGTACCCGCTTCGCACCGGTCGACGCCCGCTGCGTGACGCCGATGCAGACCAGGACGGCAACGGCGGCGGCTGGCGCGGCCCAGGTCAGGTGTTCGCCCAGGAGGAGTACGGACCACACGAGGGTGAGCAGGGGCTGGGCCAGCTGGAGTTGGCTCGCCCTGGCCACGCCGATGGCGGCCATCCCGCGGTACCAGACCACCAGACCCAGGAACTGGGAGCCCAGGGCCAGCCACAGCGCCCCGGCGACGGCGTGCGCCCCGAGGTGTACGGGCTCGGTGGTCATGGCGACCACCGCGCCCGCCACCGACAGCGGCAGACAGGCCACCAGCGCCCAGCCGATCACCTGCCAGCCCGGCATATGGCCCGCCAGCCGGGCGCCCTCCCCGTAGCCCGCCGCGCACACCAGCAGCGCGCCGAACAGATACAGATCCCCGGCGGTCGGCGCGCCGCCGCTCTGCTGCAGCGCGAAGGCGACGATCACCGCCGCGCCGACGACGGCCGCGGTCCAGAACCGGGGGGTGGGGCGGGAGCCGGTGCGCACCGCCGCGTAGACGGCCGTGGTCAGCGGCAGCAGGCCGACGACCACGGCGGCGTGCGAGGTGGTGGAGGTCCGCAGCGCGAGTGTGGACAGCAGCGGGAAGCCGAAGACGACGCCCCCGGCGACCACCAGCAGACCGGGCCAGTGGCGGCGGCCGGGCGGCGGGACGCGCAGGGCGGCCAGCGCGCCGCCCGCGACCAGCCCGGCCAGGGCGAGCCGGCAGCCGACCAGCGACCAGGGGCCCAGGCCCTCGAGACCCCAGGCGGTGGCGGGGAACGTCAGGGAGAACGCGGCCACACCCAGCGCGGCCATGACGGTGCCGAGGAGGCCCCCGCGGTGGACAGGGGGCGGTGCGGGGCGGGGGCGGACGAGCGGGGGCCGGGCGGCGGGGCGCGGCTCGGCGCCACCGCTCACCGCTATCGTTCCGCTCGCAGTAGCGCTATCTTGGGCTCTCATGCAAGAGCGTAGCAGTGTGGCGGAATTGGCGGGCATCCTCCGTACGGAGCTGAACCGCTACTCTCCAGGTGAGA
This sequence comes from Streptomyces sp. NPDC059679, assembly GCF_042734105.1. NCBI lineage: Bacteria > Bacillati > Actinomycetota > Actinomycetes > Kitasatosporales > Streptomycetaceae > Streptomyces > Streptomyces sp. NPDC059679. The sequence goes on along the minus strand of NZ_JBHWES010000044.1, from coordinate 58,851 downwards.
AGCTGCCGTCCAGCCGGTCCCTGGTGGACCGCTACCGGGTGAGCCCGGTGACCGTCTCCCGCGCCCTCGCCGCACTCCGCGCCGAGGGGCTTGTGGTCACCCGCCCCGGCGCCGGGGCCTTCCGGGCCACCCGGCCGCGGGCGGGCGAGGAGGCGCCGCGGCCGGGCGACACCTCCTGGCAGGAGGTGGCCCTCAGCGTCGAGACGTCCGGGGAGTCGGTCCCGCGCTCGGTCGACGCCTCCGGCGTGCTGATGACCCTGGCCGTCCCGCCGCCCGGCGCCCTCGAACTGCACGGCGGCTATCTCCACCCCTCGCTCCAGCCGGAGCGGGCGCTGGCCGCCGCCCTCGCCCGCGCCGGGCGGCGGCCCGGCGCCTGGGACCGCCCGCCGATCGAGGGGCTGACCGAGCTGCGCGCATGGTTCGCGGCCGAGATCGGCGGCGGGGCCCTCGCCCCCTCCGAGGTACTGATCACCGCGGGCGGCCAGAGCGCGCTGACCACCGCGCTGCGCGCCCTCGCGCCGCCCGGTGCGCCCGTGCTCGTCGAGTCCCCCACCTACCCCGGGGCGATCGCCGCCGCCCGCGCCTTCGGGCTGCGCCCGGTCCCGGTCCCCGTGGACGCCGACGGGGTCCGCACCGACCTGCTCGAACAGGCCCTCCGTACGAGCGGGGCACGGGTCTTCCTCTGCCAGCCGCTCTTCCAGAACCCGACCGGCGCGGTGCTCTCCGCCGAACGGCGCCGGGAGGTGCTGCGGGTGGCCCGGGAGGCGGGCGCGTTCGTGATCGAGGACGACTTCGCGCGCCGCCTCGCCCACGAGGACGCGGGGCCGCTGCCCGCGACCCTCGCCGCGGACGACCCCGACGGAGTCGTCGTCCACGTCTGCTCGCTCACCAAGGTCACCTCGGCCAGTCTGCGGGTGGGCGCGCTCACCGCCCGCGGCCCCGCGCTGGAGCGGCTGCGCGCCATCCAGGTCGTCGACAGCTTCTTCGTGCCGCGCCCGCTTCAGGAGGCGGCGCTCGAACTCGTCGGCTCGCCCGCCTGGACCCGCCATCTGCGCACCGTCGCCGCCGAGTTGCGCATCCGCCGCGAGGCCCTGGCCACAGGTGTGCGGCGGGACCTCCCCGAACTCGCCCTGCGCCATGTCCCGCCCGGCGGCTTCCACCAGTGGCTGCGACTGCCCGACGGCGCCGACGAGGCCGCGCTGACGGCCGCCGCCCAGCGTGCCGGGGTCGCCGTCGCGCCCGGCCGCCCGTACTTCTGCGCCGAACCGCCCGCCCCGCATCTGCGGCTGGGCTTCGCCTCGGCGGCGAGCGCGGGCGAGCTGGCGGAGGGGCTGCGCCGGCTCCGTACCGCCTGCGACGAGGTGCTCGGCTGACGGCACACCGGACCCCTCACGTGCCGGATACGTGCCGAAAACCGCTCGACGCCGCCCCTCTGACCTGCGAGCCTCCCGCCATGAGCGACATGAGTGACATGAGTGATACGAACGGCCGACCGGCCGCCGACGGCTACGAGATATCCACCGACCCCTCCCGCCTCGACGCGGCCCGTATCCACCACTGGCTGTCCACCGACGCCTACTGGGCGCTGGGCCGCACCCGCGAGAAGCAGGACCGCGCCATCGCCGGCTCGCTCAACTTCGGCGCGTACGACACGGCCTCGGGCGCCCAGGTCGCGTACGCCCGGGTCGTCACCGACCACGCCACCTTCGCCTGGCTGTGCGATGTCTACGTCGACCGGTCCGCGCGCGGGACGGGCCTTGGCACCACGCTCGTCACGGCCGTCCGCGATCACCTGGAGCCCTTCGGGCTGCGGCGCATCCTGCTTGCCACGTTCGACGCCCACGGCGTCTACGAGAAGATCGGCTTCTCGCTCCTGGACGACCCGGAGCACTGGATGGCCCTGCGCTTCCCCGGCGGGGACGCGCCTGGAAGGTGACGCGGGCGGGCCGCGGGCCGGTCAGTGGCCGCTGCGCTGGTCCACTGCCTCCACTGCCTCCCGCGGCCCCTCGGAGACATCAGCTGGGGCGGGCGGCTCGGCGGGCTTGCGACGGCCGGTCAGCCGCATGGCGAGGGGCTGGGTGTAGCGGGCGGTGAGCGGGCCGAGGATCACCAGGATCAGTACGTACGCCGTGGCCAGCGGCCCCAGCTCCGGTTCGATACCGGCCGTGACGGCGAGTCCGGCGATGACAATGGAGAACTCGCCCCGGGCGACCAGGGTGCCGCCCGCGCGCCAGCGGCCCTTGACGGAGATCCCGGCGCGCTTCGCCGCCCAGTAGCCGGTGGCGACCTTCGTACAGGCGGTGACGGCGGCCAGCGCGAGGGCGGGCAGCAGGACCGGCGGGATGCTCGCGGGGTCGGTGTGCAGGCCGAAGAAGACGAAGAACACGGCCGCGAACAGATCCCGTAGCGGGCTGAGCAGGTTGTGCGCGCCCTCGGCCGCCTCCCCGGACAGCGCGATGCCGACCAGGAACGCGCCCACGGCCGCCGACACCTGGAGTTGCTGGGCGATCCCGGCGATCAGCAGGGTCAGCCCCAGCACCACCAGCAGCAGCTTCTCCGGGTCGTCGCTGGAGACGAAGCGCGAGATGAGCCGGCCGTAGCGCACGGCCAGGAAGAGGACCAGACCGGCCACGCCGAGCGCGATGGCCAGCGTGAGGCTGCCCGCCGCCACGCTCACCCCCGCCAGCAGGGCGGTGATGATCGGCAGATAGACGGCCATGGCCAGGTCTTCGAGGACCAGGATGGACAGGATGACCGGGGTCTCGCGGTTGCCGAGGCGGCCCAGGTCGCCCAGGACCTTGGCGATGACGCCGGACGAGGAGATCCAGGTGACCCCGGCCAGCACCACCGCGGCCACCGGGCCCCAGCCCATCAGCAGCGCCATGGCGGCGCCGGGCAGGGCGTTGAGCGTGGCGTCGACCAGCCCGGCCGGGTACTGGGTCTTGAGATTGCTGACCAGATCGCTGGCGGTGTACTCGAGCCCGAGCATGAGCAGCAGCAGGATCACGCCGATCTCGGCGCCGATCGCCACGAACTCCTCACTGGCCCCCAGCGGCAGCAGACCGCCTTCGCCGAAGGCGAGACCGGCCAGCAGATACAGCGGGATCGGGGAGAACTGAAAACGTCCGGCCAGCCGGCCCAGCAGCCCCAGGCCCAGGATGACCGCACCGAACTCGATCAGGAAAAGAGCGGAGGAGTGCATCGATCACTCCCGCCCGAGTATCGCCGCGGCCGTCTCCACGCCTTCGCGGGTGCCGATCACGATCAGGGTGTCGCCGCCGGCCAGCCGGAAGTCCGGCGTCGGGGAGGGGATCGCTTCCGCGCGGCGCAGCACCGCCACGATCGAGGCGCCGGTCTCGGTGCGCATCCGCGTCTCGCCCAGCACCCGCCCGTTCCAGTACGAGACCGACGACAGCTCGACGCGCTCGGCCACCAGCCCCAGCTCGGTCGTGGACAGCAGCGCCGGGCTGTGGTGGGAGGGCATCAGCGCGTCGATGACCGCCTCTGCCTCCTTCGCCGTCAGCCGCACCGACATGGCGCACTCGTCGGGATCGTCCTCGTGATACGAGCTCAGGGTCCGCCCGCCGTCGCGATGCGCGACCACCGACAGCCGGCGGTGCTCTCGCGTGGTGAGGTCGTAACGGACACCGATTCCGGGCAACGGCGTGCTGCTGATCCGCGGAGCGCCCACGGCCATCCTTCCGTCGTATGTGCCACTTACCGGTGGACGTACGGCGGCCGGTGTTCGGCCGGTGACGTCCTCCCACACCCTATCGAATGGCAAAGAATTGGTAATGGGCCGGGTCAGAGGGCTGGTCAAGCGGGGCCCTGACGCGGCTCAGGCCCAGGTGCGGGAGCACAGCACCAGGCGGTAGCCGTCCGGGTCGGCGATCGTCACACCGTGCTCGTCCCAGTACGGGTTGTGTGCCGGAACACGGGTACCGCCGGCCGCGACCAGGCGGTCGATCAGGGACTCGTCCACCGGCTTGCCGAGGTAGACGACGAACAGGTCGTCCACCGTCGGGGTCGGCTCCAGCGGCCGCTCCGGGGCGTGCGTCAGCTCGAAATGCCAGGCGGCGCCGGGCGGGCCGACCATCAGCAGGTCGTGCTCGCCCGGCAGGAGCTCGGTGGTGCGCCACAGGACGGCCAGGCCGAGGCCGTCCACGTAGAAGCGTTCGGCGGCGGCGAGGTCCCGCGAGGGCCGGGCCAGCCGGACTGGGACGGTGGAGTCGATCACGCTGAGACCTCCAGGGCAGCCCGCCAGACGGGGCTGTCGACGTAGTGGTTGTCGAACCGCTCCGCGGAGGCGGCGATCTCCTTCGCGTCGGCCTCGCCACGCATCACCCGGCCGAGCAGGCGCAGGTAGTCGAACCGGCCCATGCCCGGCGTGAACACGGACAGCACGTCCGCCTCACAGCCGGGCGCCGCGGCGAAGGCGTGCGGGGTGTGGGGCGGCACGGCCAGGAAGTCGCCCGCCTCCAGGACGGTGACCTCCTCACCCACCAGCACCTGGAGGGACCCGCTGATCACGAAGAACAGTTCCGTCGCCTTGGTGTGGAAGTGGGCGGGCGCGCCCACGGCTCCCTTGGCGAATGTGGACCGGTAGCTGGTGAAGCCGCCGGTGGTGCTGTCCGAGTCGGAGAGCAGCGTCATCACACTGCTGGGGTCGGCACAGGTCTCGGCCTCGGCGTGACGGGTCAGTACCGGCCGCCCGCCGGTCACTGCGATCTTCATGTCGTGCCCTTTCCGGGGGGTAGGGGAGCTGTGGGAAGTCGAGAGGGCCTTGAGCTCTCCGGATCAGGGAGGCCCTTGTGCGGTTGTGCAGGGTGTGTGTCAACCGAAGATCACGGTGGGTTCGCCGGTGTACCAGGTGTTGTCGATGCGAAGCCGACGGATGACCCAGCGGTCGCCGTCGCGGACCAGGTCGACGTCGTAGGGGTTCTTCAGCAGCGCGTGTGTGGTGGGGTCGGCGATGAGCAGGTGCTGGGCTTCCACCAGGGCGGTGAACCGGGCGGTGTCGCCATCGATCGTGATCCGCGTGTTGGTGATCTGGTGTGTGGTGTCCACCCGGCCGGTGAACATGGCGAGAATGGTGGTGACGATGGTGTCGCGCCCGGACATCAGCGGCGGCTTGGCTCCCCACTTGGAGGCGGCGGGGCGGAAGTCCAGCTCGGCGTCGGCGGCGAAGGCCGAGGCGAACAGCTCCTTGTCCTTGAGGTCCTGGCCCAGGCCGAAGCGGTAGAGCGCATCGGTGATCTCCGCCCGGTCCCTGAGTTCCGCGACGGCCCCGGCGGTGTCGTGCGCGGGGGTGGTCAGGGCGCGGTCGCGGGTGACGTACATGATGTTCTCCTGTGCGGGTGAGGTGGCCTTTCAACGCCTCTGATCCTGCTGCGGTCCGGATAGGGCATCAATGCGCACCTGCGCAACGATCGTGAAGCCTCGATTAACGATGGGAGGGTGCGGGGATGCTGGAGCGGCACGAGCTGGAGGCGTTCCTGACGCTCGCCGAGGAGCTGCACTTCGGCCGCACCGCCGAGCGGCTGCACGTCTCAACGGCCCGGGTCAGCCAGACCATCGCCAAACTGGAGCGCCGAATCGGCGTCCCGTTGTTCAACCGCACCAGCCGCCGGGTGGAGCTGTCCCTGGTGGGACGACAACTGTATGAAGAGACACGCCCAGCCTGGTCCCGGATCACCGACGCGTTCGAGCGGGCCGTCGACGCGGGGCGGGGGCTGACCGGGCTGCTGCGGGTCGCTTTCACCGGGCCGGCGGCGGGCCAGCTGCTGATCGGGGCCACGCAGGCGTTCCGCACCCGGCACCCCGACTGCGAGGCCCAGATCAAAGAGGCGCACCTGCCGGAAGTCCTGCCGTGGCTGCGCAGCGGCGAGGTGGACATCGCGCTGACCTCCCATCCGATGCACGAGGAGGGCATCGTCATGGGGCCGGTCCTGGTGCGGGAGGCACGCATGCTCGCCGTGCCGACAGGGCATCCGTTCGCCCGCCGCGCAACCGTCTCCGTCGAAGATCTGGCTCGCGTGACCGTGCTGCAGATTCCCGAGACGCTGCCGCAATCCCTGCGCGAGGACCGCGCGCCGTGCCGGACCCCCGCTGGGAGACCGATCGCACTCGGTCCGTCGGCCATCACGTTCAACGAGACGCTGACGCTCGTGGGCGCCGGGGAGGGGGTCTTCGCCGTCGGCGCCCACACCAGGCGCTACTTCGCCCGCCCCGACGTCGTCTACGTGCCCTTCGTGGACGCCGCACCAGTGGACTGGGGCCTGGTATGGCCCGCCGACGGTGCGACAGCCCGCGTTCGTGCCTTCAGCGAGGCAGCACTCAACCTGGTGCAGGCACCTGCGCCGAACCCCTGACCGTCGCCGACGGCCCGCACGTCATCCGGGCGCGGCGCCGCCCTGTTCGCGTTCTTCGCCGGCATGGCCGAGTCCGAACGCGGATACACCCGGGAGAAGTCCCTCGAAGGCCAGGCACTGTTTGACGCGTATCCGGGCCACACCCCGAAAGGGGCTGTGCCTGATGGGCACGTACGCGCTTCCCGACCTGCCGTACGACTACGCGGCGCTGGAGCCGGCCATCACCGGCGTGTGTTTCTTTGGGGAACTCGGGCGGGCTCCGCCGCGACTACTGGGACGGACACCCGCCCCACCCCAAGGAACCCGCATGTCACGGATACGACCCAGCACGCCCCGGCCCGCCGCCGCACTCGCGGGAGCCCTCTGTCTGGCCGCCGTGGCCTGCGGCGGCCCGGCCCAGGGCCCGGACACCTCCCCGGGGGCGGGCGGCGCCCGGGCCGGCTACCCCGTGACCCTGGAGAACTGCGGGCGGACCACCACCTACCGCGAGCCGCCCAGCCGGGTGGTCGTGATGAACGGCGCCTCGGTGGCCGAGGTGTCCTCCCTGCTCGCCCTCGGTCTCGGCGACCGCGTGGTGGCCAACGCACAGTCCTACGGAATGTCCGAGGTCAAGGGCCGGGCGCGGGCGATCGCGCAGCTGCCGGCCCGCGGCATCGACCAGGGGGGTGCCACCGACATCCCGCGCGAGACGATGCTCGGCCTGCGCCCCGACGCCGTGCTGTCCACCACCTCGTACGGCTTCCGGGCGGAGAACGGCTTCGCCACCCGCGACGACCTCGCCTCGACCGGCGCCAACACCTATATCTCCCCCGCGGGCTGTGACGACGACCCCTCCCGGATGCGGATCGCGGACAGCTACCGGCTGCTGACCGACCTGGGCCGGATCTTCCACGTGGACGACCGCGCGCGACGGCTGATCGCGGCCTCCCGGCAGAAGATCGACGCCGTCGCGGCCAAGGTGAAGGGCCGGAAACGGCCCCGGGTCATGGTGCTGTTCTCCAACATGTCCATGGGGTCGAACGACTTCAGCGCCATCGCGGCCAACGGCATCTGGAACGACATCCTGGCCAAGGCCGGCGGCTCCAACGCCTTCTCCTCCGCCACCCGGAACACCTTCGCGGACCTCAGTAAGGAGAAGGTCGCCGCCGAGCCCGTCGACGCGCTCGTCGTCGTCAGCTACCAGGACCATGACCCGGAGGGATACGCGCGCAAGCTGCTGCGGCAGTTCCCGCAGTGGCCGGCCGCCAAGGCAGGGCGCTTCATCGTCCTGTCGGACTCCATGTACCTGGGGCCCAGCAACGACATCGCCGTCGACCGGATCGCCCGGATGCTCCACCCCGACGCCTTCCCGGCTGCCCGATGACAGGCCACCCGATGACAGGCCGCCCGATGAAGCGCCGCCTGAGCACCGCGGCGGTCCTGCTCGCCATGACCGCCCTGCTCGCCCTGGCCATGATGGTCGCGATCAGCGTCGGCGCCGTCAACGTACCGCTGGGCGACGTCTGGCGGATCGTCCTCGGCCGGCTCCTGGACGGCCAGGTGGCGGCCGGTGACCTGGCCCTCGACCAGATCGTGTGGAACTTCCGCACCCCGCGCGTCGTCCTGGCAGCCCTGGTGGGCACCGGCCTGGCCGTGTCCGGGGTGGTCCTCCAGGCCGTGGTCGCCAATCCGCTCGCCGACCCGTACGTCCTGGGCGTCTCGTCCGGCGCCTCGCTCGGCGCCGTACTCGCCTTCACCCTGGCCGGTGGCGCGCTCGGCGGGCTCGGCGTGTCCTCGGCGGCCTTCCTCGGCGCCGCCGCGGCGATGGCCCTGGTCTTCGTCCTCGGTCGGCGCGCGGGGCGGCTGGCCCCCACCCGGCTGGTGCTGGCGGGCGTCGCCGTCGGCTACGTACTGCTCGCCGCCACCAGCTATCTGCAACTGCGCGCCACCCCCGCCGAGTTGCGCGCCGTGATGTTCTGGACGCTGGGCAGCGTGGCCGGTGCCCGCTGGGACCAACTGCCCGTCGTCGCCACCGTCGTCCTCACCACCACCGCCGCGCTCGCCCTGCTCGCCGGACGGCTCAACGCCCTGCTCGCCGGGGACGAGTCCGCCACCGCGCTCGGCGTCGACGTACACCGGCTGCGGGCCGTGCTGCTGGTCCTCGCCTCGCTGCTCACCGGTACGGTCATCGCCGTCGCCGGGGGCATCGGCTTCGTCGGCCTGATGATCCCCCACCTCGTACGGCTCGCCTTCGGCGCCGACCACCGCAGGCTGCTGCCGCTGGCCGCGGTGACCGGCGCGCTCTACATGGTCCTGGTCGACCTGCTCTCGCGCACCCTCACCCGGCCCAACGAACTCCCCCTCGGCATCCTCACCGCGCTCTTCGGCGCGCCCTTCTTCCTGTGGCTGCTGCGCCGCAACACCAGCCTCGACTGAACGACAGGACCGGCATATGGAACTCACCGTGGACGGGCTGCACATCGCCCTGGACCGGCAACCGATCCTGCGCGATGTGACCCTCAAGGCCCACCCGGGCGACGTCGTCGGCCTCGTCGGGCCCAACGGCAGCGGCAAGTCCACCCTGCTGCGCGCCGTCTACCGCTCACTGCGCCCCGACCGGGGCGCGGTGTACGTCGGCGGGGACGACGTATGGGCCCTGTCCGCCCGCACCGCCGCCCGCCGCACCGCCGCGGTGCTCCAGGACTCCGGCGGCGGCCCGGCCGGGCTGTCCGTACGGGAGGTGGTGGCGCTGGGCCGCACCCCGCACCACGGCCTGCTCGGCCGCGACGGCCCCGAGGACCACCAGGCCGTGGACGAGGCACTGGACCGGTGCGGGGCCCGGCCGCTGGCCGACCGGGACATCACCTCCCTGTCCGGCGGCGAACGCCAGCGGGTGCTGCTCGCCCGCGCCCTCGCCCAGCGCCCGGGGCTGCTGGTGCTCGACGAGCTCACCAACCACCTCGACATCCGGGCCCGCTTCGAACTCCTGGAGCTGATCCGCGCCACCGGTACGACCACCCTCGCCGTCCTGCACGATCTGGACCTCGCCGTACGGCTCTGCGACCGGCTGGTGGTGCTGCACGGTGGCGCGGTGGTCGCCGCGGGGCCGGTGCCGGACACCCTCACTCCCGATCTGCTCCGTGAGGTGTTCGGCGTGGCCGCCACCGCGGAGCGCCACGCCGACGGCGTCGTACGCATCACCTACGCGGCCCGGCCGCTCGCCCCCTCCTGAGGCGGTGTGCGTTACGCGGGAAGCGGCTCGTCGGCGAGGTAGGGCGGCGCCGGTTCGTACTGGATATAGCGGCGGACCGTGCGCGCGTGGTCCCGGCCGTGGAGGCGGCCGACGAGCCACAGCGCCATGTCGATCCCGGCCGAAACGCCCTGGCTGGTGACCAGATCGCCGTCGACCACATAGCGCGCGTCGCGCACCACCGTGACCTCGCCGCGGGACTCCAGAGCGTCCTCGAAAGCGTGGTGGGTGGCCACCCGGCGACCGCGCGCCGGGCCGGCCTCGTGCAGCAGCAGCGCCCCGGTGCACACGCTGGTGGTCCACCCGACGTGCGCCGAGGTCTTGCGGATCCAGTCGATGACGGCGGGGTTGGACACCTCGCGGCGGGTGCCCATGCCCCCGGGCACCAGCAGGACGTCCAGCGGCGGATGGTCGTCCAGCGTGTGGTCCGGCAGCACCCGCATGCCCTTGTTGCAGCGGACCGGGTCGGGCCGTTCGGCGATGAGCACCGCGGTGTCGGCGTGGTCGCGCAGCATCGACGAGACGGTGAACACCTCCCAGGGGCCGACGAAGTCGAGCTCCTCCGCCCCGTCGAACACCAGCAGGCCGTATGTGGTCATGCGTACTCCCTCGTGGATCGGAAACGTTCCCGGTAATCGGACGGCGAGATCCCGGCATGGCGGTGGAAGGCGCGGCGCAGGGTCTCGGCGGTGCCGAAGCCGTACCGCCGGGCGATGGCCTCGACCGGGTCCCCGCCCTCGACGAGCGCGCGCTGCGCCGCCTCGACCCGCACCCGCTCCACATAGACCGCGGGCGGCGTGCCGAGCTCGGCGGTGAACCTGCGCTGCAGATGGCGTGTGCTCAGCCCGGCACACCCGGCCAGATCCGCGACCGTGTGCCGGGCGCCCGGGTCGGCGTGGATCGCCGACACCACGGCGCGGATCGAGTCGGTGGCCGGCTGCGCCGCCCACAGCCCCACGCTGAACTGGGACTGGCTGCCGGGACGGCGCAGGAACAACACCAGCTCCCGGGCCACGGTGTGTGCCGCCTCCCGCCCCAGATCCGCCTCCACCAGGGCGAGCGCGAGATCCATCCCGGCGGTCACGCCCGCCGAGGTCCACACCCGGCCGTCCCGGACGAAGATGGGGTCGCAGTCGACCCGCACCTCCGGGTGTTCGCGGACCAGTTGCTCCTCGCGGCCCCAGTGGGTGGTGACCCGCAGCCCGTCCACGAGCCCGGCGGCGGCCAGCAGGAACACCCCGCTGCACACGGAGGTGATCCGCCGGGCGCCGGCCGCGGCCGCCGCGATCCAGCCGATCAGCTCCGGATCGTGACGGGCCCGGTCCACCCCTCGGCCGCCCGCCACCACCAGGGTGTCGATCCCGCCGGGGTCGAGATCGGCCACCCCGTGCGCGGCGTGCACCGGCAGCCCGCTGGACGACCGTACGGGGCCCGGGCGGGGAGCCACGATCCGGCAGGAGTAGCCGCCCGCGAGCTGGTTCGCGAGCTGGTCCGCGTGCTGGAACACCTCGAGCGGACCGGCCAGGTCGAGCGACTGGAACCCCTCGTAGATCACGAAGACGACATGTCGGGTCACCCCTCCAGCCTGCGGTCTGTCCCGGATGGCGGCAACGACACACACCCCACACATCGCGCCACAGATCCCACACCCCGGAACGGCGACCGGGGGCCGCCCACCGAATTCCAGCCGATCTAGCATGCCCGGATGAACTTCCGGCTCACGCTGATCGCCTCCGCCCGCAGCACCTCCCGGCTCGCCGAGCGCTTCGACGACGACCGGCCGCTCGACCCCGGGGGCTGGCGCGAGGTCGAACGCGTGGCGCCCACGCTGCTTCCGCTGGCCGCCGCGGAGCTGCGCTACTGCTCGCCGTCGGCGCGCAGCCGGGAGACCGGCGACATCCTCGGCTTCATGCCGCTCGCCCAGCCCGCCCTGCGCGACTGCGACATGGGCCGCTGGCGCGGCCGCACCCTGGAGGAGGTGATGATGCGCGAGCCCAGAGCGGTCGACGCCTGGCTCGCCGACCCGGGCAGCGCACCGCACGGCGGCGAATCGCTGTTCGCGTTCATCAACCGTGTGGGCGCCTGGATGGACACCCGGCCCGTCGAGCGCGATGGCCGGATGCTCGCCGTCGCCGACCCCGGCGTGATACGGGCGGCCGTGACGTACGCGATGAAGGCGCCGCCGCACTGCTACTGGAACGTCGACGTACTCCCGCTGTCCACCATCACGCTGACCGGCGGGGCCGGGAAGTGGCGGCTGTGTGTGGACCGCGAAGCGCAGCTGTAGAAACGCGCCGTTTCAAGGGCGCGCCGCGCGGTCTACACAGCGGAAACGTCGCGGTTACGGAATGTCGGTATTGATCGCGTAGGTTCCAGGTACACGTCCTCGACGAAGAGGGAATCCACCCCACCCGATCGTCTGGAGGACATCCGTTGCGCGCACCGTATCCCCGACCCCCGGCGCCCCACTGGCTGACCCACCCCCTGCACGGTGCGCGGGGGCTGCGCGGACCGGTGCCCTGGGCGGCGGTGGCGCGCGGCGCGCTCGGTGTGGGGCCGGTGCTGGCGGCCCTGGTAGCCGCGGGGCAGACCTCCGCCGGGGTGACCGCGGGCCTCGGCGCGATGTTCGCGCACATCAACGACCGGCCCGCCACCCGCGCAACCCGTCTGGTGCGCATCGGCCTCCCCGCCCTGGCCGGGGCCGTGGGCATGGTCACCGGGGCGTGGCTGGGCACCCTCGGACTCGGCGCCTGGATCGCGCTCGCCCTGGCGGCGGTCGGCCTGGTGTCCGGCGCGATCAGCGCGATCGGGCCGGTCTGCTCCTCGGCCGGGGTCCAGTTGATGGTGGTGTGCGTGGTCGGGGCGGGCATGCCCGCCCCTGAGCCCCCGCCGGTCCGGGCCGGGCTACTGCTCGCCGGCGCCGCGTGGGTGCTGGTCATGTCGTGGCTGCTGCCGCTGATGGGCCGTTTCTGCGGCTCGGTTCGCCGCCGGGCAGGGCTGCCCGACGAACGGCGCGCGGTGGCCGCCGTCTACGACGCGCTCGCCGACCTGATGGCGGCGGTCGGCACCGAGCGAGGCCAGGCGGCCCGGCGCCGGCTGACCGCCGCGTACGACGCCGCCTACGAATCGCTCTACGGACACCGGGTCCCGCTCCTCCGCCCCGACGCCGGTCTGCGGCGGCTGCGCGACCTGCTGGCGGTGGCCGGGGCGCTGAGCGAAACGGCGGTGACGCTGATGTGGGAGGGCGAGCCACTGCCCGCCCGAGTGGCGCGGACCCCCGCGCTGCTGGCCCGCTCGGCGCGTACCGGCCGCCCGCCCGGCCCGCTTCCCGCGCCCGCACCGCACACCGCCGGCGGCCTGGCCGCACACCGTGCGGTGCTGCTCGCCGCCCGCGTCTTCGACGGCGAACCCGCCCCCGCGGTCGGCGCGGTCGGGCCCGGCCCCCGGCAACGGCTGCGCCGGGCGCTCGGCCCGGCGGGCCGGGAGTACGCGGCCCGGGTGGCGCTGTGCGTGGGGGCCGCCACCGCGCTGGCCAAGTCGCTGCCGGGCGAGCACTGGTACTGGCTCCCCGCCACCGCCGCCTTCCTGGTCAAGCCCGACATGGGCCCCCTGGTGTCACGGGCCGTCTCCCGGGCGTTCGGCACCGCCGTCGGCGTGGCCGTGTTCGCCGGGCTCGCCGCGCTGCTCGGCCCGCTCGCGGAGGCGGACGACGAGGTGTGGCCGGTGGCCGTCGCCGCGGTGTGCTCGGCGCTGATCCCGGTGTCCGTACGCCACTTCGCGCTGCAGACGGCGGTGCTCACCCCCCTGCTGCTGTCCCTGGTGTACCTCGGCGGCGACCGTGGCGCGGAGTACGCACGGCTCGCGGACACGCTGCTGGCCTGCGCGGTGGTGCTGGCGGCCGGGGTGCTGCCGGGGCTCGGCGGCCCGCGCGCCCAGGTGTCCGTACGGCTCTCGCTCGCGGTCCGCGCCACCCGCGACCACCTGGACCGGGTGCTGGCGGCCGACGCGCCCTACGAGGTACGGCTGCGGCTGCGCCGCGAGGCGTACCGAGCCCTGGCCGATGCCCGCCGCGCGGTGGAGGTGGCCGGGGCCGAACATCCGCCGTTCGGGCGCGACCTGGCGGCGTGGGCCCCGGTGGTCGCGGCGCTCGAGGAGATCGTGGACGCGGCGACGGCGTGCGGGGTCCGGCTGGACCACGGTGCGCCGCCCCCGGACGCGAACCTGGCGGACCGGCTGCGGGCCGTCCTGTCGGACCTGGCCGACGCGGTCGCCGCCCGCCGCCCGCCCGCCGACCTGCCGCTGCCCGCCGGGGCGTCGCTCACCGTCCCCCAGCTAGCGCTGGGCGGTGCCCCCTGCGCGACACTCGCCGACGTCATCGCCGGCCTGCACCGCGCCCGGCACCTCGCCGGGTCCCGCTCGTAGCATCTCGACCATGAACCGGACGGCGAATCTCGTACTCATCAGCGGCAGCCTGCGCGAAGGCTCCACCAACACGGCGGTGGTGCGCACCCTGTCCGGGCTGCTCGGCGACCGGGCCCGCCCGCTGGAGTACCGCGGCATGGCGGCCCTGCCGCACTTCAACCCGGACGACGACATCGAGCCGCTGCCCGCGGAGGTGGCCCGGCTGCGCCAGGTGGTCGCCGAGGCCGACGCGGTGTTGTTCTGCACACCCGAATACGCGGGGGATCTGCCCGGCTCGTTCAAGAACCTGCTGGACTGGACGGTCGGCGGGACGGAGATCGTCGACAAGCCGGTGGGCTGGATCAACGCCTCCTCGTCCGCCACCGGGGCCGAGGGCGCCCACCGCGCCCTGCGCACGGTCCTCGGGTACACGGGAGCGCGCCTGGTCGAGGAGGCGTGTACGCGGGTGCCGGTGCCCCGGACCGCCGTCGACGCCGCGACCGGTACCGTCACGGACCCCGAGGTGCGCGAGGCCATCGCCGAGGTCGCTCATGCGCTCATGGACCGCGCCGCCGCGTCCTAACCGGCGTCCCGTTCCCCCCTGGCAGCGAATTCCCCCGTGGTGGCGAACCGCTCGACGGCGTCCGCGTACGGCCCGGGGTCGAACCCCCGCGCGCGTACCCACTCCGGGTCCAGATGGGTGTTCCGGTACGGCTCGGCGTGGTCGCCGACGAGGCTGACCACGCTGCCCCGCGCCCCCGCCGCGCGCATCCGCGACACGAGGTGGCATACGCCCCACAGACCGGTGCCGGCCGCCGGACCGGCCGGGACACCGGCCGTGTCGTGGAGCCACCGCAGGGCCGCGATGGACGCGCCGTCCGGGACCGGGATCACCAGGTCGATCACGCTCGGCAGAAAGCCGGGCTCGGTGCGGGGGCGGCCGATGCCGGGGATCCGGGAGGGCATGCCGGTGGCGTAGTCGCGGCAGTCGCTCGCCCATGCGGGGAAGTAGGCGGAGTTCTCCGGATCCACCACGGCCAGCCGGGTGGGGTGGCCATGGTGCCGCAGATGGCGGCCGATCGAGGCCGAGGTGGCGCCGGTTCCGGCGCCCGTCACGATCCATGCGGGCACCGGGTGCGGCTCCGCGCGCAGCTGCTCGAAGATCTCGTCGGCGATCGTCGGCTCGCCGCATTCGGCCAGGGCCGGTCCGGCGTCGGTGAAGTGGTCCAGGAAGTGTCCGCCCAGCCGCTCGGCCAGCGCGCGGGCCTCCTGCTGCGCCGCGGCCGGCGGCTGTTCGGCCGGCTGCCACCGGCCGCCCTCCCGCTCGATACGGACCAGGGTGTCCGCCGGGGTCTTCGCGGGTACGACGGCGCGGAACGAAAGGCCGAGCAGCCGCGCGAAGTGGGCCCCCGCGACGGCGACCGCGCCGCCGGTGGCGGCGACCACCGTGGTCTCCGCCGTGATCCGGCCGCTCGCGATCGCCCGGCAGAACATGGCCCGTACCAGGCGGTGTTTCACGCTGCCGGTGGGGTGCGCGGACTCGTCCTTGAGATAGACCTTGATGTCACGCAGCGCGGGCAGCGGGAGCGGACGGAGGGGGGTCGGGCCGTGCGCGCGGCCTTCCGCGTGGAGGCGCCGGACCGCGTCCGCCGCCCAGGCGTTGGGGTGCTCCGAGGTCATGGGCACCGACCCTACCCAGGGGGGCCGGGCGCGTTGTCGGTGCCGTATGGCATCGTCGAAGGCGTCAAGTGCACTGCGTAACAGGGGGTTCGGACGTGACGGTGACGCTGGAGGGCGAGCGGCTGGCCGAGGTGGCGCGGCGGCTCAGGGACGCGGACACCGGAGGGTGGCGGCAGCCCGCGCTGCGGGCGCTGGTCTCGTCGCTCGGATGGGAGTGGCGCGAGGCCGCGGGGGACGCGGGCGAGGCGTGGCTGCGGCCGACGGGGCGGCACGAGTCGGACTTCGTGCATGACGGCGAGGAGTTCGTCGGGCTCCATGTGCCGGTCGAGCTGGTGGCGGGCGGGGCCGCAGCCAGGGCGGACAGCTTCCGCAGGGCGGCGGAGACGCTGACGGCGGCGTTCGGGCGCGCGTCCATCATGGGGGCGTACGGGGACCTCGGGCCGTTCTACGAGTCCACGCCGGTGTGGGGGAGCCCGTTTCTGCGGTGGCGCGGAAAGCCCGACACTCTGGAGCTGCGCGCGGGGGAGCGGGGGCCGGAGCTGCTGCTCCAGCCGACCGACCCGGCGGAGAACTGGTTCTGGCGGCAGGGCCACGGCGAGGCCCACGCGCTCGGCGGCTTCTTCGGCTCCCGCCGGGTCTCGGCCAACGGGGGTCTGGGCTTCCCCGGTTACTGGCAGACGGACGACTGGGACGTGTACACGACCGCGCTGAGCGAGTTCCTGGGCTCGCTCCCGGCCGAGACCAGCGCTCTGGGCATCGGTCTTGACCTCGGCATCCACGCGCTGGTGCCGGGCACCTACGGGCCGGTCGTCTTCCATATCGTCTGCGGCGACCAGTTGGAGATCGTCTACAGCACGGAGGAGCTGGACGGCGCGGGCTCCGGCACCGACCCGGCCTCCCTGGGCTGGATCCCGGAGGCCACCACGCCCGCGCGGCTCTCCCACTGGATCGACTGGACGCACCACTCCGGTGTCTTCGGCCCGGATGACACCGACGGCCCCCGGCTGGCCCGGTTGCTCGTCGACACCCTCCGCGGCCTGGGCGTGCCGTCGCCGAAGGACCTGAGCCTTTCGGACCACGCCCAGACCGTGGACGACTACCAGGTGGACTTCTACGGGCTGACGCTGCGCGAGAACCCGTAAGGACACGGCCGTTCAGGGTGCGGTGGTGAACACGAGCGAGGTGTTGTGGCCGCCGAAGCCGAAGGAGTTGGTGAGCGCCGCGGCCGGCGCCGCGCCTCGTCGGGGCTGCCCCGTGACCACGTCGAGCTTGACCCGTGGGTCGAGGGCGTCGACGTTCTGGGTCGCGGGGATCACCCCGTCGCGCACCGCGAGGATCGCGGCGAGCGCGCCCACCGCCCCCGCCGCGCCGAAGAGGTGGCCGGTCATGGACTTGGTCGCGGTCACGGACGGATGGACGCCGATGGCCTCGGCGATCGACTCGGCCTCGGCGAGATCGCCCATGGGCGTGGAGGTCGCATGGGCGTGGATGTGCTCGATCGCCAGCGGGGTCAGCCCCGCGGCGGCCAAGGCCATACGCATGGCGCGGACTTGACCCTCGGGGCTCGCTGCGGTGATGTGGTGGGCGTCCGAGGTGACCCCGGCCCCGGCGAGCGCCGCATGGGCGCGGGCCGCCCGGGCGGCGGCGAACTCGGCGCGCTCCAGGACGACCATGGCCGCCCCCTCGCCGATGACGAAGCCGTCGCGGTCGACGTCGAAGGGCCGGGACGCCTGCTCGGGTTCGTCATTGCGCGTAGAGTGCGCCCTGGCCTGGGCGAACCCGGCAAGCACCAGGGGGTTGACGCAGGCCTCGGTGCCGCCGGCGACGACCACGTCGGCCCGGCCGAGGCGGATCAGGTCCAAGCCCAGCGCGATGGCCTCGGCTCCCGAGGCGCAGGCGCTGACCGGGGCGTGGGCGCCGCCGCGCGCGCCGAGTTCGATGCTGATCAAGGCGGCGGGGCCGTTCGCCATCAGCATGGGGACGGAGTGCGGGGACATCCGCCGCATCCCGGAGGAGTCCATGATGTCGTTCTGGCGGAGCATGGTCAGCGTGCCCCCGGTGCCCGTGCCGATGGCCACGGCCAGCCGCTCCGGCTCTACCTCGGGGGCGCCCGCGTCGGCCCATGCCTCGCGGGCGGCGATCAGCGCGATCTGCTGGCAGCGGTCCATCTTCCGGGCCTGCACCCGGTCCAGGACCTCGGACGGGTCGACCGCCAGCCGGCCCGCGATCCGTACGGGCGCGTCGAGAGCCCAGTCCTCCTCGATCCTGCTGATCCCGGATTTCCCCGTCAGCATCCCGGACCATGTGGAGGCCACATCCCCGCCGAGCGGTGTGGTGGCCCCGAGACCGGTGACCACCACCTGGTCGGTGTCAGCGCGCATCGAAACTACCCCCGTGTAGTGGACACACAACTCCCGCATACAGTGCGGGAGGAGATCGACTTGTCGGCCACTCTGTCAGGGTGATTCCACCCGGATAGATGTTGTGATCCCAGCAGCCCGGCATCGGGATTTTGGAGGGATCGGCTATTGAAGACCAATTCGGTGACCGGAGAAGCACGGAGCGTGAAAAAGGGACCGCCCCGGCCGGACGGGTGTCCAACCGGGGCGGTATAGGGCCGGAGGCGGCGGGCCGCCGGATCAGCCGAGGGTGGCGATGGCCTGGTTGAAGGTCGCCGACGGACGCATCACGGCGGCGGCCTTGGCCGGGTCGGGCTGGTAGTAGCCGCCGATGTCGGCGGGCTCACCCTGGACCGCGATCAGCTCGTCGACGATCGTCTGCTCCTGGGCGGTCAGCGTCTCGGCGAGCGGGGCGAATGCCTTGGCCAGGTCCGCGTCGTCGGTCTGCTTGGCCAGCTCCTGCGCCCAGTACAGCGACAGATAGAAGTGGCTGCCGCGGTTGTCGATGCCACCGACCCGGCGGCTGGGCGACTTGTCCTCGTTGAGGAAGGTGGCGGTGGCCCGGTCGAGGGTGTCGGCGAGCACCTGGGCCCGCGCGTTGCCGGTGGTCTTCGCGTACTGCTCGAGGGACGGCACCAGCGCGAAGAACTCGCCCAGCGAGTCCCAGCGCAGGTAGTTCTCCTTGACCAGCTGCTGGACGTGCTTGGGCGCGGAGCCGCCGGCGCCCGTCTCGAACAGACCGCCGCCCGCCATCAGCGGGACGACCGACAGCATCTTGGCGCTGGTGCCCAGCTCCAGGATCGGGAACAGGTCGGTCAGGTAGTCGCGCAGCACATTGCCGGTGACCGAGATGGTGTTCTCGCCGCGGCGGATCCGCTCCAGGGAGAACTTGGTCGCCTCGACCGGGGCCATGATCTCGATCCGCAGGCCCTCGGTGTCGTGCTCCGGCAGGTACGCCTTGACCTTCTCGATCAGCTGGGCGTCGTGGGCGCGGTTCTCGTCGAGCCAGAAGACCGCCGGGTCGCCGGTGGCGCGGGCGCGGGTGACGGCGAGCTTGACCCAGTCGCGGATCGGCGCGTCCTTGGACTGGCACATCCGGAAGATGTCACCGGCGCCGACGACCTGCTCCAGGACCACGTTGCCGGCCTCGTCGAGGACGCGGACGGTGCCCGTGGTGGGGATCTCGAAGGTCTTGTCGTGGCTGCCGTACTCCTCGGCCTTCTGCGCCATCAGACCGACGTTGGGGACCGATCCGATGGTGGCGGGGTCCAGGGCGCCGTTGGCCCGGCAGTCGTCGATGACGGCCTGGTAGACACCGGCGTAGCTGCTGTCGGGGAGGACGGCGAGGGTGTCGGCCTCCTGGCCGTCGGGGCCCCACATGTGGCCGGAGGTGCGGATCATGGCCGGCATGGAGGCGTCGACGATGACGTCGGAGGGGACGTGCAGATTGGTGATGCCGCGGTCGGAGTCGACCATCGCCAGGCGGGGGCCCTCGGCCAGCTCGGCCTCGAAGGACTCCTTGATCTTGGCGCCCTCGGGCAGCGACTCCACGCCCTTGAGGATGCCGCCGAGCCCGTCGTTGGGGGTCAGCCCGGCCGCGGCGAACACCTCGCCGTACGCGGCGAAGGTCTTCGGGAAGAAGGCCCGCACCCCGTGGCCGAAGACGATCGGGTCGGAGACCTTCATCATCGTGGCCTTCAGGTGCAGCGAGAACAGCACGTCCTCGGCCTTGGCGCGGGCCACCTGCGCGGTGAGGAACTCACGCAGCGCCGCCACCCGCATCACGGACGCGTCCACGACCTCGCCCGCCAGCACGGGTACCGACTCGCGCAGCACGGTGGTCGAGCCGTCGTCGCCCGCCAGCTCGATGCGCAGCGAACCGGCATCGGAGATCACCGCGGACTTCTCGGTGGAGCGGAAGTCGTCGACGCCCATGGTGGCCACGTTGGTCTTCGAGTCGGAGGACCAGGCGCCCATGCGGTGCGGATGCGTCTTGGCGTAGTTCTTGACCGACGCGGGGGCGCGGCGGTCGGAGTTGCCCTCGCGCAGCACCGGGTTGACGGCGGAGCCCTTGACCTTGTCGTAGCGGGCGCGGATCTCGCGCTCCTCGTCGGTCTTGGGGTCGTCCGGGTAGTCCGGCAGCGCGTAGCCCTGCTGCTGCAGCTCGGCGACCGCGGCCTTCAGCTGCGGGATCGAGGCCGAGATGTTCGGCAGCTTGATGATGTTGGCCTCGGGCGTCCTGGCCAGCTCGCCGAGCTCGGTGAGGGCGTCGGGGATCCGCAGGCCCTCCTCCAGGTACTCGGGGAAGACGGCGATGATACGCCCGGCCAGCGAGATGTCACGGGTTTCCACAGTGACACCGGCCGTCGACGCGTAGGCCTGGACCACCGGCAGGAACGAATACGTCGCCAGGGCCGGGGCCTCGTCGGTGTGCGTATAGATGATGGTCGAGTCAGTCACCGGGTGCTCCGCTCCACGTCTGCAACATTGCTCGACATCAAGATATCTCGTCATCGGCCCCCTCCACTCGTGGGCCCTTCGAATGGGCCCTCGAAAGCGTCATTGCATAAAGCTTCGGCCGCCCGTATAGTCATGCCATCAAGAGGGAGGTATCGATGGCGGTACGTGCGGCGGTGGCCGGAGCGAGTGGATACGCGGGCGGCGAGGTGCTGCGCCTGCTGCTCGCCCACCCCCAGGTCGAGATAGGCACCCTGACCGGAAACTCCAACGCCGGCCAGCGCCTCGGAGCCCTGCAGCCACACCTCCTCCCGCTGGCCGACCGGATCCTCGCGCCCACCGACGCCGACGCCCTGACCGGGCACGACGTGGTGTTCCTCGCGCTGCCGCACGGCCAGTCCGCCGCCGTCGCGCAGCAGCTCGGCGACGAGGTCCTGATCATCGACTGCGGAGCCGACTTCCGGCTCGAGGACGCGGGGGACTGGGAGAGGTTCTACGGCTCGCCGCACGCGGGCACCTGGCCCTACGGCCTCCCCGAACTGCCCGGGGCCCGCGATGCGCTGGAGGGGTCCAAGCGCGTCGCGGTCCCAGGCTGCTACCCGACCGCCGTCTCGCTCGCGCTCTTCCCGGCGTACGCGGCGGGGCTGGTCGAGCCCGAGGCCGTGATCGTCGCCGCCTCCGGCACCTCCGGCGCCGGCAAGGCGCCCAAACCGCATCTGCTGGGCAGCGAGGTCATGGGCGCCATGAGCCCGTACGGCGTCGGCGGCGGCCACCGGCACACCCCCGAGATGATCCAGAACCTCTCGGCGGCGGCGGGCGAGCCGGTCTCGGTCTCCTTCACCCCCACCCTCGCCCCCATGTCCCGCGGCATCCTCGCCACCTGCAGCGCCAAGGCCCGGCCCGGGGTGACGGCCGAGTCCGTCCGCGCCGCGTACGAGAAGGCGCTCCAGGACGAGCCGTTCGTCCACCTCCTCCCCGAGGGACAGTGGCCGTCCACCGCCGCCGTATACGGGTCGAACGCCGCGCTGATCCAGGTCGCCCACGACGCGGCGGCGGGCCGGGTCATCGCCATCAGCGCCATCGACAACCTCACCAAGGGCACCGCCGGCGGCGCGGTCCAGAGCATGAACGTCGCGCTCGGCCTCCCGGAGGAGCTGGGGCTCCCCGTCACCGGAATCGCGCCATGAGCGCCGCACATCACCCGACGGGTCCCCACGCCGGGGCGAACAAGGAGTCACAGTGAGCGACGCGCGCACGGCAGCCGGGCCGCAGTCGAAAGCGAAAGCCGCACCTCTGCGCCGTGCGGGCGGAGAAGCGAACAAGGAGTCACAGTGAGCGACGCGCGCACGGCAGCCGGGCCGCAGTCGAAAGCGAAAGCCGCACCTCTGCGCCGTGCGGGCGGAGAAGCG
>NZ_JBHWES010000044.1:0-36807 GCF_042734105.1 Streptomyces sp. NPDC059679 | reverse complement strand
CGAACAAGGAGTCACAGTGAGCGTTACGGCAGCCAAGGGGTTCACCGCCTCCGGCGTCGCCGCGGGCATCAAGGAGAACGGCAACCCCGACCTGGCCCTCGTCGTCAACAACGGGCCGCGGCTGGCCGCCGCCGCTGTCTTCACCTCCAACCGCGTCAAGGCCGCCCCGGTCCTGTGGTCCGAGCAGGTGCTGAAGGGCGGCGCGGTCAGCGCGGTCGTCCTCAACTCCGGTGGCGCCAACGCCTGCACCGGCCCGCTCGGCTTCCAGGACACCCACGCCACCGCCGAGAAGGTCGCGGAGGTCCTGGGACACAGCGCCGGCGAGATCGCCGTCGCCTCCACCGGGCTCATCGGCATCCGGCTGCCCATGGACAAGCTGCTCCCCGGTGTGGAGAAGGCGGCGGCCGAGCTGACCGCCCACGGCGGCGACAAGGCCGCCATCGCCATCAAGACCACCGACACCGTGCACAAGACCGCCGTGGCGCAAGGGCCCGGCGGCTGGGTCGTCGGCGGCATGGCCAAGGGCGCGGGCATGCTGGCCCCGGGCCTCGCCACCATGCTCGTCGTGCTCACCACCGACGCCGACGTCGAGGCCCAGGACCTGGACACGGCGCTGCGCGCCGCCACCCGCACCACCTTCGACCGGGTCGACTCCGACGGCTGCATGTCCACCAACGACACCGTGCTGCTGCTGGCCTCCGGCGCCTCCGGCGTCACACCGCCCGCCGAGGAGTTCGCCGAGGCCGTCCGCGAGGTCTGCGCCGATCTGGCGCGGCAGCTGATCGGCGACGCCGAGGGCGCCTCCAAGGACATCCGTATCGAGGTGGTGGGCGCGGCGAGCGAGGACGACGCCGTCGAGGTCGGCCGCTCGATCGCCCGTAACAACCTCCTCAAGTGCGCCATCCACGGCGAGGACCCCAACTGGGGCCGGGTGCTCTCCGCGATCGGCACCACCTCCGCCACCTTCGACCCAGACCAGCTCAACGTCGCCATCAACGACGTATGGGTGTGCAGATACGGCTCCGTCGGCGAGGACCGGGAACTGGTCGACATGCGCTACCGCGAGGTGCGCATCACCGCCGACCTGGCCGCGGGCGGCGAATCCGCCGTCATCTGGGCCAACGACCTGACCGCCGACTACGTCCACGAGAACAGCGCCTACTCGTCATGAGCCAGCCGACCGCCCGTAAACACACCGCCCTGCCCAAGGCGCGCATCCTCATCGAGGCGCTGCCCTGGCTGACCCGCCACCACGGCAAGACCGTCGTCATCAAGTTCGGCGGCAACGCCATGGTCGACGACGAGCTGAAGGCCGCCTTCGCCCAGGACGTCGTCTTCCTGCGCCACGCGGGGCTGCGCCCCGTCGTGGTGCACGGCGGCGGCCCGCAGATCAGCGCCCAGCTCGACCGGCACGGCCTGGTCAGCGAGTTCAAGGCGGGGCTTCGGGTCACCACCGACGAGGCCATGGACGTCGTACGGATGGTGCTGGCCGGACAGGTCCAGCGCGAGCTGGTCGGGCTGCTCAACCGGCACGGCCCGCTCGCCGTCGGCATGACCGGTGAGGACGCGCATCTGATGTCCGCCACCAAGCACTTCGCCGAGATCGACGGCGAGCAGGTGGACATCGGCCGGGTCGGCCAGATCACCGAGATCGACACCGGCGCGGTCCAGGCCCTGCTGGACGACGGCCGTATCCCGGTCGTCTCCTCCATCGCCCGCAGCGCCGACGCCTTTGACGAGGGGGGCCAAGTTTACAACGTCAACGCCGACACGGCGGCGGCAGCGCTCGCCGCCGCGCTCGGCGCCGAGACGCTGATGGTCCTCACCGATGTGGAGGGCCTGTACGCGGACTGGCCCAACAGCGACGAGGTGATCAGCAAGCTCACCGCGAGCGAACTGGAGAAGCTGCTGCCCGAGCTGGCGAGCGGCATGGTCCCGAAGATGGAGGGCTGTCTGCACGCCGTGCGCAACGGCGTCACCACCGCGCGCGTCATCGACGGGCGGGTACAGCACTCCATCCTGCTGGAGATCTTCACCGACGAGGGCATCGGCACGATGGTCCTGCCCGACCCGGACAACGCAAACGACAAGGCCGAGGGGGCGGACCGGTGAGCAACGAGCAGTTGACGCAGCGCTGGCAAGGCGCGCTGATGGACAACTACGGCACCCCGCGGGTCCCGCTCACCCACGGCGAGGGCGCCAAGGTCTGGGACGCGGACGGCAAGGAGTACCTGGACTTCGTCGGCGGCATCGCCGTCAACGCCCTCGGTCACGCCCACCCCGCCGTCGTACGGGCCGTGTCCGACCAGATCGCCACCCTCGGCCATGTCTCGAACCTGTTCATCGCCGAGCCCCCGGTGGCCCTGGCCGAGCGGCTGCTGCAGCTCTTCGGCCGGCCCGGGCGGGTCTACTTCTCCAACTCCGGCGCGGAGGCCGTCGAGGCCGCCTTCAAGATCGGGCGGCGCACCGGCCGTACGCATATGGTGGCCACCGCCGGCGGCTTCCACGGCCGCACCATGGGTGCCCTCGCGCTGACCGGACAGCCCGCCAAGCAGGAGCCGTTCCTGCCGCTGCCCGGCGATGTCACCCATGTCCCGTACGGGGACGTGGACGCGTTGCGCGCGGCCGTCACCACCGACACCGCGCTGTTCATCGTGGAGCCGATCCAGGGCGAGAACGGCGTCGTCGTCCCCCCGGCGGGCTATCTGGCCGCGGCCCGCGAGATCACCCGGGCCACCGGCACCCTGCTGGTCCTCGACGAGATCCAGACGGGCATCGGCCGCACCGGCCACTGGCTCGAATGCCAGGCGCAGGGCGTCGAACCCGATGTGGTGACCCTCGCCAAGGGTCTTGGCGGCGGTCTGCCCATCGGCGCGACCGTGGCCTTCGGGCCCGCCGCCGAACTGCTGACGCCAGGTCAGCACGGTTCGACCTTCGGCGGCAACCCGGTGGCGTGCGCCGCCGCGCTGGCCGTGCTCGACACCCTCGCGGCCGATGACATCCTCGAGGGGGTCAAGCGGGCCGGGGAGCGGCTGCGTGACGGGATCGAGTCGCTGGACCACCCGTTGATCAGCCATGTCCGCGGCTCCGGTCTGCTGCTGGGTATCGTGCTGGCAGAGTCCCTTGCGCCACAGGTGCAGCAGGCGGCTCAGGACGCGGGACTCCTGGTCAACGCGGTCGCGCCGGATGTGGTCCGGCTCGCCCCGCCGCTCGTCGTCGGCGACGAGGAGGTGGACGCGTTCCTCCGGGCCTTGCCCGGCGCCCTGGACGCCGCCCAGGGGAGACACGGGCACTGACGGATCCGGAGACTGACGAGACGATGACCGAGGCGCAGCACACCGAGGCGCAGGGCACCGGCAACCACAACAATGGTGGCCCGGCCGTGCCGCAGACCCGCACTGCCCGGCACCGCCGGATCGTGGACATCCTGAACCGGCAGCCGGTCCGCTCCCAGAGCCAGCTCGCGAAGCTCCTCGCCGACGACGGGCTGTCCGTCACCCAGGCGACGCTCTCCCGCGACCTGGACGAACTGGGCGCGGTGAAGATCCGCAACACCGGGGGCGAGCTGATCTACGCGGTGCCGGCCGAGGGCGGCGACCGTACGCCCCGGGCCCCGCTCGGCGAGTCGGCGAGCGAGGCCCGGATGGCGCGGCTGGCGGGTGAGCTGCTGATCTCGGCGGAGGCGTCCGCCAACCTCGTGGTGCTGCGCACCCCGCCCGGCGCCGCCCAGTTCCTGGCCTCGGCCATCGACTCGGCGGAGCTCCACGCGATCCTGGGCACGATCGCGGGCGATGACACGGTGCTGTTGATCAGCCGTGAATCGACGGGCGGCCAGGCCCTCGCCGACCACCTGCTCCGGCTGGCCCAGAAGGAGAGCTAACTCTTTTCCGGCGGCGGGGCCGTGGAGCCGCGGACGACCAGGCGGGTGGGGATGCGCACGCGCGGCGGGCGCTCGCCGGCTTGCGGGGCCTCCCGCACCAGCCGGCACGCCGCGGCGCCCGCCTCCTGGAGCGGGACGTGCAGCGCGGTGCTGCCCGGCTGGGTCATTCCGATGACGGTGAGGTCGTCGGACGCCGCGAGGCTGATGTCCTCGGGCACCCGCAGCCCCGCCCCGCGCAACCCCATGAGCAGGCCGAGCAGCACATAGCTGCTGTACGCCATGACCGCGGTGACCCGCTCCGCCCGCCGCACCAGGTGTTCGGCCGCCGCGAGGCCGGCGTCGACCTGGGGTGGCACGGGGTCCAGCACGGTCAGCTCGCCGCCGCCGTCCTCGACCGCTTTGCGGGCGGCCCTGGTGCGCTGCCGGTCCATCCACGAGCCGGGCGGGCCGCCGAGGTAGGCGATGTGCCGGTGGCCGAGGCCGAGTAGATGCGTCATCAGCTCCCGTACCCCGCCGGGGGTGTCCACCACCACCCCGGGCAGGCCCGGGGTGGTGCGGTCGACCGTCACGACCGGCAGCCGCTCGGCGAGTTCGCGCAGCGTCGCGTCGTCGCTGACCGGGGCGACGAGGACGAGCCCGTCGACCCGCGAGCCCAGCTGCGCCGCCAGCTCACGCTCGCGTTCCTCGGCGCGGTCGGACACCCCGAGCAGGACGTTTCCGCCCGTCTCGGTCAGCGACTCCTGGACACCGGTGACGATGGGCGGGAAGAAGGGGTTGGCGAGGGTGGGGACGATGACGCCGACCAGCCCGGTGTGGCCGGTGGTCAGGGCCCGCGCGGTGGCGTTGAGCGTGAATCCCATCTCGGCGGCCGCCTTGGCGACCCGCTCCCGGGTCTCCGCCGCCACCATGTCGGGCCTGCTGAGGGCGCGGGACGCGGTGGACGTGGACACCCCCGCGGCGCGTGCGACATCTGCCAGCCGAACCATCCGCCCCTGCCTTCTGTCGATCCGTTGCCCGTTTCCGGCCCGTTGTTGGTTACACGTTCTTTACCGGCAGCCGTTGACGGGCTCGCTGGGTCCAGCGTAGCTTGCCTGCAACCGGTTGCCGCAACCGGTTGCAGACGACGTATCAGTAACATCAAGGAGGGTCCGGCTCGTGTCACGCAGAGCGGCTTCTGGCCTCTTGCTCCTGCCGGGCGTGGCACTTCTCGCCTTCGGCTTCCTCTATCCCTTCGGCGTCACCCTGTTCGCGCCGCCCGCCGCCGAGGACCCCGATGTCCTCGGCAAGCTCGGCGGCATGCTCGGCGACGGATACGTGCTGGAGGTCGCGGCCCGCACTGTCCGGGTCGCCGCTCTGACCACGGCCATCTGTCTGCTGCTCGGCTTCCCGGTGGCGTATCTGATCGCCCGGGCGCCCCGGCGCCGCCAGGGGCTGCTGCTGGCCCTCGCGGTGTTCCCGCTGCTGCTCAGCACCGTCGTACGGACCTTCTCCTGGCTGGTCATCCTGGGCCGCAACGGGCTGATCAGCGACCTGCTGACCGCCCTCGGCCTCGCCGACGGCGGCACCCAGCTGCTCTACACCGAATTCGCCCTGATCGCCGGGCTCACCCAGCTCTTCACCCCGATCATGATCCTGACCTCGTACAGCTCGCTGTCGCATATCGACGTCAAGCTGGAGGAGGCCGCCCGCGGCCTCGGGGCGAGCCCCGGCCGGGCCTTCCGCCGGGTGGTGCTGCCGATCGCGCTGCCCGGTGTGCTGGTCGGCGCGATGCTGGTGTTCGCCGGGGCGGTCACCGCGTTCACCACCCCGCTGCTGCTGGGCGGCACCCGCAACCGCACGCTGGCCACCCTCCTGTACGACTACGCCAATGTGAAGCTCGACTGGGGCGCGGCCAGTGCGGTGGCCCTGATCATGACCGCGCTGGTGGTCGTCGCGGGCCTGATA
Organism: Streptomyces sp. NPDC059679; assembly: GCF_042734105.1. Taxonomy (NCBI): domain Bacteria; kingdom Bacillati; phylum Actinomycetota; class Actinomycetes; order Kitasatosporales; family Streptomycetaceae; genus Streptomyces; species Streptomyces sp. NPDC059679. Next base: position 30,983 of record NZ_JBHWES010000044.1, on the reverse strand, counting down.
TCCGGCCGGCTGTCGAAGGTGGGTGCCGTCTGATGCGCGGACGTCCGTTCCTGACCGCCGTGGCCGCGCTGGCCCTGGTCTTCCTCCTCGGGCCCATCCTGCTGGTGGTGGCCATCGCCTTCTCCTCCGGCGACACCGTGGAGTTCCCCCCGCCCGGCCTGTCGGGCAAGTGGTTCACCAAGGCGCTGGCGTACCAGCCCTTCCAGGAGGCGCTGGCCACCAGCGTGCTGGTGGCGGCCGGGGCCACGCTGCTCGCGCTGCTCGTCGGCATCCCCGCCGCGCTGGCGATCCAACGGCGGCGGTTCCGCGGCCGCAAGGCGGCCGAGGCACTGTTCCTGTCCCCGGCGATCGTCCCCGAGCTGGTCCTGGGCTTCGCGCTGTTCCAGCAGCTGATGGTCACCATGCGGATCACCGCCCTCGGGGCGCTGCTGATCGGCCACACCGTGCTGCTGCTGCCGTACGCGGTGCGGGTGACCGGTGCCTCGCTCGCCATGGCCGACCCCGCGCTGGAGGAGGCGGGGCGGGGGCTGGGTGCGGGCCCGCTGCGGACCTTCTTCCACATCACCCTGCCGGTGATGACGCCCGGGATCGTCTCCGCGGCCGTGCTGTCCTTCCTCACCTCCTTCAACAATGTGCCGCTGTCGCTGCTGCTCAACGGCCCCGGCGTGACCACCCTCCCGGTCCAGATGCTCAATTACGTCGAGTTCTCCTTCGACCCGGTCGTCGCGGCGGTGTCCACCCTGCTGCTGGCGGCCACGGTGGTCGTCGCCCTGGTGACCGAGCGGCTCGTCGGCTTCAACAAGGTCTTCGGCAAGTAGGGACGTACTCATGACGATGACGACAACGACGACCAAGACGACGACGCCGGTGGTCCAGCTCCAGTCCATCACCCGGGAGTTCTCGGGCTCGGTGGCGGTCGACTCCATCGATCTGACGGTGCGCCGCGGGGAGTTCACCGCGCTGCTCGGCCCCAGCGGCTGCGGCAAGACCACCACCCTGCGGATGATCGCCGGCTTTCTGCCGCCCACCAGCGGCACGATCCTGCTCGACGGCAAGGACGCCACCACCCTGCCGCCCGAGCGCCGCAACATCGGCATGGTGTTCCAGTCGTACGCGCTCTTCCCGCATCTGACCGTCGAGAAGAACGTCGCCTTCGGACTGCGGATGCGGGGAGTGCCCACCGCCGAGATCCGCACCCGTGTGGCCGAGGTCCTCGACCTGGTCGGCCTGGCCCATTTGGCCGGGCGCAAGCCCAAGGAGCTGTCCGGCGGCCAGCAGCAGCGGGTCGCGCTGGCCCGCGCGGTGGCCATCCGCCCCTCGGTGCTGCTGCTCGACGAGCCGCTTTCCAACCTGGACGCGCGGCTGCGGGTCCAGATGCGCCAGGAGTTGCTGCGGGTCCAGCGCGAGACCGGACTGACCGCCATCCTGGTCACCCACGACCAGGAAGAAGCACTCGAACTGGCCGACAACATGGTGATCCTCGACCGCGGCCGGATCGTCCAGCAGGGCCCGCCGCGCGAGGTGTTCCGGGCACCCGCCACCCGGTTCGTCGCCGAGTTCCTCGGCTACGAGAACTTCCTCGACCTCCCCGGGCGCGGCCCGGTCACCATCCGGCCCGAGCACATCGGCGTCCTCGGCCCGGACGCCGAGCCGCCCGCGGGCGGCGAGGTGGTCGAGGCGACCGTCACCGCGGTCCGCTTCCGCGGCACCGACTTCGCGGTCACCGCCGCCGTCGGCGACCGCACCCTGCACGCCATCACCACCGACGAGACGCTGCGCACGGGCGCGTCGGTGCGGCTCCATCTGCCCCTGGGGCAGGCCATCCCTCTGCCTGGCGACGACGGCGCCGCTCGGCTCGGCAAGAACCCTCGTCAGGAGTGTCCCGCATGATCCGCACCGCCAGACTCACCACCGGCGCCCTGGCCGCGTCCCTGATCGCCTTCACCCTCTCCGGCTGCGCGGAGAGCGCCAAGGCCGACCCGAAGAAGCTGACGGTGAGCACCTTCGGCTTCGGGGCCGACCGCTTCGAGGAGACGGTGATCAAGCCGTTCGAGAAGAAGACCGGGATCGATGTCACCCTGGAGACGGGGGCCAACGCGGACCGGCTGACCAAGCTGCGGGTCAACAAGAACGACCCCACCGTGGACGTCGTGATGATTTCCGATCTCTTCGCCGCCATGGGCCAGAAGCAGGGCCTCTTCGACAAGGTGGACCCCGAGAAGGTCCCCAACATGGCGAAGATCTACGACTTCGCCAAGAGCCAGGACGGCTACGGCCCGGCCTACACCTACCAGCTGCTCGGGATGCTCTACCGCACCGACAAGGTCAAGCAGCCGCCCACGCTGCAGACCCTGTGGGACGCCAAGTACAAGGGCAAGGTCGCCGTCCCCGACCTGTCCACCAGCGCCGGCGTCCCGTTCCTCCAGGCCGTCTCCGCGACGTACGGCTCGGGCCCCAAGGACACCGACACCGGCTTCAAGAAGCTCTCCGACCTCAAGCCCAATGTGCTGAAGTTCTTCAACCGCTCCACCGAGCTGGTCAGCCTCCTCGACCGCGGCGAGGTCGAGATGGCCCCCGGCCTCGACCTGTTCGCCGTGGACCCGGCCAAGGCCGGCAAGCCCATCGGCTGGGTGCCGTTCGACAAGGGCCGCTACGTCGCCGCCAACACCGCCCAGATCGTCAAGGGCGCCAAGAACAAGGCGGGCGCCGAGAAGTTCCTCGACTACCTGCTGTCCGCCGACGTCCAGGAGAAGGCGGCCGCCTCCTTCAGCGACAAGCCGGTCAACAAGGACGCCAAGGTCCCCGCCGCCATCACCAAGGTGTCCGGCGAGGCCGCGAGCGACCCGGCCGCCGCCGGGTTCACCTCGCCCGACCTGAAGTACTCCGTCGAGCACAACGACGCGTGGGTGGACCGCTTCCAGCGCGAGGTCTCCGGATGAGCCAGGCCCCCAGCCGGGTCATGATCGACTGCGACCCGGGCATCGACGACGCCATCGCCCTCTTCCTGGCGTACGCGTCGCCGGAGCTCGAGGTCGCGGGCGTGACCACGGTCGCGGGCAACGTCGGCCTCGACCAGGTGGTCGACAACGCCCTGCGGCTGTGCGACCTGATCGGCGGACCCGCCGCGGCCACCCCCGTGCTCCGCGGCCACGCCGGGCCGCTGGCCCGGGTGCCGCGCCACCCCGACGAGCCGGTCCACGGCGCGTACGGTCTCGGCGGAGTCGAACTCCCCGCGGCCGCCCGCGCCGCCCACCCCGGCCACGCCGTGGACTGGATGGCCGAGCAGCTGCGCGGCGCCGGCCCCGGGGAGCTCACCCTCATCGCCACCGCGCCGCTCACCAACGTCGCCGCGCTGCTGCACACCCACCCCGACACCCGCGCTCTGCTGCGGGAGATCGTGGTCATGGGCGGCGCGGCGTTCGCCCCGGGCAACACCACCCCCGCCGCCGAGTTCAACTTCCACGCGGACCCGGAGGCCGCCCGCTACGTCACCGAGTCCGGCGTCCCGCTGCGCATCGTCGGCCTCGACGTCACCCGCAAGGCCCTCACCCCGCTCGCCGACGCCGACGCGCTCGTCGCCGACGGCGCGCCCGTCACCACGGCGGCCGGGCAGATGCTGCGCCACCTCATCGACCGCTACGCCCGCCGCCACCAGGTGCGCGCCTGCGCCGTGCATGACGCGCTCGCCGTGGCCGCCGCCGTCCGCCCGGAGCTGCTGGAGTGGACGGAGGCGTGGGTGACCGTCGAGTGCGCGGGCGAGTTCACCCGCGGCGCCCTGGTGGCCGATGTGCACGGGCGCACCGGCCTGCCGCCCAACGCGCACGTTGCGACCGGCGTGGACGCGGAGGCGTTCCGCGCCTTCCTGATGTCCCGGCTGCGTGGCCACTACGGCGCGGCCACCACCCCCGCGCCCTAACGGCCGCACCCCCTCACCACCCCCCCCAGAGCAGGAAGCGAGCAGGAGACCCCATGCCGATGCCAAGCCGCTGCGACCTCCTCATCCGTGGCGCCGGCGTCTTCTCGGTGCACACCGGCGAGATCCTGCCGGCCGACGTGGTGGTGACCGGCGACCTCGTCCGCGCCGTCGCCGCCCCGGGCGTGCGGATCGAGGCCGAGCGCGTACTGGACGCCGACGGGCTGATCGTCGCGCCCGGCTACATCGACGCCCATATGCATATCGAGAGCTCGCTGCTCACCCCCGCCGAGTTCGCCCGGATCACCCTGCCCCGGGGCACCACCACGGTCCTCGCCGACCCGCACGAGATCGTCAACGTCGCGGGGCGCGAGGCCATGGCCTGGATGATCGAGCAGGGCCGCGGGGCCGCCCAGACCATGCTGTGGGCCGTGCCGTCGTGCGTGCCCGCGCTGGAGGGCTTCGAGACCGCGGGCTCCTCTCTGACCGCCGAGGACATCGCCGAGATGCTCGACTGGGACGGGGTGACCACCCTCGGCGAGGTGATGGACTACCGCGCCGTGGTCGCGGGCTCGCCGCGGATGCGCTCGATCGTCGACGCGGCCCGGCGCAAGGGCGTCCGCCTGGACGGCCACTGCCCCAACCTGACCGGCGACGACCTCGGCGAGTACCTGTGGGCGGGGATCGACTCCGACCACACCAAGAACACCCCCGAGGTCGCGGTCGAGAAGGCGCGGCTCGGCATGCTGCTGATGCTGCAGGAGAAGTGCCTGAGCCCCGAGCTGGTGCGCCGCCTCCACGAGCTCCCCGTGCTGCCCGACTTCTGCCTGGTCACCGACGACCTGGCGGCCGACGCCATCCTCGAACGCGGGCACCTGGACCACATCGCCCGCGTCGCGCTCGACGCCGGGATGAGCCCGGCCACCGTACTGCGCGCCCTGACCCTGCACCCGGCCCGCCGCCTGGGCCTGGACGACCGGGGCGTGGTGGCCCCCGGCAAGCGGGCGGACCTGGTCCTGCTGCGCGCCCTCGACGACCCGACACCGGTGACGGTGGTCTGCGGCGGCCGCGTCGTGGCCGGGGACGACACCGCCGGGCTGACGCAAACCGCCGGGCCGGCGCCCGACAACCCCTTCGCCGACTCCGTCCGCCTCACCCCGCTGGAGGAGGCCGACTGCGTATGGCGCGCCGACCTCCCCGACGGGGAGCACACCTTCCGGGCGCTGCGGGTCAACCCCGTCGACACCTTCACCGAGCCGGCCGAGGTCGTGCTGCCCGTCCGGGGCGGTGTCGTGCGCTGGGAGGGCAGGACGGCCGTGCTCGCGGTGTACGAACGCCACCACGGCACCGGCCGCCGGACGATGGCCCCCGTGGTGGGCTTCGACCTCGCCGAGGGCGCTACCGCCACCACCTACGCGCACGACAGCCACAACCTCACCGTGGTGGCCACCGACGCGGGCGCGCTGCGCCGGGCGGCCAACCGCGTCATCGGCTCGGGCGGCGGGATCTGCGTGGCGGTGACCGGGCGGCCGGACGTCCATCTGCCACTGCCCGTGGGCGGGGTGATGTCCACGGCGCCCGCGCCCGAGGTCGCGGCCGGCGCGGGCGCCGTACGGGAGGCGCTGCACGGGTGGGGCTGGCTCCACCGCAACGCCTTCATGAGCGTGTCCACCATGACCCTCCCGGTGTCGCCTCAGATCAAGCTGACGGACCTGGGTCTGGTGCGGGTGGTCGACCGGGCCTGGGAGGACCCGGTCGTCGCGTGACACCGGCCGTCAGCCCTCCGCGCGGCGCGAGCGGTGGGACATCCAGGCGGCGACCAGCGCGCCCGAGATGTTGTGCCAGACGGAGAAGACGGCGGCCGGGAGCGCGGCCAGCGGGCTGAAGTGGGCGGACGCCAGGGACGCCGCGAGGCCCGAGTTCTGCATGCCGACTTCGAAGGCCATGGCCCGCCCGGCGGGCTCGCCGAGGCGGGCGGCGCGGCCCGCCGCGTAGCCGAGCGCGAGCCCGAGGCCGTTGTGCAGCACGACGGCCAGCAGCACCAGCGCGGCGGCCGACTTGATGGCGTCCGCGCTCGCCGCCACCACGACGGCCACGATCACGGCGATGGTGACGGCCGACAGCCAGGGGAGCAGCCCCAGCACCCGCGCGAGATAACGCCCCGCCAGCAGCCGTACGACAACACCCCCGACGACCGGCAGCAGCACCGTCTTGAGGATGTCGGTGACCATCGACCCGGCGTCCACCGGCAGATACTCCCCGGCCAGCAGCAGCGTCAGCGGCGGGGTGACCAGTGGGGCGAGCACCGTGGAGACGGTCGCCACCGAGACGGACAGCGCCACATCGCCGCGCGCCAGGTACGTCACCACATTCGAGGCCGTACCGCTCGGGGCGCAGCCGACGAGGATCACACCGGCCGCCAACTGCGGTGACAGGCCGAGGGCATGGGCGATGAGCCACCCCAGGCCCGGCATGATCACATAGTGTGCCACCAGGCCGAGCGCCACCGCCCACGGGCGCTTGAGCACGCCTGAGAAGTCCTGTGCGGTCAGGGTCAAGCCCATGCAGAACATGATCGTTCCCAGTAGGTAGGGAACGTTCGGCGCCCATCCGCTGAAGGTGCCGGGCGTGGCCAGGCCCGCCGCGCCCGCGGCGAGGACCAGGAGGGGGAAGACGGTGACGGCCCGTCTGGCCGCCCGGTCGGCGGTGGTGGGCTGCGGCGGTGTCGGCGGCGCCGTGGCGTCCGCCCTGCGGCTCGTATCTTCGGATCGCACCGCGTGATCGAACGCCCTCGGCGGGGCGCCGCGCAACACCGTCTCGTTATGTGGTCGCTACACGCAATTTGGTCACGGCGCGCAAATGACGCCTCAGGCCGTACGCGGCGGCACCGGGAGCGGGAGCGGCAGACCGGGCAGCCCGTCGATGCTCGAGGCCACGTGCTCCTTCTTCTGGAAGTACGCGCTCAGCGTGTCCCCCGTCTCGCGCCGGAAGCGGTCGGCGTGCAGCGTACGGTCCTCCCGGTAGTCCATGAAGGGGACCGCGAACCCACAGGTGTCCCGGATCAGCTCCGCCGTCACGACGATGATGGCCCGCAGCCCGTGCTCGGCCACGTCGATGTCCGGGAAGTGTTCCAGCAGGCCCGGGAAGCGCGGGTCGTCGAGGAAGACGGGCTCGCCGCGGCCATGCACCCGCACGATGTTCGGCGGGCCGGTGAAGGCGCACCACATCAAGGTGATCCGGCCGTTCTCCCGCAGATGGGCGATGGTCTCCGCGTTGCTCCCGGCGAAGTCCAGATAGGCCACCGTCAGCTCGTCGAGAACGGCGAAGGAGCCGGTCAGCCCCTTCGGGGAGAGATTCACCGTGCCGTCCCCGGCGAGCGGGGCGGTGGCGGTGAAGAAGATCTGCTGCTCTTCGATGAAGGTGCGCAGCCTGCCGTCAATGCGTTCATAGACCTTTCCCATGAGGCGCATTATCCGGGCGACGGGATGGCGCGGCCGATGTTTTCATGGGGACGTGCGGGACACCCAAGGCGCGTCTGACGACACCGGGGCCGGAAACGGGATCCGGATCCGGCGGGTCTACGAGACGCCGGACCCGGACGACGGGACACGCGTCCTGGTCGACCGGATCTGGCCGCGCGGCCTCGCCAAGGACGCGGCGCGGCTGGACGAGTGGCTGAAGGCCGCCGCCCCCTCCACCGAACTGCGCCGCTGGTACGGGCACGCCCCGGAGCGGTCCGCGGAGTTCGGCCGGCGCTACCGCGCCGAACTGGCCGACCCGGAGCGCCGCGCGGCCGTGGACCAGTTGCGGGAACTGGCGGCCACCGGGCCGCTTACCCTGCTCACCGCGACCAAGGACCCGGCCCGGAGCCACCTGCCCCTGCTGGCCGAGGCGATCGGCGGTTGAGCCTCAAGCGCCTCAGACGCACATCGCCGCGTCGTACCGGGCGAAGCCGCTCGTCTGCCAGGTCGTGCCGTCGGACATGACGGCGAACGCCGCCGCACCCGGCAGCCGCTGCAGCCAGGGGCGGGCCCGCTCGGCGCCCATCGCGCACGCCGCGGTGGCCCAGGCGTCGGCGTCCGTGAGGCTCCGGCACACCACGGTGACCGAGGCGAGCGGATCCGCGGGGGGCGCGCCGGTGTACGGATCGAGGATGTGGCAGCCGCGCTCGGCCGGGCCCGAGGTCGCCACGGCCAGCTCGTCGCGGGCCTCCACCACGGCGGCCAGCTCCCCGGGGCGCAGCGGATCGGCGATGCCCACCCGCCACGGCCCGCCGTGCGTCTGGATGTCCCCGCCGCCGTTGACACACACCGACCCGGCCCCCGCCGACGCCAGCATCTGGGCGGCGCGCTCCACCGCCCAGCCCTTGACCAGGCCGGTCGGATCCAGCTGCCCGGCATGGCGGGCGCTGAACCAGCCGTCGCTGAGCCGATCGGCCTCCTCGGCCAGCCGCAGCACATCCCGTACGTCCGCATCGCACCGCGACACGTCCAACTCGCCGCGGTGCAACCGGCTGATCTGGCTGTCCGCCCGCCAGGTGGAGAAGAGCTCGTCGACCCGGTGCAGCCAGGCCGCCGCCCCGTCCAGCGCGGCCCGCACCCGGGGCCGGCCGGCTTCGGGCACCTCACGGACGTCGAGGGAGAAGACCGTGCCCATGGCCTCCTCGACATGCAGCATCCGCCGCGGCTCGCCGTCCATCACAGACCGGCCTTGTCCAGCGCGCTCTGCAGGGACTTGCGGTAGCCCTCGCTGGTGTACGTGGCCCCGGAGACGGTGTCGATCTTCGCGCTCTGGGCGGTCAGCGCGGCCTTGTTCAACTTGGGCACCGAATCGGCGGCGATCTGGTCGCTCTGCGGGCCGGAGTCGGGGGTTTTCACGGCCGTGGCTCCGGTGATCTTGCCGCCGCTGACGGTCACGCTCACCTGGACCGGGCCGTACTGGGTCTGGGCCGCGTCGCCGGTGACCGTACGCGCGCCACCGCCATTGCCCCCGCCGCCGCCACCGCCTCCGCCATTGCCCCCGCCGGGTGCCGCCGGGGCGGTGGCGGGGGCCTGCGGCGCCTCTGCGGGGTTCTGTGGACCGGCCGCGGCGACCGGCTCCGATCCGGGCTGCTTCAGGGCGAGCAGCAACACGACCCCGGAGACGGTGGCCGCGGTGCCCAGGATGATCCGGCGCAGCGGATGTTTCCTCTTCATGACTCCGCCTCCCTTGCGTTTCGAAGGACTACATTTCGAAGGACTCGTGGTGGATACGGCGATCGGGCACCCCGGCCTCGCGCAGCGCCGCGTAGGCGTGCTCGGTCAGGCCGGGAGGCCCGCACAGAAAGACGTCGTGCCGGTCGATATCGGGCAGCACCGAGCGCAGCCGCTCGGGGGTGATCTCGGGGCGTGCGCCGTCCGGCCCGTTCACGGCGTACAGCAGCCGGGCCCCGCGCTCCTCGGCGATCCGCTGGAGCTCGTCCCACAGCGCCAGGTCCTCCATGCTGCGGGCCCGGTAGAGCAGCGTGATGTCGCTGCCGCGGCCGGGCAGCGCCTCGAACAGCGCCCGCAGCGGGGTGATCCCCGCCCCGCCCGCGATCATCAGCACCTTGCTGCGGCTGCGCCGCCCGGTGGTCATCGCCCCGTACGGGCCCTCGGCCCACACCCGCGTGCCCGGCTCCAGCGTGGCGAGCGCCGTGCTGTGCCCGCCCACCGCCTTCACCGTGATTCGCATGCGCTCCTCCTGCGGGGGCGCGGACAGCGAGTAGGGATGGGAGCCCCAGCGCAGCCCCGGCGCCAGGAACCGCCAGCGGAAGAACTGGCCGGGCTCCGCGCCCAGCCGGTCGAGGTTCCGCCCGCCGATCACCACCGAGACCATGCCGGGCGCCTCGGGGACGACGGCCAGCACCCGCATCCGGTGCCGCAGATTCAGCCCCACCGGGACCAGCACCCGGTACCACACCATGGCGGCGGTGACGCTGCCGTACAGCGCGTACCAGCCGATGCGCGCCATGTCGTCGGCGACGAACTCCGCGCCGGCGGTCAGCTGGTGCCAGAAGGCCAGGAACACGCCCGCGTACGTCAGCAGATGCAGGTAGTACCAGGCTTCGTACGGCATCCGGCGGCGCACCGCGCCCGCCGAGATCAGGCCGATGAGCAGCAGCAGCCCGGTGCCGACCACCGCCTTGATCATGTCCGGGTACTCGGTCACCACCGTCACGGTCTGGTCGACGACGCTCGTCTGCGCCTGGGCCGCGTACCCCCAGATGATCAGCACGATATGGGCGAGGATCAGGCACAGCGTGTACCGGCCGCTCATGGCGTGCCACCGCGCGACCCGGTCCGACCCGACGCGCCGCTCCAGCGCCGGAACCCGCGCCATCAGCAGCACGACCAGCGCGATGGAGTACCCGCTGAGCAGCCCGGTCAGCCGTCCCCCGCCGACCAGCCACTCGGCGTTGCCGACCACGTTCGGGGTGTTCCGCCACCACAGCGTCACCACCGCGGCGGCCCCCGCCCAGCTCAGCAGGATCAGCGGCACCGCGGGAGAGCGGCGGGGACGGATGCGCCGCATCACCTCCCGCCGGTCGGTCGGGCTGTTCGTCACCGTCGTCAACGGCCTGTCCCCTTTCGCACGCGTCCGCGCGTCACCGGACGGCTCCGGTGCCGGGGAGTACGGCTGAGGGGCGCCGACGTCTCAATAGGCGCCGAGGATTCAGGGAATCGGGGCGGTGAACGATGCGATATCGGGCGAATCGCCGCCGCCGGGCTGCCCGGCGCGGCTGGGCTCTTTGACGAAACATACGGAGGAGTGCATACTTATGCCAGCTAGTGCATGAATCCAAAGGAGAACCCCGTGACCGAGCGCGTCGTACTCGCCTATTCGGGCGGCCTTGACACCTCCGTCGCCATCGGCTGGATCGCCGAGGAGACGGGCGCCGAGGTCATCGCCGTCGCCGTGGACGTCGGCCAGGGCGGCGAGGACCTGGACGTCATCCGCAAGCGCGCGCTCGCCTGCGGGGCGGTCGAGGCGGAGGTCGCGGACGCCAAGGACGAGTTCGCCGACGAGTACTGCCTCCCGGCGATCAAGGCCAACGCGCTGTACATGGACCGCTATCCGCTGGTCTCGGCGCTCTCCCGGCCCACGATCGTCAAGCACCTGGTCGCCGCCGCGAAGAAGCACGGTGCGACGACCGTCGCCCACGGCTGCACCGGCAAGGGCAACGACCAGGTCCGCTTCGAGGCCGGAATCTCCTCGCTGGCCCCGGGCCTGAAGTGCATCGCCCCGGTCCGGGACTACGCGATGACCCGGGACAAGGCCATCGCCTTCTGCGAGGCGAAGAAGCTGCCGATCGCGACCACCAAGAAGTCCCCGTACTCCATCGACCAGAACGTCTTCGGGCGGGCCGTGGAGACCGGCTTCCTGGAGGACATCTGGAACGCGCCGATCGAGGACGTGTACGAGTACACCTCGAACCCGGCCACCCCGCGCGAGGCCGACGAGGTGATCATCACCTTCGACAAGGGCGTCCCGGTCGCCATCGACGGCCGGCCGGTCACCGTCCTCCAGGCCATCCAGCAGCTCAACGAGCGGGCCGGGGCCCAGGGCGTCGGGCGGATCGACATGGTCGAGGACCGGCTCGTCGGGATCAAGTCACGGGAGGTCTACGAGGCCCCCGGCGCCATCGCGCTGATCACCGCCCACCAGGAACTGGAGAACGTCACCGTCGAGCGCGAACTGGCCCGCTACAAGCGCCAGGTCGAGCAGCGGTGGAGCGAGCTCGTCTACGACGGGCTGTGGTTCTCCCCGCTCAAGCGGGCCCTCGACGGCTTCATCGCCGAGGCCAACGAGCATGTCTCCGGTGACATCCGGATGACCCTGCACGGCGGCCGCGCGGTGGTCACCGGCCGCAGGTCCGACCAGTCGCTGTACGACTTCAACCTGGCGACCTACGACACCGGCGACACCTTCGACCAGTCGCTGTCCAAGGGCTTCATCGAGATCTTCGGCCTGTCCAGCAAGATCGCGGCCGGTCGGGATCTCGAGCAGAGCTGAGCCCGGCAGCCGGCAGGCAGAACGGAGCCCGGCAGCCAGTAGCCTGCATGTCATAGCCGCCTCCTCGCCCCCGGCGGGGAGGCGGCCGCACATCCACACCCCTCAAGGAGCAACGCGTGAGCAACGGCAACAACGGTGACGTACGCCTGTGGGGCGGGCGCTTTGCCGACGGGCCGTCCGAGGCACTGGAGAAGTTGAGCGCCTCCGTGCACTTCGACTGGCGCCTGGCGCCGTACGACATCGCCGGCTCCCGCGCCCACGCCCGCGTCCTGCGCTCGGCGGGGCTGCTCACCGAGGACGAGTTGGAGCGGATGCTGGCCGGACTCGACCTGCTGGAGGCCGACGTCGCCTCCGGCGCGTTCACCGGCACCATCGCCGACGAGGACGTCCACACCGCGCTCGAGCGCGGCCTGCTGGAGCGGCTCGGCCCCGACCTCGGCGGCAAACTGCGGGCCGGGCGGTCCCGCAACGACCAGGTGGCCACGCTCTTCCGGATGTATCTGCGCGACCACGCCCGGATCGTCGGCGGCCTGATCGCCGATCTGCAGGGCGCGCTGGTCGGCCTCGCCGAGGCCCACCCGGACGTCGCCATGCCCGGCCGCACCCACCTCCAGCACGCCCAGCCGGTCCTCTTCGCCCACCATGTCCTGGCCCATGCCCAGGCGCTCTCCCGGGACGCGGAGCGGCTGCGGCAGTGGGACGCGCGCACGGCCGTCTCGCCGTACGGAGCGGGCGCCCTGGCCGGCTCCTCGCTGGGCCTCGACCCGCAGGCCGTCGCCGCCGACCTGGGCTTCGAGGGCGGGTCCTCGGGCAACTCCATCGACGGCACGGCCTCCCGCGACTTCGTCGCCGAGTTCGCCTTCATCACCGCGATGATCGGCATCGACCTCTCGCGGATCGCGGAGGAGATCATCATCTGGAACACGAAGGAGTTCTCCTTCGTCACTCTCCACGACGCCTTCTCCACCGGCTCGTCGATCATGCCGCAGAAGAAGAACCCGGACATCGCCGAGCTCGCCCGCGGCAAGTCCGGCCGCCTGATCGGCAACCTCACCGGCCTGCTCGCCACCCTCAAGGCCCTGCCGCTCGCGTACAACCGCGACCTCCAGGAGGACAAGGAGCCGGTCTTCGACTCCTGTGACCAGCTGGAGGTCCTGCTCCCCGCCTTCACCGGCATGATGGCGACCCTCACCGTCAACCGCGAGCGCATGGAGGAGCTGGCCCCCGCCGGGTTCTCGCTGGCCACCGACATCGCGGAATGGCTGGTCAAGCAGGGCGTGCCATTCCGTGTGGCACATGAGACGGCGGGGGAGTGCGTCAAGGAGTGCGAGCGGACGGGCATCGAGCTCGACCAGCTCACCGACGAGCAGTTCGCGAAGATCTCCCCGCACCTGACGCCGGAGGTCCGCACCGTCCTCAACGTCCCGGGCGCCCTCGCCTCCCGCAACGGCCGCGGCGGCACGGCCCCCTCGGCGGTGGCCGCGCAGCTCGTCGAGGTGAAGGCGGACCTGGCGGCGCAGCGGGAGTGGGCGGACGCCAAGCGCTGACGCCCGGCACACTGGCCATCCGGCACAAGGTCCATCCGATACAAGGAGGCGGACAGACCATGGCGTTCGCGCGCCTCGCGGAAGTCACCACCCCCACGGCCCGGATCGGCCTCGGCCTGGCCGCCGTGGGCCGTCCCGGCTACATCAACCTCGGCCGGGAGCGGGACCTCCCGGCCGAGCGCACCGTCGAGGCGATGCGCGAGCGCACATACGAGGTGCTGGACGCCGCGTACGCGCGCGGCGTGCGCTATCTGGACGCCGCGCGCTCGTACGGGCGGGCCGAGGAGTTCCTGGCCGGCTGGCTGGACCGGCGCCCCGAGGTGCGGGACGTGGTCGTCGGCAGCAAGTGGGGCTACACCTACGTCGCCGACTGGCGTACGGACGTCAAGACGCACGAGGTCAAGGACCACGGCATCGCGACGTACGACCGGCAGAGCGCGGAGAGCCGCGCCCTGCTCGGCGACCGGCTCGACCTGTACCAGGTGCACTCCGTCACCCTCGGCAGCCCCGCCCTCACCGACCCCGAACTGCACGCCCGGCTGGCCCGGCTCGCGGCCGAGGGGGTCACGGTGGGGCTGTCGACCAGCGGCCCCGCCCAGGCGGACGCGATCCGCGCCGCGCTGGAGGTCACGGTGGACGGGGAACCGCTGTTCCGTACGGTCCAGTCCACGTACAACCTGCTCGACCCCTCGGCGGGCGCGGCCCTGGCCGAGGCGCACGAGGCGGGCCGGGCGGTGATCATCAAGGAGGCCGTCGCCAACGGCCGCCTCGTGGCCCCGGACCAACTCCCGGAGGCGCTGCGCCACATCGCCCAGGAGACGGGCACGGGCCCCGACGCGGTCGCCCTCGCGGCGGTGCTGCACCAGCCGTGGGTGAGCGTCGTCCTCTCGGGCGCGGCGACCACCGCCCAACTGGGCTCCAACCTGGCGGCGGCGCAGCTGACGCTGGACGAGGCGCAGCGGGAGACTCTGGCGAGCCTGGCCGAGCCCCCGGAGGACTACTGGCACCACCGCGCGCAACTGCCCTGGGCCTGAGGGGTTTCCTCCCCTGCTCTCCCCTCGCGGCTCCGCCGCGAGGGGAGAGCAGGCCCCGCCCATGCGGCTCCGCCGCGTGGGCCCGTACGCCACACGCGGCTGGCGAGGGCGTACGGGGGCGGAGACGATGGGGCTGACCAGGACATAACCCCTGCCGTCAGGCGAGGTCCCGAATGCCCGTACCCATACGCACCATACGCACCGCCCCGGCCGCGAGCACCGCGGAGCCCGGCACCAAGAATCGCGCGAGCGCCCTGCACAAGGTCCGGTACGCCGTACGACATCCCCAACGGGTGCCACGCTATATGCGGCGGCTCGCCCGGGATCTGCGGCTGCGCGTCTCCACTCGCGATCACATCGCCTACTACCGGGCGGTGATGCGGGACGACACCGCCCGGAACCCCGAGGCGGCGGTGGGCAGCGCCTCGCATGAGCGGTGGCTCGCGCTGGGGGAGATGCAGTACGACTATCTCCTGCGGCACGGTCTGCGACCCGAGGACCGGCTGCTGGACATCGGATGTGGCAATCTGCGTGCCGGGTGGCGCTTTATCGACTATCTCGACGCGGGCCACTATCACGGTATCGACATATCGCCGGATATCCTCCTCGCCGCCCAGGAGGTCGTGGCGGGCCGTGACCTGCAGGCCAAGCTGCCCGTGCTGAGCCTGGTGCGCGATCTGCGCCTGGCGGCGCTGCCCGAGGGGCATTTCACCGTGGTGCACGCGCACAGCGTCTTCTCCCACTCGCCCCGGGAGGTCATCGACGAGTGCCTGGCTCATGTCGGGCGGGTGCTCGCCCCGGGCGGGTACTTCGACTTCACCTTCAACCGCACCGAGGGACCCGAGCACCATGTGCTGCGCGAGGACTTCTACTACCGCACGGCCACCCTGGTGCGGCTCGCCGCGGACCATGGGCTCGTCGCGCGGTTCATGGACGACTGGGAGGAACTGCCCCACCGGCAGTCGAAGATCCGCGTCACACACGGCGTCACACACCGCAACGAGGCCGCCTGAACGGTCGTCAGGCGGCCTCGTCTCGTACGGAGGAAGAGCAGGACCGTCAGGCGGCCTTCGCCTTCGTGGCGTACATGTCCACGTACTCCTGGCCGGACAGCCGCATGACCTCGCTCATGACCTCATCCGTCACCGCCCGCAGCACAAAGCGGTCGCGGTCCATGCCCTCGTAGCGCGTGAACTCCAGCGGCTCGCCGAAGCGGACCGTCACCCGGCCCGGCCGCGGCAGCCCCTTGCCGCCCGGCTGGAGCCGGTCCGTGCCGATCATCGCGAACGGCACCACGGGGGCGCCCGTCATCAGGGTGAGCCGGGCGATACCGGTGCGGCCGCGGTAGAGGCGGCCGTCGGGGGAGCGGGTGCCCTCGGGGTAGATGCCGAAGATCCGGCCTTCCTCCAGCACCCGGCGGCCGGTCATCAGCGCGGCCACGCCGCCGTGCCCGCCGTCCCGGTCCACCGGGATCATGCCGACGCCCGTGAAGAACCAGGCCATCAGCCGACCCTTGAGGCCCTTGCCCGTGACGTACTCGTCCTTGCCGATGAAGACGACCTGACGGTCGCAGACCAGCGGCAAGATCATCGAGTCGATGAAGGTGAGATGATTCCCCGCGAGGATGACCGGGCCGGAGCCCGGGATCCGCTCCGCCCCCTCGACCTGCGGGCGGAACATCAGGCGCATCAGCGGACCGAGCACTGCCTTCAGGAACGCGAATCGGGACAACGGGCCCTCCGGTCGGGGTCATGAGCTGAGGCGCCCGCGTGCGGGAGGTCGGTTACTCAGGGTGAGTCAACCCGATACCGCGCACTTGCGCCGATGAGACGATACTCGCCGGTCAAGCCCCCGCGCACACCGGGTTCACCCACCTGATACGCACTGTTGACCCACGTTTCCCACGCGTTCTGCCCAACGTCTCCCGTAGGAAAGCCGCTCCACCCTACGATCGGGCCGTCTTTTGATCAGGTTTTGGCAGGTAACGACTCCACAGCGAGGAGTGTCATGGAGCGGGAGCAGAAGCCTGGACGTCGCGCCATCCTGGGGGCCGCGGCCCTCGGCGCGGGGGCGATGGCGCTGGGCGGGGCGGGTACGGCCACGGCGGCAGAGGCGTCCGGGGAGGCGTCCGGGAAGGGCCATGGCCTGCCGGTGCCCACCGTCATCGGGCACCGCGGGGCCAGCGGGTACCGGCCCGAGCACACCTTGGGCTCGTACCAGCTCGCGCTCGACATGGGCGCCGACATCATCGAGCAGGACCTGGTCCCCACCAAGGACGGCCATCTCGTCTGCCGCCACGAGAACGACATCACGGCCACCACGGACGTCTCCGCGCACCCGGAGTTCGCCGACCGCAAGACCACCAAGACCGTCGACGGCACCGCGCTGACCGGCTGGTTCACCGAGGACTTCACGCTCGCCGAGCTGAAGACCCTGCGCGCCAAGGAGCGCATCCCCGGCACCCGCCAGCGCAACACGCTCTACGACGGCCGTTGGGAGGTGCCCACCTTCGAGGAGGTGCTGCAGTGGGCCGAGCGGGAGGGCCGTAAGCGGGGCCGCCGGGTCTGGCTGTACGTCGAGACCAAGCACCCCACCTACTTCCGCAAGCTGGGGCTCGGCCTGGAAGAGCCGCTGGCCAAGCTGCTGCGCAGATACGGCCGCCACAAGAAGGACGCGGCGCTGTTCCTGCAGTCCTTCGAGCCGAGCAGCATCCAGCGGCTGCGCAAGCTGGTCGACACCCCGGCGGTCGTGCTGCTGTCCACCATCAACAGCCGCCCCTGGGACTTCATCGAGGCGAACGACCCGCGTACGGTCGCGGACCTGGTCAAGCCCGAGGGCCTGAAGTGGATCGCGAGCTACGCCCAGGGCATCGGCCCGGACCTGTCCGTGATCATCCCGCGCACCGCCGACGGGAAGCTGGGCACCCCGACGAGCGTGGTCAAGGACGCGCACGCGGCCGGTCTCGTGCTGCACCCCTACACCATGCGCAACGAGAACACCTTCCTGCCCGTCGACTTCCGGCGCGGCACCGACCCCAACGCGTACGGGGACGCCTTCGGCGCCTTCAAGAAGTACTTCGAGACGGGCATCGACGGCATCTTCTCCGACAACCCGGACACCGCGCTGCTCGCGGCGGAGGACTTCCGCAAGAGCCGGTGAACACCCGCCCGGCGCGCGGCGGTGCCCTGCCCGTACAGGGGGACACCACCGCGCGCCGCGGCGTTTCCATCCACCTGGGCCGGTGACCTCCGTCCGCGCCGTCAACTCGCGTCCGCGTAGCCGCCCCCTCGGGTGAGAGACCGGCGCACCGGCAACCGATCCCGACCCGCCCACGTCCCGCCGGGTATGGATCTTCTGGAAAGGCTCCGCCCGCTGCTCGCCGCCGAGGCGGCGGCCGAGGCCTACGGCGCGGGCATCGAACCGGCCGAGCTCGAACAGGCGGTGTGGCTGCGGCTGCTGGAGCGCACCCGCGCGGACGGGCCGCCTCCCCAGCCCGCGGCCTGGCTGCGCGGCGCGGTCCGGGCCGAGGTGCGCGGGGCCAGGCGGCGGGCCCGGCGGGAGGTGCCGTACGACCCGGTGGGCGACGGCCCGTCCTGCGGCCCCGACTCCCGGACCGCCGAGCACGCCGAGTATGCCGAGCCCGCCGAGCATGCCGTGCTCCGGGCGGAGACGGGCCGTGCACTGCGCGCGGCGGTGCGCCGGCTGCCCGGCCGCTGTCCCCTGTTACTGGGCGCGCTGCTGTCCCGCGCCGACCTGACATACCGCGAGATCGCGGGGGAGTTGGGAATGTCACAGGGCAGCCTGGGCCCGGTACGTTCCCGATGTCTGGGTTGCCTGCGCAGAATGCTCACGGCGGAGATTGCGGCTCCTGAACTCTGGGGAAAGGAGCGTTAGACAATCGGCGCCTCGGAGGCGGACGTGCATCCTCACGACGGCTCCAGTCAGGCCAGCACCCCGGTCGCATCCCTACCCTCAGCGCGGCCGGCGGACCGATACAAGGGGAGGCATGCGCACATGGGCATGAGCGTGACCATCTCTGCGGCGACCGCGGACGACGCCGAGCAGATCCTCAAGCTGCAGTACTTGTGCTACCAGCGGGAAGCCGAGCTCTACGGGGACTACTCGATCGAGCCGCTGACCCAGTCCCTCGACGACCTCCGTGCCGAACTGGGCAAGGGCTGTGTGCTCGTGGCCCGGCTCGGCGCGGAGGTCGTCGGGTCGGTCCGCGGCACGGTCGACGACAAGGGCACCGCCGCCATCGGCAAGCTCATCGTGCACCCGCGGATGCAGCGGCACGGCCTGGGCGGGCGGCTGCTCGCGGCGATCGAGGAGCGGCTGACCGAGGAGCGGGACGCCAAGCGGTACCGGCTGTTCACCGGCCACCGCAGCGAGGGCAATCTGCGGCTGTACCGGCGTTACGGCTATGCGCAGGTGGGCACCGAAGAGGTCAACCGCCGGCTGAGCCTGGTCACCCTGGAGAAGGAGGCCATGCCCTCGGCGTACGCGGCCAGCGCCTGAGACAGCGTTTGAGACAGCGCTTGAGGCCCGCCGGGATCAGTCCTGGCGGGCCTTGCGCAGCCAGATGAGACCGGTGACCGGCAGGAAGATCGGGATGAAGAGATAGCCCATCCCGTAGTCCGACCACACCGTCTGGTCGGGGAAGGCGGAGGGGTCCGCGAGCGTCCAGGTGCCGATGGTCAGCACGCCCAGCAGCTCGGCGGCGCAGCAGACGAACGCCGCCTTGCGCGCCCCCTCGCCGCCGCGTACGAGTGAGACGGTGATGAACGCGTACACGACCGCCGAGACCGCGGAGAGGATGTACGCGAGCGGGGCCTCGTGGTACTGCGCGGCCAGCTGATAGATCGAGCGGGACGCGGCCGCGACGGTGAACACCCCGTACAGCAGCACCAGCAGCCGACCCGGCCCCTGGCCGAGCCCGCCCGGGCGGGCCCGACTCGGCTGATCGGCCTGGTCCGGCTGCTCGGCTTCGTCGGCCGTGCTGGATTCGGGCGCTGACTCAGGCACCGGTGCCTCCCCAGATGTCGTACAGCCGCACCTCGAGTACGGCCAGCACCACAGCGGCCGCGGCCACCGTCGCCGATCCCCACCGGGTCCGCTCCGCCAGCGACATGAACGCCGCGATCGGCACGGCGAGACCCGAGCCGACCAGATACGCCACGAAGATCGCCACACTCTCGTCGGGCCGCTGCCCGCGCGCCAGCAGGACGATCCCTATGACCAGCTGGACCAGGCCCAGCAGGGTCACCACGGCCATGCCGATGAAGTGCCAGTCCTTGGTGGGCTGGTCGCGGTAGGTGGCGAATCCGCACCACGCGGCGAGTGCGAGGGCGGTCACACCGAGCGCGACCGTCAGCGCGTCGATCAACGGGACCTCCGCGCGGTGCGGCGGCGCACACAGGGGGTGGCAAGCATGGGACGAGGGTAATCGGCCGGGCAGGGCGCCCTGTGCCCGGCCCCGGAGGGCCCGTACGCTGACGCGATATGAAGATCTCCGCTGACGCCCTGCTGTTCGACAACGATGGAACCCTGATCTCGTCCCTGGAGTCGGTTCACCGTTGCTGGAGCCGCTGGGCGCGGGAGTACGGAATCCCGGCGGAGGACTTCGAGCGGGTCGAGCTGCACGGCCGCCCCGCCTCCGACATCATCGGCGATCTGCTCCCCGCACACCGCGTACCCGAGGCCCGCGCCCGCATCGACGCGCTGGAGCTGGCGGATGTGGCGGGCGGCGGGGTGGTGGCGCTGCCCGGGACGGTCGAGCTGCTGGGGCGGCTTCCCGTGGGCCGCTGGGCCGTGGTGACGTCCGCCAACCGCGAGCTGGCCGAGGCTCGTCTCGCCGCGGTCGGGATCTCCCCGGGGCTGCTGATCAGCGCGGACGACATCACGCGCGGCAAGCCGGACCCCGAGCCCTTCCTGCTGGCCGCCGACAAGCTCGGCTTCGACCCGGCCCGTTGCGTGGTCTTCGAGGACGCCCCGGCCGGGCTCGCGGCGGGCCGGGCGGCCGGGATGCGGACCGTGGCGTTGACCACAACGGCGGACCGGGGACAGCTGGTCGCCGATGTCGTCGTCAAGGACCTGTCGGCCGTGTCCGTCAAGGCCATCGAGGGCGGGCTGGAGATCACGGCGGGGGAGTGAGCCGACCTCCTGCCGCTCCGCCTACCGTCCACGGACTGGTCTGACAAGTCCGCTATTCGGACAAGTTTGATGGGCCCGTACATGTGTCTGCTTTACTTACGCCCATGACCACGACGAGCAGCCGCGCCACCGCGACCGAGGCGATCCAGACGCCCGGTGCTCGCTGTATGTGTCGAATGTGTGACCGCTGAGGGCCCCTGCCTGAGCCTCGCGCCCCGAAGCGAGACCCGCTGAGCTGAGCCGCGTCCGGACCCATCCGTGCCGGACCGCGCCGCCCCGCGTCACCGGAACCCCGAAGCCGCGCCCGCGCCTGCGCTCGCGTGCGCCCGGGGCGCTCCACGCCGCGTTCCGCAATGAACGAACCGTGCCCGGCGGCACCATCCGCCGTGCACTCAACAGTGACGGAAACCCCTGTGATCACCACGACAGGCCTGACCAAGGTCTACCGCTCACGAGGCCGCGAGGTCACCGCCCTCGACGGCGTCGACCTCCATGTCCGCGAGGGCGAGGTGTACGGCGTCGTCGGACAGAGCGGCGCCGGCAAGTCCACCCTCATCCGCTGTGTGAACCTCCTGGAGCGCCCCACCTCGGGCACGGTCACCGTGGCAGGCCAGGACCTGACAGCGCTCGCCGGGCGCGGACCGCGAGCCGGTTCGGCACTGCGCAAGGCCCGTACCGGGATCGGGATGGTCTTCCAGCACTTCAACCTGCTTTCGTCGCGCACCGTCCGGGACAACGTCGAGTTGCCGCTGGAGATCCTCGGCGCATCCGGCAAGCAGCGCACCCGCAAGGCCCAGGAGTTGCTGGACCTGGTCGGCCTCGCCGACAAGGCCAAGGCGTACCCGGCGCAGCTGTCCGGTGGCCAGAAGCAGCGCGTCGGCATCGCCCGGGCGCTGGCCGGCGACCCCAAGGTGCTGCTGTCGGACGAGGCGACCTCCGCCCTCGACCCGGAGACCACCCGCTCGATCCTCCAGCTGCTGCGCGATCTGAACCGGCAACTCGGGCTGACCGTGCTGCTGATCACCCACGAGATGGACGTCGTCAAGTCCATCTGCGACTCGGCGGCGCTGATGCGCGACGGGCGGATCGTGGAGTCCGGCGCGGTCGCCGATCTGCTCGCCACGCCCGGCTCCGAACTGGCGCGGGAGCTCTTCCCGGTCGGCGGGGAGCTGCCGGGCACCGACCGGACCGTGGTGGACGTCACGTTTCACGGTGAGGCCGCGACCAAGCCGGTTATTTCCCAGCTGGCGCGTACCTACAACATCGACATCTCGATCCTCGGCGCCGCCATGGACACCGTCGGCGGCCGGCAGGTCGGCCGGATGCGGATCGAACTGCCCGGCCCGTTCGAGGAGAACGTCGTGCCGATCGGGTTCCTGCGCGAACAGGGGCTGCAGATCGAGGTGGCCAGCGGCGCCGAGGCGGCGCTCCGCGGGGCGAATGACGCGGCGAATGACGGCAAGCCGACCAAGCCGGCCAAGCTGACCAAGGAAGGTGCCAAGTGACCTGGTCCGAGATGCAGCCCCTGCTGGAGCAGGCCTGTTGGGACACGCTCTACATGGTCGGCTGGTCGGCCCTGATCGCGGTGGTCGGCGGACTGCCCCTCGGGGTGCTGCTGGTGCTCACCGACCGCGGCGGGGTGCTGCAGAACGTGGTGGTGAACAAGGTCGTCGGCCAGATCGTGAACATCGGCCGCTCCATGCCGTTCATCATCCTCATGGTCGCGCTGATCTCCTTCACCCGCTGGATCGTGGGCACCTCGATCGGCCCCGAGGCCGCGATCGTGCCGCTGGCGATCGGCGCCATCCCCTTCTTCGCCCGGCTGGTGGAGACCTCGGTGCGCGAGGTGGACGGCGGGCTGGTCGAGGCGGTGCAGTCGATGGGCGGCTCCACCTGGACCGTCGTACGCAAGGTCCTGCTGCCGGAGGCGCTGCCCTCGCTGATCTCCAGCGCCACCACCACGATCGTCGCGCTCATCGGCTACTCGGCGATGGCCGGCACGGTCGGCGCCGGCGGCCTGGGCGACCTCGCCATCCGGTACGGCTACCAGCGCTTCGAGACCGAGCTGATGTGGATCACCGTGGCGATCCTGGCGGTGGTGATCTCCATCATCCAGTTCGCCGGTGACTTCGCCGCCCGCGCCCTGTCGCACCGCGGCCGCTCCTCGGCCACTTCGCGGCTGCGGCCGGTGCGCGCCACGAAGCGAGCCGAGGAGCCCGGCCCGGTGGCCAAGGTCGCCGAGGCATCCGAGGCCCCCTGAGCCCCGGCCTCTTCTCCGTCCTGCCGAACTTCCGCTCCAACCCCTCGTAACTCCCCTCCGCGCAGAGCGCCCTGGCACCCGCAGCGGCCTCGTATGCCCAAATAGAAAGGCACTTTTCGTGCGTAACACCACAAAGACCCTCGCCATCGCCCTCACCGCCGGCGCCCTCACCCTGGGCCTGGCCGCCTGCGGCGCGGACAAGGGCTCCGACAAGAACGGCGCGCTCGTCGTCGCCGCGAGCCCCGTCCCGCACGCCGAGATCCTGAACTACATCAAGGACAACCTGGCCGAAAAGGCGGGCCTCAAGCTCGAGGTCAAGGAGTTCACCGACTACAACACGCCGAACACGGCGACCGAAGACGGGTCGGTGGACGCCAACTACTTCCAGAACCAGCCGTTCCTCGACGACTTCAACAAGAAGAAGGGCACCCACATCGTGCCCGTCGTCACCGTGCACCTGGAGCCGCTCGGCCTGTACTCGCACAACGTGAAGAAGGCCGACGACCTCAAGAGCGGCGCGACCGTGGCGATCCCCAACGACACCGTCAACGAGGCCCGCGCCCTCAAGCTCCTGGACGCCAACGGCGTCATCAAGCTCAAGAGCGGTGTCGGCAACGAGGCCACCCCGAAGGACATCGCCGACAACCCCAAGGGCCTGAAGTTCAAGGAACTGGAGGCCCCGCAGCTGCCGCGCGCCCTGGACGATGTGGACGCCGCGGTCATCAACGGCAACTACGCCATCGAGGCCGACCTCAAGCCCGCCAAGGACGCCCTCGTCCTGGAGTCGCCCGAGAACAACCCGTACGGCAATTTCCTCGCCGTGAAGAAGGGCAACGAGGACGACCCGCGCGTCAAGAAGCTCGCGAAGCTCCTCACCTCCCCCGAGGTGAAGAAGTTCATCAAGGACAAGTACGACGGCTCCGTCATCGCCTCGTTCTGACCGCGGACCCGGACTGCGTGACCCCGGAGGAAACCACATGATGCGCAAGATCGCGGCCCCTCTCGCCGCCGCCGCACTCGCCCTCGGGCTGACCGCGTGCGGCGCGGGCTCCGGCGGCGGATCGGACGACGACACGCTCGTCGTCGGGGCCACCGCCGTCCCGGCGGGCGAGGTGCTCGACTACATCAAGAAGAACCTGGCGGAGAAGGCGGGCCTCAAGCTCGAGGTCAAGGAGTTCACCGACTACGTTCTGCCGAACACCGCCCTCCAGGAAGGCTCACTGGACGCCAACCTGTACCAGAACGTCCCATTCCTGGAGAACTTCAACAAGACGAAGGGCACCGACCTGGTGTCCGTGGCGGATATCTATCTGCCACCCATGGGCGCCTACTCCAAGCACATCAAGGACATCTCCGCCCTCAAGACCGGGGCGACCGTCGCGGTACCCAACGAGACCACCAACGAGGGACGCGCCCTCAAACTGCTCGCCGCCAAGGGGCTCATCGAGCTGAAGAAGGACGCGGGAGTCACCGCGAGCCCCGCCGATATCACCGCCAATCCGAAGAAGCTCACCTTCAAGGAGCTGGAGCCGGCCCAGCTGCCGCGCTCTCTCGACGATGTCGACCTGGCCGTCATCAACAGCAATTACGCGCTCGACGCCGGACTCGATCCGGCGAAGGAGTCGGTGCTGCTGGAGTCGGTGAAGGGAAACGAATACGCCAACGTTCTCGCCGCGAAGAAGGGCAATGAGGACGACCCGCGGGTGAAGAAACTGGCCAAGCTCCTCACCTCGCCCGAAGTGCGGAAATTCATCCAAGAGAAGTACAAGGGGTCGGTGCTGCCGGTCACCGGCGGTTAGCCCGCGCACTGGCGATGGCTCCGTATCCGAACGTCACAAACGGATACGGAGCCTTCCGCTTGGCCACCCCGTGCTGCATTTCTCTCAGGCGATGCTGCATGCTGGGCTCTTCCCGAAACCTTGGACCCCAGGACCCCGGACCCCGGTTATGGAGCGGCGCATGACATCCACCTTCCCGGACATCTCCATCAGTACGGAACGGCTGGTGCTGCGCCCGTTCGAGGAAGCGGACGTGCCCGCGCTCACGGAGATGATGAACGACGAACTCGTCACCGCCTGGACCTCGGTGCCCCACCCCTACACCACCCGCGACGCGCACGAGTGGGCGCTGCGCACCGCGCCCGCCGAACGCACCTCGGGCCGCGGCATCGTCTTCGCCGTCGCCGAATTCCTCACCCAGCGCCTCGTGGGCATCGTGCACCTGAGCAACACCGACTGGCGCGTACTGGCCACCGAGGTCGCCTATGTCACCGCCCCCTGGGCGCGCGGCGAGGGCTACGCCTCGGAATCCACGCTGGCCGTCGCCCGCTGGCTCTTCCAGGATCAGAAGTTCGAACGGCTCGAGCTGCGCACCGCCGCGGACAACGCCGCCTCCCAGCAGGTCGCCCAGAAGATCGGCTGCATCAGCGAGGGCGTCCTGCGCAACGCCTGGATAGCGCGCACGCAGACGGAGGGCGGCGGCTGGATCGAGGTGCGCACCGACGTCATCGTCTGGAGCCTGCTGCCCGAAGACCTCCAGGGCGTGCACGGCGGCCCGATGGAGGACACGGACGGCTTCAGCGCGTACCCCACGTACTCCGACTGGAACTGACCACCCTCGGCGCGCGCCCTGCCCCTGGCCGGGGCGTGCCCGACCGGTGGCGTGCCTCACCGGTGGCGACTCGACCACACGTCCCGGCCTTGGTGCGCCCTCGGCCTCTCGGCGCGGCGCGCCCGGCCCGTGGCGTGCCTCACCGGCAGCGCGCCCCGCCCCCGGCGCGCCCCCGCCTCAACGCGCCCTGAACTCACGCCCCGAGCCTCCCGCCAGGGCCCCGCGCCCCCGGGCGCATGCGCCCTGCGTCCGGAGGTCCGGACCAGGCGGGATAATCTCTCCAGGCCCGAGCACCGCGCCCAAGCACCTCGCCCGAGCTCCGCGCGCCCCCGCGCGGCGGCGAGCGCACCGGCGCAAGCCACCTCCGCGGCCGCCCGCCGCCCGCCCGCGACACCCTGGGAGACACACGACGATGGCCGACCGCGTCACGGTGATCGGTTGGGACGGCTCCCCGCTCACGGACGTGGCCCGCTCCGCTCTCGGCGCGGCCACCCTCGTGGCCGGCGCCGCCCACCACCTGGCGCTGCCCGAAGTCCCGCCGGGCGCGGAGCGGATCAGGCTCGGCAGCGTGGACCTCGCCGCCCGCCGTATCGCCCAGCACCGCGGCTCCGCCGTGGTCCTGGCCGACGGCGACCCCGGCTACTTCGGCGTCGTACGCGCCCTGCGCGCCCCCGAGCACGGCCTGGAGGTCGAGGTCGTCCCCGCGGTCTCCTCCGTCGCCGCCGCCTTCGCCCGGGCGGGGATGCCGTGGGACGACGCCCAGGTGGTCGTCGCCCACAGCCGCGACCTGCGCCGCGCCGTCAACGTCTGCCGCGCCCACCCCAAGGTCGCCGTGCTCACCTCGCCCGGCGCCGGCCCCGCCGAACTCGCACTGCTGCTCGGCCCGGTGCACCGCACCTTCGTCATCTGCGAGGCCCTGGGTACCCGGCACGAGCGGGTGACCGTACTGACTTCCGACAAGGCCGTCGACCACGCCTGGCGCGACCCCAACGTCGTCATCGTCATCGGCGGCTCCGGCGCGCCCGCGGTGCGCAGCGCGCCGGCCCCGGGCGCCGCGCGCGGCGTACTGCAGGGCGGAGGGTGGCTCGCCGGGCGCGACCCGGGCTACCCGGGCGCCGTACGCGGCTGGGCGCTGCCCGCCGCCGCGTACGCGACCGTCCTCGGCGAGAGCGAGTCCCCTCAGCTGCGCGCCACCCAACTGGCCCGCCTCGGCCCCCGCGTCGGCGACCTGGTCTGGGACATCGGAGTGGGCAGCGGCGCGGCGGCGGTCGAGACGGCCGGGTTCGGCGCCGCCGTCATCGCCGTGGACCGCGACCGGGACGCCTGCGAGCGCGCCGCCGCCCTCGCCCGCCGCTTCGGCGTACAGCTCCAGGTCGTCCACGGCGCCGCGCCTCAGGTCCTCGAAGACCTGCCCGAGCCGGACGTGGTGCGAGTCGGCGCCGGCGGCCCCGCAGTCGTCGCCGCGTGCGCCGACCGCCGCCCCGAGCGGATCGTCACACATGCGGCGACACGGGACGAGGCGGAAGCCGTCTGCCGGGCGCTGGAGGACGGCGGCTACGCGGTCGAATGCGCCCTCCTGCAGTCGGTGGAACTGGACACCAGAGTGTGGGCGGAACGCGAGCGTGCGGTGGCCTTCCTGGTGTGTGGTCACCGCCCGCACCTGTGATTTCGCCCTCTGACGCTGCCCCCGGCCACCACCCGGATATGCCCCTGTGACCCTCGCCCCGATGAGCGTTGCCGAGCGGCGCCCGAGGTAGGCTGGCGGATCGTTGTACTGCCTGTGCCGCTGCCCGGCGTTCGGCGCTTTATCGGCCAATGGCCGGAATGCGTCCCCCTCTTGACGGGCCGCGGTAGGCAATGCCTCGGGCGTGCTACGTGCCGCGCACCGCGTGCGCTCGTTCTTGCCTCTGAGGCTTGCTCTAGGCGGTAGGCGGTAGGAAGGAGCACTAGCGATGGGCGAGGGGTACGCATGACCGACACCGGCCAGGTCCCGGGCGAGGGACTGCCGGAGAACGCGGGCGGACGACTCGGACAGCCGCATCCCACGGATGTCCACACCCCCCCTGCCGACGCCGGCTTCATCGAGCAGCCGCAGTCCGCGTACACCTTCCTCGACACGCACGACGCCAGCGGCGAAGAGGACGACCTGCTCCTCATGCCCGGCGCCCAGGGCGCGTGGAGCGAGCACCAGCCGCAGTACCACCCCCCACAGGCCCCGTACCAGCAGCCCATGACCCATGTGCCCGGCGGATACGAGACCGGAGCCTACGAGATGGGCCCGGCGGGTTACGACGCGGTGCCGGCCCAGGGCTACGGCCCCTATGACCAGGGGCAGGCCGAGCCCTATACCCAGGGGCAGGGCGGCCCCTATGACCAGGGGCAGGGTGGGCCCTACGACCAGGTGCCCGGCGGAGCCTATGACCAGGTGCCCGGCGGAGCCTATGACCAGGTTCCGGGCGGGGGCTACGACGCGGGACCGGCCGAGTATGTGGACGCGGCGCCGGGTGAGTACGAGAACCCGGGACAGGCCGAGTTCGGAAACGCGGGACAGGCCGCGTACGGAGACTCGGGATCTGCCGAGTACGGGAACGCCGGACCGGAGGCCGAGTTCGCAGAGGCGGGACCGGCCGAGCACGGGGACGTAAGGCCGCCCGAGCCCCAACCCCAGCCGGTGTCCGCTCAGCCCACGGAGGCCGAGCCCGCGCCTGCTCAGCCCATGCAGGAGCAGGCTGCGCAGGGCCAACCCACGCAGGATCAGCCCGCGCAGGGGCAGCCCCTGCCCGCCCAGGCTGCTTCCGCCCATCCCACCCCTGCTCAGACCGGTGCGCCGTCGCCCAGGCCGCTCGCCCAGGCCGCCCCCACCCCGCCGCGGCGCCCGCTGCACATGGGCCCGCCGATGCCCGAACCGACCAACGGCGTCGTGCGTTCTCTCGCCGACCGGGGCCCGGCCGGAGCCGGTGCCCCGGCCCCTGCCCCCGCTCATGTCGCGCCCGTCCACCAGGCCGAGACGCTGGCCGCCGGACCCCAATACATCGACCAGCCCGGTGAGGACGCCGGACCGCTCCCCGGTCCGCAGCCCGGCAGCCCCTGGGGCGCCCAGCCTCCGCAGGCCGCGCCCCTGGCGGAGGACGTGGCCGACGCTGCCGAGGAGCTCCAGGCACAGGGCCCGTACGAGCCGCATCAGTTCGCCGAGCCCGCGGCGGAGCAGGCCGACGTCGCCGAGGCCATCCCCGCGGAGGCCGAATTCCAGGGCGTGGACCCAGCCGTCGGCATCCCCGCGCAGGCCGTCCACCCGGACTCCGTTCCACCCCAGCGGGAGCCGGAGAACGCCCTGGCCGCGGAGGGCTTCGCGGGGCCGGTGGCGGATATCCCGGCCCAGAGCCACCCACAGGCGGAGCCGTCCGCGCAGCCGACCCCGGGCATCGTTATCCCGGCCCAGTCGGACGGCACCGCGACCCCGGCCGAGCCCGCGCCGCAGCCCGTACCCGTGGCCCCGGGCCACGCCATAGTCGCTGAGGCCCCCTCGTCCGACGACCCCGTGCAGGGGCAGCCCGAGCAGCCCGAGCAGCCTCAGGAGGCGGCGGAGGCGGCGGAGGCGGGTTCGGCCGCCGCCACGCCGGAGGCCCCCGCGGCGCAGGCCCCGCAGGGCCGCGCCGCACGCCGCCGCGCGGCCCGGGGCCGGACCGCCGCTCAAGGCGCGGCCACGGCGAGCGAGGCTCCGGCCGAGCCCGTCGCCGACCTGGCCGCCGTGCAGGACGCCCCTCCGGCGCAGGCCCCGCAAGGACGGGCCTCGCGACGCCGCGCCGCACGGGGACAGGGCCAGCAGGGTCAGCGACCGCAGGGCCGGGGAGCGCCCTCCGAACCGGTGGCTGCGCCGGACGGCGTTGTGAGCGACCCGTCAGAGGGGAGCGCGGCCATCCCCGCGCCGGCTGATGGCTCAGCCGGAGCAGCCGCAGCCGAGGACGCGCCTGCCGCGCCTGCGGCTGGTGCTTCCGGCGCGGAGACTGCCGCCACGGCCCCAGTCGGGGCCGCGCCCGTGGACGGTGCAGCCGTCGATGCCTCGGCTGTTGCCGAGAGTGCGGTTGCTGACGCGCCGGTTGGGGACGGCGCGACTGCCACGCCAACGACTGACGCGGCTGCGGCTTCGCCTGCTGCTGGTGGCGATGCTTCTGCGGAAGCCGCGACCGCCCCGCCGACGGCTGATGGGCCTGCGGCTGCCGCGTCCGGTGCTGTGCCCGTTGGGGACCCGACTGCGTCGCCTGCGGCCGAAGTGCCGGGCGGCGGTGCGGTTGCTGCCGCGCCTGCGGGCGCCGCTTCCGGCGCGGGCTCTGCCGCTACCGGGTCGGATGGCGACGTAGCCGACCCCCAGTCTGCCGCTGCGCCCGATGGGGACTCTGCTGCGGCCACGCCCGGACAGGACGCGCCGGGTGGCGACGCCGCGAGTACCGCGACGGCTGGAGACGCGCAGGGTGGCGGTGCCTCGGCCGCGCCGAAGGCTGGTGCGCCTGCCGCTGCGGCGTCGGCAGGTGGCCCGACTGAGGCGGGCGGGGGCGAGTCAGCCGCCGCGGCCGAAGTGCCGGGCGGTGGTGCGGCTGTTGCCGTGCCCGGGGGCGCCGCTTCCGGCACGGAGTCTGCCGCTACCGCGTCGGCCGGCGACGCTGTAGCCGAGTCGGCCGCCGCGCCCAACGGGGACGCCCCCAACGGTGCGGTTGCCGACGTGTCGGCTGAGGAGAGCACGATCGTCGTGCCGACGGCTGACGCGCCTGTGGCCGCGCCCGGGCAGGACGCACCGGGTGGTCAACCTGATGCGGCTGCGGCCGAGGGGGACGTGCCGGCCGGCGACGCGACTGTCTCGCCTGCGGCTGACGCAGAGGGCGGCAGTGCCGCCACAGCCGCGCCTGCGGCTGGTGCGCCTGCCGCTGCGGCGTCGGCAGATGGCTCGACTGAGGCGGGCGGGGGCGAGCCAGCCGCCGCGGCCGAAGTGCCGGGCGGTGGTGCGGCTGTTGCCGTGCCTGGGGGCGTCGCTTCCGGCACGGAGTCTGCCGCTACCGCGTCGGATGACGAAGCAGCCGGGACCGAGTCTGCCGTTGCGCCCGGCGGCGAAGCCGCCGGTGCGGCTGCGGATGCGTCCCAGGGCGTGATTGTCGCGCCTGCGGCTGATGTCCCTGCGGCTGCCACCGCGCCCGACGGGGGCGCTGCTGCCGCTCCGGCTGCGGCCGAAACGGACGCGCCGGGCGCCGACGCTGCTGCCGCTGCGTCGGCCGTGGCTGAGGCTGCGGGGAGCGCGCCCGGTGGTGGCGCCGACGCCGCCGCGCCTGCCGCTGTGTCGGCTGGGGGCGACGAAGCAGGTGGGGACTCTGGTGCCGCGCCGACTGCTTCGGAGGGGGTCGCGCCCGGTGGTGACCCTGCCGCTGCTGCGCCCGCCGCTGTGT
>NZ_JBHWES010000043.1:0-103419 GCF_042734105.1 Streptomyces sp. NPDC059679 | reverse complement strand
GCGCCAAGGCGCGTACGGCGGCCGTCGCCGTATGCGGGGCGCGTGTGGCAAGCCGAAAAGTCGTGGACGGCGGAGGCGCGGCGGTGCTAGCGTCTGACAGCCAAGTAGTCGTTATTCACGGCAGTTTACGAAGCTAACCAACGAGTAAGCACCTTCTGAACGGCGCGAATACTGGTTGGTCGAGGCCGAACGGGGGTTGGCCTCGACCAGCCCATGCGCGTTTCTGCGTCTCAGATAGTAGGACGTCCGAGTAATTGTGCGGACAGTCCGGCTCCGAGGCCTTATTTTTGTGGAAGCCGAACGTCTCGCTCGATCGAGCGACGGTGGTTGTGGCCGGTGCGCATGCGCAGGTGACCCCTGCCGCACTTGAGGCCCCCGCCCCTCCGGCATCTTCCGCAGCACCTCTCGGGACACAGGGAGACGCGATCATGGCTGAGACGGTTGTCCGCAGGACCCGCCGCAAGACCGACAACACCGACCGCAAGAACGCCGCCGCCGCGCTGCAGCGCGCCCTCGACCGCCGCGACAACGGCGGCGCGACCGGCCACTGACGCGGTCGCCGACGAGAGCAAGAAGAGCGGCGCCGGTCACTTCCCGGGCGTGCGCACCACCTCGAAGTGGTCCACGCGCTCGCCCGATTCGGCCAGCGTCGTGACCGTCAGCTTCGGGCTCGGGCCCGGCCGCACCTCCACCGCGAGGAACGAGAAACCGGTGTAGCGCACCCGCGACCACTCCACCGTGTCCTTGTTCTTCGATCCGTCCTTCGCCCAGTGGAAGGTCTTCACCTCGTCGAGGTCCTTCACATGGCCCTCGTAGCTGTCGGGCACCGGGAACTCGTACAGATGCGCCCCGGCCCCGCCCGCCGTCGCGTAGACGATGCCGTCGCGCACCGCGTCGGCGCTGCCGCCGACCGGGACCCGCTTGGCGACCCGGCCGCCCCGGATGGCGTCGGTGCGCTCGTAGACGTGGTTGTGGCCGTTGATGACCAGGTCCACCTGGTGCTTCTCGAACAGCGGCACCCAGGCGTCGCGCACCCCGCCGTCCGAGGCGTGGGCGCTGGTGGTCGAGAAGGCGCAGTGGTGGAAGAAGACCACGACGAAGTCGATGCCGGGCTGGGCGCGCAACTGTCCGAGGCGCTGGTCCAGCCAGCGCGTCTGCTTCCCGCCGGTGTATCCGGTGTTGGCGGTGATCTCGTAGCTGACGTCGTTGGCGTCCAGCGCGACGACCGCCACATTGGCGTAGGTGAAGGAGTAGACGCCGGGCGCCTTGCGCGGATCGGGGCCGTTGCCGGGGAGGGACCAGCGGGCCAGCTGACCGCCGTAGCCGTCGGGGGAGTACCAGGCCTCCATGTCGTGGTTGCCGGTGGTCACCATCCACGGCACGCTCGCCGCGACCGAGGCGGTCTGGGCGAGGAAGGAGTCCCACACCCGGGCGTCGAAGACATCCGTCTTCTGGCCGTGGCCGGTGGTGTCGGCGTAGCACAGATCCCCGGCGTGCAGATGGAAGGCGGGGTGCTGGCCGAGCAGCAGCTGGTCGTTGGCGAGCGCGTCGTAGCTGACGCCCTGGTCGCCGAAGGCCGTGAAGACGAAGGACTCGGCCTTGTGGGGCGCCGTACGGAACGTGCCCAGGGCGGCGAAGTGGCGCGGGTCGGCCGGGTCGAAGCCGTCGTGGCCGACGCCGTAGTAATAGGTGACGCCTGGGCTCAGGCCCTCGAGTGCGGCGTGGAGGTAGTACTGGTCGACGGCCGGGAGCTTGTCGCTGAGCGCGGGCGTGTGCAGATGGCGGACCTCGGCCTCGATCTTCCGGCTCAGCTCCCAGGGCTTGAGGCCGATCCGCACGTACGGCGCCTTGACGGCGAAGGGGACCTGCCAGGAGATCCGCATCTGGGTCCTGGGGTCGGCGCCGAAGGCGAGATGGCGGCCGAAGGGCGCGACCAGCGCGCCGTTCACCTTCCGCGAGGCCGGGCCGGTGAGCAGCGTCGGCGACGGACCGGTGAACAGCGCCGGGGACGGGCTCGCCGCCACGGCGCCCGCCGAACCGGTGAGCAGGCCGGCCCCCGCCACCGTCCCCACCCCCGCGGCGCCGCCGCGCAGCACCCCGCGCCGGGAGAGCTTCGTCCGCAGATACTCGTGCTGCTCGGCCATGGTCATCCGGCGCGCCAGGCGCTCGGGAATGCCGACTCGTGGGACATCGGAGGAGCCGCGGGGCGTGCCCCGGGAGAAGTCAGCCATGTGCCGGAATCTGCCCCCAGAAGGCGACTTCACGCGGTACTCCGGGTGAACGTGAGCCATCCGGATGAGCCTCCGTCCATATGTCGGACGGCGAATGTCATTCAGTGGGACGAGGGGTAGGGTCCCGGTATGTCTCGCAGCATTCGTCTCGCAGTGATCCCCGGTGACGGTATCGGCCAGGAAGTCGTGCCGCAGGGTCTCAAGGTCCTCTCGGCCGTCCTTCCGCAGGACGTGAAGCTCGAGACCCAGGAGTACGACCTCGGCGCCCGGCGCTGGCACGCGACCGGCGAGACCCTGCCGGACGCGGAGCTCGAATCGCTGAAGAACCACGACGCGATCCTGCTCGGCGCCATCGGCGACCCGTCCGTGCCCTCGGGTGTGCTGGAGCGCGGGCTGCTGCTCAAGCTGCGCTTCGTCTTCGACCACTACGTCAACCTGCGTCCGTCGAAGCTGTTCCCGAACACCGCCACCCCGCTGGCCGCCCGCCCCGACATCGACTTCGTCGTCGTCCGCGAGGGCACCGAGGGCCCGTACACGGGCAACGGCGGATCGCTGCGCACCGGCACCCCGGCCGAGGTGGCCACCGAGGTCAGCGTGAACACCGCGTACGGCGTCGAGCGCGTGGTGCGCGATGCGTACGCCCGGGCCGCCGCCCGGCCGCGCAAGAAGCTCACCCTCGTGCACAAGACCAACGTCCTGGCGCACGCGGGCCACCTGTGGAAGAACATCTTCGACCGGGTCGGCGCGGAGTTCCCCGAGGTCACCACCGACTATCTGCATGTCGACGCCGCGACGATCTTCTTCGTCACCCAGCCCGAGCGGTTCGACGTCATCGTCACCGACAACCTCTTCGGTGACATCCTCACGGACCTGGCCGCCGCCGTCACCGGTGGCATCGGGCTCGCCGCGAGCGGCAACATCAACCCCTCCGGCACCTTCCCGTCGATGTTCGAGCCGGTCCACGGCTCCGCGCCGGACATCGCGGGCACCGGCAAGGCCGACCCGACCGCGACCGTGCTGTCGGTGGCCCTGCTGCTTCAGCACCTGGGATACGAGGCCGAGGCGGCCCGTGTCGAGGCCGCCGTCGCCCAGGACCTCGCGGAGCGCAGCGGCGACACGCCGCGCACCACCGACGAGATCGGCGACGCGCTCGCGGCGCGAGTATCCGGCTGACCCCAGCCTGTGCCGACGCGCGGCTGGGTGCGACCATCGACCTGGGCCGCGCAAGCGCACGCACGCATCTCTACCCCGGCCCCACTCCGAGCGATAATCGGACGTGGGGCCGTCGTATGAGAGGAAGCTCGGACGTCCTAGTACCCCTCGGGGCGGGGACGGCGCGGGCGCGGTCCGCTACAACCAACGGTGAAGGACTACCACTCATGACGACGCCCACGATCGAGCTCAAGCCCTCCGCCCATCCCCTCTCCGACGAGGAGCGGGAGCGGATCCTGGCCAACCCCGGCTTCGGCCGCCACTTCACCGACCACATGGTGACCATCAAGTGGACCGAGGGCCGCGGTTGGCACGACGCCCAGCTCGTGCCGTACGCGCCCCTTTCGCTCGACCCGGCGAACATGACCCTCCACTACGCCCAGACGATCTTCGAAGGGCTCAAGGCGTACCGGCAGCCCGACGGCGGCGTGGCCACCTTCCGCCCCGAGGAGAACGCCGAGCGCTTCCGCGCCTCCGCGCGCCGCATGGGCATGCCGGAGCTGCCGGTCGAGACCTTCATCGCGGCCTGCGACGCGCTGGTCACCCAGGACAAGGCGTGGGTGCCGGGCAGCGGTGAGGAGTCCCTGTATCTGCGGCCCTTCATGTTCGCGACCGAGGTCGGCCTCGGCGTGCGGCCCGCGAACGAATACCTCTTCATCATCATCGCCTCCCCGGCCGGCGCCTACTTCCCCGGCGGGGTCAAGCCGGTCTCCGTGTGGCTCTCCGAGGAGTATGTGCGCGCCGCTCCCGGCGGCACCGGCGCGGCCAAGACGGGCGGCAACTACGCCGCTTCGCTGGTCGCCCAGGCGCAGGCCGCCGAGCAGGGCTGCGACCAGGTGGTCTGGCTGGACGCGATCGAGCGCCGCTGGATCGAGGAGATGGGCGGTATGAACCTGTACTTCGTGTACGGGAACCGCATCGTGACCCCCGAGCTGTCCGGCTCGCTGCTGCCGGGCATCACCCGCGCCTCGCTGCTGCGGATCGCCGCCGACCTGGGCCATGAGGTCTCCGAGGGCCGTATCAGCGTCGACGACTGGCGCGAGGGGAACGCGGACGGCAGCCTCACCGAGGTCTTCGCCTGCGGCACCGCCGCCGTGATCACCCCCGTCGGCTCGGTCAAGTCCGCCCGGGCCGACTGGACCGTGGCGGACGGGCAGCCGGGCGAGGTGACGATGAAGCTGCGCAAGGCGCTGCTGGACATCCAGACGGGCGCCGCCCCGGACACCCACGGCTGGATGCACCGCCTGGGCTGACGGACGGACGGCCGGGGTCGACCCGGCCGGTGCCGGCCGCCCCTCCGAACGTGACTGCGATATCGATCCGCGCGGCGGTTCGCATCATGAGACGGATGGGAGCGCGGAGGCGGGATGTGCTTGACTGCCTCCGTGCTCTCGTTCGCCATGATTATTGGCAGCAGGCGCGCCGGTCCGCAGTGACCGCCCCGTACGACCCGAGTACGGCGCGGCCACCGTGCCCCAGACCCGCGCGCAGACCTCTCGCACCCGCGAGGGGTCTTTTCGTTTTCCGGACCACCCCGCCGGATGCGGAGCGCGAGGGATCATAGGAGGGCGCGGAACCGGTTATTCCGGTAGACCGAGATCGATCCCACAGGAGCCAGACCACCATGAAGGACCTACCCGACGACAGCTTCCACGTCTTCGACACCACGCTGCGCGACGGCGCGCAGCGCGAGGGCATCAACCTCACCGTCGCGGACAAGCTGACCATCGCCCGTCACCTCGACGACTTCGGCGTGGGCTTCATCGAGGGCGGCTGGCCCGGCGCCAACCCGCGCGACACGGAGTTCTTCGCCCGGGCCCGCGCCGAGATCGACTTCACCCACGCCCAACTGGTCGCGTTCGGCGCCACCCGCAAGGCGGGCGTACAGGCATCGGCCGACCCCCAGGTCCAGGCGCTCCTCGACTCCGGCGCCCCGGTGATCACGCTGGTGGCCAAGTCCCACGACCGCCATGTGGAACTCGCCCTGCGCACCACGCTGGACGAGAACCTGGAGATGGTCAGGGACACCGTCTCCCATCTGCGCGCCCAGGGCCGCCGGGTCTTCGTCGACTGCGAGCACTTCTTCGACGGCTACCGCGCCAACCCCGGCTACGCCAAGCAGGTCGTCAGCGCCGCCCACGAGGCGGGCGCGGATGTCGTCGTGCTGTGCGACACCAACGGCGGCATGCTCCCGGCCCAGATCGACGCGGTGGTGCGCACCGTCCTCGCCGACACCGGGGCCCGTCTTGGCATCCACGCCCAGGACGACACCGGCTGCGCCGTCGCCAACACCCTGGCCGCCGTGGACGCGGGCGCCACCCATGTCCAGTGCACCGCCAACGGCTACGGCGAGCGGGTCGGCAACGCCAACCTCTTCCCGGTCGCCGCCGCCCTGGAGCTCAAGTACGGCCGTAAGGTCCTGCCCAACGGCGCGCTCGCCGAGATGACCCGCATCTCGCACGCCATCGCCGAGGTGGTCAACCTCACACCCTCGACCCACCAGCCCTACGTCGGCCTCTCGGCCTTCGCTCACAAGGCCGGGCTGCACGCCTCCGCGATCAAGGTGGACCCCGACCTCTACCAGCACATCGACCCCGAGCTGGTCGGCAACACCATGCGCATGCTGGTGTCCGACATGGCGGGCCGGGCCTCGATCGAGCTCAAGGGCAAGGAGCTGGGCGTCGACCTCGGCGGCGACCGGGAGCTGGTCGGCCGCGTCGTCGAGCGGGTCAAGGAGCGCGAGCTCGCGGGCTACACCTACGAGGCCGCCGACGCGTCCTTCGAACTGCTGCTGCGCGAGGAGATCGAGGGGCGGCCCCGCCGCTACTTCCAGGTCGAGTCCTGGCGGGCCATCGTCGAGGACCGCCCCGACGGCACCCACGCCAACGAGGCCACGGTCAAGCTCTGGGCCAAGGGCGAGCGCATCGTCTCCACGGCGGAGGGCAACGGCCCGGTCAACGCCCTGGACCGGGCGCTGCGGCTGGGCCTGGAGCGGATCTACCCGCAGCTGGCCGCGATGGAGTTGGTGGACTACAAGGTGCGCATCCTGGAGGGCAAGCACGGTACGGAGTCCACGACGCGGGTGCTGGTCTCGACGGCGGACGGCAAGGGCGAGTGGTCGACGGTGGGCGTCGGGGGGAATGTGATCGCGGCCTCGTGGCAGGCGCTGGACGACGCGTACGTCTACGGGCTGCTGCGGGCCGGCGTGGAGCCGCAGGAGTAGGCCGGGACGCTCAGGGCCGTGGGTGCGGTTGGTGGCCACGGCCCCGGCGGAGCCTAGGGGGGTGTAGCTCCGCCGGGGCCGGCCTGTCGAAGTTCCGTTGAATCTTCAACGTCACCTAGCCTAACTCCATTCCCCGCGTACACAAAATCTCCGGATAATCGCCCCAAGCGTTCACCAAATACGGTGGCCGACGCGCGTAGAAGTTCGCCATCATCCTGCTGTCGCCCCCCACCTGCACCGCCGCACGGTTCCCAGCACGGTCCCACGGTCCACAGCAGGAGGTCCCATGA
This sequence comes from Streptomyces sp. NPDC059679, assembly GCF_042734105.1. Lineage (NCBI taxonomy): Bacteria > Bacillati > Actinomycetota > Actinomycetes > Kitasatosporales > Streptomycetaceae > Streptomyces > Streptomyces sp. NPDC059679. The sequence goes on along the minus strand of NZ_JBHWES010000043.1, from coordinate 96,463 downwards.
AGCTCCGCTCCGTCGGCAGCGCCGCCGTCACGGCCCTCGTCCTCGTCCTCGGTGTGCTCTTCGCCCCCGGAGTCGGGGTGATCAGCAGCGCCGGTGAGGCGTTCGCGGTCACCAAGATCAGCCACTCCCAGGCCACCTCGATGTTCCGGACCAGCGGCATCACCTGGTCCTCCTCCGGCGGCTGTTCCGACCGGAACAACGCCACCTGCACCTCGTTCGAACAGCTCAACCTGGCCACCGCACAGGGCGCCCAGACCCTCAAGAGCGCCAGCGGCTGCGCCCTGAACATCACCGGCGGCACCGAGACCGGGCACGCCGGCGGCACCTACAGCCACTGGAACGGCTACAAGCTCGACTACGGCCTCAACACTTGCGTCAGCAACTACATCACCGGCCACTTCGCCTACATCGGCCTGCGCAGTGACGGCGCCAAGCAGTACAAGGCCAACTCCGGCAACATCTATGCCCTCGAGGGCAACCACTGGGACGTCGTCTACTACAACTGCGGCGGCTGCTGACCCCGGCCGGGCGCGCCCATACGGGTGGTCATGTCCGCCGGTCATGGGCGCGCCACGTCGGGGTTTGTGGGGTGCCGACAGCGCCCCTCGCCCAGTGGCCCATACGGTGGCAGGAAATCCGCTGTCCAGTTCTGTTCTGCCTACCCACCAAAACGCGCCCGACGTTGTATGGAATTGACATGCGTCCCGGGGGGTCCGGGAACGTACCGTCATTGCATGACCAATCTCGAAGGTGCGCCCGCTGAGGCGAGCGACGTCCGCGGGCGTGTCGCCGAGCTGCACGCGATCCGCGAGCAGGCTCGGCGCGGGCCGAGCGAGCGGGCGACCGAGGCCCAGAAGGCCAAGGGGAAGCTGACGGCCCGCGAACGGATCGATCTGCTCCTGGACGAGGGGTCCTTCAACGAGGTCGAGCCGCTGCGGCGGCACCGCGCGAGCGGGTTCGGGCTCGAGGCGAAGCGGCCCTACACCGACGGTGTCGTCACCGGCTGGGGGACCGTACACGGGCGGACCGTGTTCGTGTACGCACACGACTTCCGGATCTTCGGCGGGGCGCTCGGGGAAGCCCACGCCACGAAGATCCACAAGATCATGGACATGGCCATCTCGGCCGGAGCGCCGCTGGTGTCGCTCAACGACGGTGCCGGCGCCCGTATCCAGGAGGGCGTCTCGGCGCTCGCCGGCTACGGCGGCATCTTCCAGCGCAACACCAAGGCGTCCGGCGTCATCCCGCAGATCAGCGTGATGCTCGGCCCGTGCGCCGGCGGCGCCGCCTACTCCCCGGCGCTCACCGACTTCGTCTTCATGGTCCGCGAGACCTCGCAGATGTTCATCACCGGACCGGACGTGGTCCAGGCGGTGACGGGCGAGAAGGTCACCCAGAACGGACTGGGCGGCGCGGATGTGCACGCCGAGACCTCGGGCGTGTGCCACTTCGCGTACGACGACGAGGAGAGCTGCCTGGAGGAGGTGCGCTACCTCCTGTCGCTGCTCCCGCAGAACAACCGCGAGAACCCGCCGACCGTCGAGTCCGACGACCCGGCCGAGCGGCGCGGCGAGGCGCTGCTCGACCTCGTCCCGGCCGACGGCAACCGCCCGTACGACATGCGCAAGGTCATCGAGGAGATCGTCGACGACGGCGACTACCTGGAGGTCCACGAGCGCTGGGCGACCAACATCATCTGCGCCCTGAGCCGGTTGGACGGCCAGGTGGTGGGCATCATCGCCAACCAGCCGCAGTCGCTGGCCGGGGTGCTGGACATCGAGGCGTCGGAGAAGTCCGCCCGCTTCATCCAGATGTGCGACGCCTTCAACATCCCCCTGATCACGCTGCTGGACGTGCCCGGCTTCCTGCCCGGCGTGGACCAGGAGCACGGCGGGATCATCCGGCACGGCGCCAAGATGCTGTACGCGTACTGCAACGCCACCGTGCCGCGGATCTCGATCATCCTGCGCAAGGCGTACGGCGGCGCCTACATCGTCATGGACTCCCAGTCCATCGGCGCCGACCTGACCTACGCCTGGCCGACGAACGAGATCGCGGTGATGGGCGCCGAGGGCGCGGCCAACGTGATCTTCCGTCGGCAGATCGCCGGGGCCGACGACCCCGAGGCCATGCGCGCCCGCATGGTCAAGGAGTACAAGTCCGAGCTGATGCACCCGTACTACGCCGCCGAGCGCGGCCTGGTCGACGACGTCATCGACCCCGTGGAGACCCGCGAGGTCCTGATCCGGTCCCTGGCGATGCTGCGCAACAAGCACGCCGACCTGCCGTCCCGCAAGCACGGCAACCCGCCGCAGTAACGCGAGCATTGACGCGAGTATTGGAGACGAAGCCATCGTGAGCACCGCACAGGACACCGCCGACAACCCCGCCGATACCGCGGCCGCCGTCGGCGCCGCCACTCTCGTCCGCGTCGAGAAGGGCCACGCCGACGCCGAGGAGCTCGCCGCGGTCACCGCGGTCCTCCTCGCCCGCGCGGCCGCCAACGCAGGCCACCGGCGCCCCTCGGGGCGCACCGGCCGCAGCGCGGCGGGCTGGCGCCGGCTGGAGCGCCAGCGGGGCTTCCGCGCCCCGCACAGCTGGCAGGGCTGAAGGCCCCGGCGAACAGCGAAACGCGGCCCGAACAGCGAAACGCCGTCTGAAGCGCACAAATCCCCCGCTCTCCCGGAGAGCGGGGGATTTGTGCGTTCGGCGGCGGGCGCCGCCGACGCTGTCCGTCGCTATCGCAAACGCGCCATCAGAGCGTGCTCGACGAGCGTGATGAGCGCGCTCTTCGCCTCGCTGCGGTGGCGGGCGTCGGTGATGATGATGGGCGCGTCCGGGCCGATCTGCAGCGCCTCGCGGACTTCTTCGGGGGTGTAGGGCTGGTGTCCGTCGAAGCCGTTGAGGGCGATGACGAAGGGCAGTCCGGAGTTCTCGAAGTAGTCGACGGCGGGGAAGCAGTCGGCGAGGCGGCGGGTGTCGACGAGGACGACGGCGCCGATGGCGCCGCGGACCAGGTCGTCCCACATGAACCAGAACCGGTCCTGGCCGGGCGTGCCGAACAGGTACAGGATCAGGTCCTGGTCGAGCGTGATGCGGCCGAAGTCCATGGCCACCGTGGTGGTGGTCTTGTCCGGCGCGTGGGTGAGATCGTCGATCCCGGCCGAGGCGGAGGTCATCACGGCTTCGGTGCGCAGCGGGTTGATCTCCGAGACCGCGCCGACGAACGTGGTCTTGCCCACGCCGAAGCCGCCCGCCACCACGATTTTCGCGGAGGTGGTGGAGCGGGCTGCACCGCTAGAGCTTGCGAAGTCCACTGAGCACCCTTTCGAGCAATGTCACGTCAGGCTGGCCGCCGGCGGACTCGTCGCCGCCGGGCTGATGAATGGCGACGAGCCCGGCCTCGGCCAGGTCGGCTACGAGGATCCGGGAGACGCCGAGGGGAATGGTCAGGAGTGCGGAGATCTCGGCGACCGACTTGATCTCACGGCACAGGTGGCAGATCCGCTGGTGCTCGGGCAGCTGGCCCTGGAGCTGAGCGGGGTCCGCCGTGGTGGACACCAGCGCCTCGATGGCGAGCTGGTAGCGAGGCCGGGTCCGGCCTCCGGTCATGGCGTACGGCCGCACCAGCGGGTTGTGTCCGGAGGCCGGGGAGGACGGCTCCGGGGTGTGCCGCACGGGCGGCGGCGCGGGCCGGCTGGGGGGCGGCTGATGCGACGGCGACTCGGGCGACAGCCCTGCCGGGCCGCCCTGTGGCGCGTAGGACGGCGTGTACGGCTGCTGGAGGGGCTGCGTGTGCAGGGGCGGGGTCGGGGCCTCATGAGGCTGCTGAACGGGCTCCTGAGGCGCCGCGGGGGGCTGCTGGGCCGAGCGGACCTGACGACTTGGCGCGGAGGGGAAGTTGAAGCGCTTCAACGGGGCATCTCCGTGCGGCTCGGCCTGCTGCCCATGGCCGTACGGATATCCACTGGGGGGCGTTGCCACGTTTCCTCCTCCAACTCGCCTGTCTGCCGGTCGCGCCACCGCACCCTAACGGCGCGGTGGCGCGAAACGCATCTTTGTGTTTGCTAGTTGAGAAGACTGCCTTGCAGTTCGGCGCGCAGGTCCGGGGTGAGGACGCCGCCCGCGCGGTCGACGAGCAGGGCCATCTCGTAGCCGACGAGGCCGATGTCGCACTCGGGGTGGGCGAGTACGGCGAGGGAGGAGCCGTCGGAGATGGACATGATGAACAGGAAGCCTCGTTCCATCTCGACGACGGTCTGGTTGACCGCGCCGCCTTCGAAGATGCGGGAGGCTCCGGCGGTGAGCGAGGTCAGACCGGAGGCGACGGCCGCCAGCTGGTCGGCTCGGTCACGGGGAAACCCTTCGGACATCGCCAGAAGGAGTCCGTCGGCGGAGACCACCACCGTGTGCGACACCCCGGGGGTGTTGTCCACGAAGTTGGTGATCAACCAGTTCAGGTTCTGCGCCGCCTGGCTCATCGGGCTCACACTAACGCTCCTGATCGTAGCTGCTGCCGGGGCCGTAGCCCTGTTGGTCATGCTGGTCACGCTGTTGGCGCCCCTTCTGGACGCCGCGGCGCAGGTTGCTCAACCTGCCGCGGATGTCCTCCGGCGCGCGGGAGACCTGGGGGCCGCCCGCGCCGGTCGACTCCGCGGTGCCCTCGACCAGGTTGGCCTTGGGCACTCGCCGGGGCAGACCGGAAGAGGTGATCCCGCCGGCCTTCGGCTCACGCAGCTGTTCGGCTCGGTGCCAGCGCTGGTCGTTCTCCGGGTGCCACGTGAAGGTGTCCGAGAAAGTGTGCTCCCCCGAGTCCTGACCGGGCAGCTCCGGCGCCGCGGGCGCCGCCGCTTCCGCGGTCGGCTGCTGGGTCCCTGAGTCCTCCGACGGCTGCCACTGCTTCTCGCGGCGGGGGAGACCGGCGTCGGTCAGGGAGCCGGTGGTGCTCGGGGAGGGTCCCGGACGGTGGAACTCTACGCTTTCCGAGGCAACTTCGGGAGCGCTTGGCGCAGATTCCGTTTGTACTGGGTAGTTTGATCCAAAGGGCGACTCAAACGAACCGGTGTCGCTCCAATTTCCCTGGTGGGAAGCGGAAGTGAAGTCGGCGTACGGCGGCGGTGCGGATTCCGTCGGAGTTCTGTATTCCGATTCCGGTTCGGAATACGGCGCAGAAGACGGGAACGGCATGGCCGGTCCGGTCGGCGCCGCGGGGGCGGATGCCCCGGTTTGTGACATCGGCCCGAACAGCGGATCGCCGCCGTATGCCGAGTCGTCGAAGCCGTAGTCGGCGGCGGTGCGCGGTGCGGCGGGCTCCTGGACGGCCTGCGGCTGGACGGTCTGCGGCGCCACAGGGGGCTGCGGCGCCTGGTGGACGGCCTGAGGGGCCGTAGGAACGGCCTGCGGCGGCTGCGGGGCCTGGGGCGCCTGCGGGGCCTGCTGGGCCTGTTCCTGGCCGATCCGGGGGGAGACCGTGAAGTCCTGGTTCCCGGGCAGCTCCTCGCCGCCTCCGCCGTGCGTGATCGCGTCCGGAAGCATCACCAGCGAGGTGGTGCCCGCCTGCTCGCCCGAGGGGCGCAGCTGACACCGGATGTGGTGCCGGTCGGCGAGGCGGCCGACCACGTACAGGCCCATGCGCTGCGAGACGGCGGCGTCGACGGTGGGCGGATTGGCCAGCTTGTGGTTGATGTCCGCGAAGTCCTCGGCGGTCAGGCCGATGCCCTTGTCATGGATCTCGATCATGACGCGGCCGTCGGGCAGCCGGGTCGCGGTCACCCGCACCTTGGTGTGCGGCGAGGAGAACGTGGTGGCGTTCTCCAGCAGCTCGGCGAGCAGGTGCACCAGGTCGGTCACGGCGTTGCCGTGGATCTCGGTCTCCGGGACGCCGGCCAGCTCGATCCGCTCGTACGACTCCACCTCGGAGGAGGCGGCGCGCAACACGTCGATCAGCGGCACCGGCTGGTTCCAGCGGCGGCCCGGCTCCTCGCCCGCGAGGATCAGCAGGTTCTCGCCGTTGCGCCGCATACGGGTCGCCAGGTGGTCCAGCCGGAAAAGGTGCTCGAGCTGGTCCGGGTCGGCCTCGCGGTTCTCCAGCTCGGAGATCAGCGAGAGCTGGCGCTCGATGAGGCCCTGGTTGCGGCTGGAAAGGTTGGTGAAGATCGCGTTGACGTTGCCGCGCAGCATCGCCTGCTCGGCGGCGAGCCGGATCGCCTCGCGGTGCACCTGGTCGAAGGCCCGGGCCACCTCGCCGATCTCGTCCCGTGTGGTGATCGGGATCGGGGTCACCCGGGTGTCGATCCGGCCCGGATCGGCCTTGGAGAGCTGGTCGACCAGCATGGGCAGCCGCTGCTCGGCGACGTCGAAGGCGGTGTTGCGCAGCTGTCGCATGCTGCGGCTCATGGAGCGGGCCATCCGGCCCGCCACGACGAAGGCCAGCAGAAGGGCGAGCAGCACGATGGCGGAGTTCACAAACGCGTCGCGCTTTGCGTTCGCAGAGATTTGCGAGGCCTCGTTCACCGCCTTGTCGACGAGGTCCTTCTCGATCTGGCGATAGGCGTCGAACTTGGCCGTGGAAGCGGCGAACCACGAATCCGGGGTGATGCCGCGCTCCTTGAGGTTCGCCGGCTTTTCGCCGCTGCCGATGGCCTCGATCATCTGCTCCATCGAGGGCGGCACCACGAACTGCCGGTCCTCGGCGGCGGCCTTCCGCCGGGCCTCCTTGACCTGCGCCTCGCTCTTCTTCTTCCCCTCCGCCATGGCCTGCTTCAGCCGGGCCACGTCCTCGGGGAGGCCGGCCGACTGGAACTCGGTGAGGGCGATGTTCTCCAGGTAGACGTACGAGCCGAAGGCGGTGAGCTGGGTCTTGCGGTCGACGGCCGAGGGGCCGGGTTTGACCAGCAGATGGCTGCCAATGGAGCGTTGGAGCGATTCAGCTCCCTTGGCCAGCGAGACCGCGTAGACGGTGCGGCCATAGGAGGTGATGTTGCCGGTGCCCAGGCCCAGTTCGTTTGCGAACTCCAACAGTGAGTGCTCGACCGCGACATAGCCCTCTTCGGTCTTCACCCCGTTCAGCCGGTCCGTGTAGGCGTACCGGCGCAGATTGGCCAGCTGCGGCTCCACGGCCTGAAAAGCCTTGAGGCGACGCTTGAGGCTCGCGGTGTTCGGCATGTCCGCGGCGTACTTGTCGAACTCGGCCTTCGCGGCGTCGGTCGCCGCCCGCGCCTTCTTGACCTCGTCCTCGGCGGAACCGGTGAGTAGCGGAACCGCGGTGCGGTCGCGCTCGTCCACCAGAGCGTGGCTGTAGGACGCGGCCGCGCGGACCAGCCGGGCGGTGCGCTCGGCGTCCTCGGCCGCGTTCCAGGTGGAAACGGAGGACTGGACGCGGAAGCCGCCGAAGAGCAGGGCGACCAGGACGGGGATGAGCATGATCGCGTTCAGGCGGGCCGGCACCCGCCAGTTCCGCGGCGACAGGCGCCCGCCGGTCGCGACAGGGGGCTCCGTCGCACCGGCGGGTGGCACCGCTGTGCGCGGCGGCGGGGTGAAGTTCCCCCGCACCTGTTTCGCGGAGTCCGGCATGCTTCGCCTCACTCGACCAACAACCTCTCGGCGTCGGCACCTGTGTCGTGCCGTTCCCAGCTGAGCCCGTACCGCCCAGTTCAGCGAATTCCAGCATGCTGTGTCGGTGCTTTCCAAACAGTCGGCCAACCATCCGACCAGTTGTCTGGACCAGAGATAAAAGGGGCGTTACGGGTGAGACATGTCAAACAGCTAACTAATTGAGCGCGCAACGGAGCTGTCCGAACGCGCTCCGTATCGAATCCCATGTATTTCTCTGTCGAAACGTTATGAACGCCCGAGCGGGCCGTGTCAGAGGACACAGCCCGCTCCGGTCAACGGATTTCGGACAACTTCCGGGACTTTACGCCTACTTCAGCCGAGCCATCAGGGCGTGCTCCACGAGTGTGATAAGCGCGCTCTTCGCCTCGCTGCGGTGGCGGGCGTCGGTGATGATGATCGGGGTGTCCGGGCCGATCTGCAGTGCTTCCCGCACCTCTTCGGGAGTGTAGGGCTGGTGCCCGTCGAAGCCGTTGAGGGCGATGACGAAGGGGAGCCCCGAGTTCTCGAAGTAGTCGACCGCCGGGAAGCAGTCGGAGAGACGGCGGGTGTCCACGAGGACGACGGCACCGATGGCGCCGCGGACCAGGTCGTCCCACATGAACCAGAACCGGTCCTGGCCGGGCGTGCCGAACAGATACAGGATCAGGTCGTCGTCCAGCGTGATGCGGCCGAAGTCCATCGCCACGGTGGTCGTGGTCTTGTCCTGCACATGGCTCAGATCGTCGATCCCGGCCGAGGCGGAGGTCATCACGGCTTCGGTGCGCAGCGGGTTGATCTCCGAGACCGCGCCGACGAACGTGGTCTTGCCCACGCCGAAGCCGCCCGCCACCACGATCTTGGCCGAAGTGGTCGCACGGGCCGGCGGGGCACCGCCGCTAGAGCTTGCGAAGTCCACTGAGCACCCTTTCGAGCAGTGTCACATCCGGGGTCCCGCCCGCGTCCGAGTTGCCGCCGGGCTGATGGATCGCCACCATCCCCGCCTCGGCCAGGTCGGCGACCAGGATCCGGGCCACCCCCAGCGGCATGTTGAGCAGTGCGGACACCTCGGCGACCGACTTGACCTCCCGGCACAGATGACAGATCCGCTGGTGCTCGGGGAGCAGCCCCTGCAGGTGCGCGGGGTCCGCCGTGGTGGAGACCAGCGCCTCGATGGCGAGCTGGTAGCGAGGCCGGGTCCGGCCACCGGTCATCGCGTACGGGCGCACCAACGGCTGGTCGCCTTCACTCCCGTACGGCGAATGATGATGGCCGCCGTACGGGCCGGGCGAGGCAGGGGGCGGGGTCATGGGTCCTCCGGTCGGGACAGGAAGGTGACGGTGTTGCCGTCGGTCGGTGCCGTTTGGGGGGCGTTCGGCCTGTCAGCCGAGCGGTGGGCGGCGGGTGGTCGGTCAGTTCAGCAGGCTGCCTTGCAGTTCGGCGCGCAGGTCCGGGGTGAGGACACTGCCCGCGCGGTCGACGAGCAGGGCCATCTCGTAGCCGACGAGGCCGATGTCGCAGTCCGGGTGGGCGAGTACGGCGAGGGAGGAGCCGTCGGAGATGGACATGATGAACAGGAAGCCTCGTTCCATCTCGACGACGGTCTGGTTGACCGCGCCGCCTTCGAAGATGCGGGAGGCTCCGGCGGTGAGCGAGGTCAGACCGGAGGCGACGGCCGCCAGCTGGTCGGCTCGGTCACGGGGAAACCCTTCGGACATCGCCAGAAGGAGTCCGTCGGCGGAGACCACCACCGTGTGCGACACCCCGGGGGTGTTGTCCACGAAGTTCGTGATCAACCAGTTCAGATTCTGCGCCGCCTGGCTCATCGGGCTCAACTAACGCTCCTGCTGGTAAGTCGGGCCTACGCCGCGATCGTGATTGCCGCTCGGGCCGGTTCCGGCCCGGCGGCCCTGCTGGATCCCCCGGCGGAGGTTGGTCAGCCTCCCGCGCACGTCATCGGGCGCGCGCGAAACCTGCGGTCCGGTCGGACGGGACTGCTGCTGCTGTGCGGCGCCTTCGACGAGATTCGCGCGCGGTACGCGGCGTGGCAACCCGGAAGACGTCACACCGCCCGCCGCGGGCCCCTCCTCGCGAAGCTGCCCGGCGCGGCGCCAGCTGTCGTCGTTCGGCGAGGTACGCCAGTTGGACGCCGGGCCGGTGCCGTTCGCCCCGGGGCCGAAGCCGTTCGTCCCCGACGCCCCGAAGGCGTTGGTTCCGAGGCCGGATCCGTTCGTACCGGAGCTGTTCGTACCCGAGCCGTTCGTACCGGAGCCGTTGGCGCCGGGTCCGGCGCCGACTCCGGCGGCCTCGCCGGTGCCCCGGGAGGTCGGTTGCGGGTCGCGGGGCGGGGTGGGGGGCACGGCGGACGCCGGGCGGCCGGATCCCGGCGGCTCAGTGGTCAGCCGCTGGCCGCCGCCCAGGCTTCCGCCGTCCTGCGGGCGGAACCAGTTCGACTCGATGGTGTCGAAGATCGGCGTCCGGCCGTCGCCGGGCCCTGCGGGCGGGAGCGAGCCGGGCCCCGGGGTGTTGCCGCCACCCGGGCCCTGCGGCAGCGGGAACTCCCCGGTGCCGGAGTTCTGGTCGCGCCCGACGCCCGGGCCGCCCTGGCGGTAGGAGCCGGTGTCGGCCTCCGGCCGCGGGGCGTTGAAGTCGGGCCGGGCGAACTCGGAGGTGTCACCGGGTCCACGGCCCCCCTGCCCGGCGGGGTCGCCGAACCGAGGCTGGGGGAACTCGCCGGTGTCGCCGGGACGCCGGTCGAACTGAGGCCGGGCGAACTGGCCGGTGTCGCCGGGACCCTGGCCGAACTGGGGCTGCGGGAACTCGCCGGTGTCGCCGGGGCGCCGGCCCAGCTGAGGCTGGGGGAACTCGCCGGTGTCGCCGGGACCGCGGCCGAACTGGGGCCGCGGGAACTCGCCGGTGTCGCCGGGACCCTGGCCCAGCTCGGGCCGGGCGAACTGGCCGGTGTCACCCGGGCCGCGGCTCGCCAGCGGGTCGCGGCCGCCGTTGCCCTGGCCCGGCAGCGCGAACTCGCCCGTGTCACCGGGGCCGCGCCGTGGCTCGAACACGCTCGGCGACTGGCCCAGCTGGGGCCGGGCGAACGGGCCGGTGGTGTCGTTCTCCTCGTGCCCGCGGGGCGCGTCCATCGCCTCGCGCGTGGTCGGCCAGTCGTCCTCGCCCGACCGGCGCGCGCCCCAGCTGGTGCCCGGCTCTTGGGGGCCGGGGAGCTCGGGCGCCGCGCCGCGCGACGGCAGCTGCGGACGGCCACCCTGGTCGCCGCCGGAGTCCGCGCGTATCGGAGCACCGGTCGGCGGGGCCACGGTCGGGCCGTCGCCGCGTACATCGCCGCGCGAGGGGAGCGGGGGACGCCCGGCGAAGTCTCCGGGCGGGCCCGCCGGGGCGTTCTTCTGGCCGGACGGCCGGTTGTTGCCGCCCTCGAACAAGTTGGGGCCGGCGGGAGCGGCGCCCGAAGCGCCCGCGCCCGCGCCGACGGGGCGGGTGGGCAGCCCGCTGCCGGGCAGCGCGGCCCGCGAACCGGAGCCGGGGACCTGCCGCCGCGACGGCAGGGAGCCCAGCATTCCGGCCGAGCCGCCACTGGGGGCGCCGGGACCGCCGGGGCCACCGGGGCCGCCCGGACCACCCTGGCCCGCGTTGCCCGGCGTCGGAGCGCCCGGCTTGCGGCCGCCCTGGGCGACGTCCACCGGCAGCATGACCAGCGCCGTGGTGCCGCCCGAGTCGGACGGCCGCAGCTGGATGCGGATTCCGTGGCGCAGCGACAGCCGGCCGACCACGAACAGGCCCATGCGCCGGGAGACCGACACATCGACCGTGGGCGGGCTGGCCAGCCGCTCGTTGATCGCCGCCAGGTCCTCGGGGGAGAGCCCGATGCCGGTGTCGTGGATCTCGACCAGCACCCGGCCGTCGGGCAGCGCGTGACCGGTGACCTTGACCTTGGTCTGCGGGGAGGAGAACGAGGTGGCGTTCTCCAGCAGCTCGGCGAGCAGGTGCACCAGGTCGTTGACGACCCGTCCGGCCACCTCGTTGGTGGGCACGGAGCTGAGCTCGATGCGCTCGTACTGCTCCACCTCGGACGCCGCCGCGCGCAACACGTCGACCAGCGGGACCGGTCGGGTCCACCGGCGGCCGGGCTCCTCGCCCGCGAGGACCAGCAGGTTCTCGCCGTTACGGCGCATACGGGTCGCGAGGTGGTCCAGCTTGAAGAGCGAGGACAGCTGGTCCGGGTCGGCCTCGCGGCTCTCCAGCTCGGAGATCAGCGAGAGCTGGCGCTGGATGAGGCCCTGGCTGCGGCGCGAGAGGTTGGTGAACATCGCGTTGACGTTGCCCCGCAGCAGCGCCTGCTCGGCGGCCAGCCGGACCGCCTCGCGGTGCACGTCGTCGAAGGCCGTGGCCACCTTGCCGATCTCGTCCCGGCTGTGCACGCCGACGGACTCGACGGAGATGTCCACGTCCTGCGGGTCGGACTCGGACAGCTGCTTGACCAGCTCCGGCAGCCGCTTCTGGGCGACTTCCTGGGCGGTGTCCTGCAGCCGGCGCAGCGAGCGGACCATGGACCGGGCGACGACGAACGCGCCGACCAGCGTGACGCCGAGGACGAGCAGGATCAGGGCGCCGTTGAGGATCGCGTCCTGCTGGGCTTCCGCGCGTAGATCGCGCGCCTTCTGCTTCATCTCGCCCAGCAGCGTCTGCTCGATCCGGGCCATCTCATCGATCTTGATGGAGTCCTGGTCGTACCAGTCGATGGCGGAGCGCTTCTCGGCCTGGAGCCCTCGGGGGTCGCGTACGGCGCGGTCGGCGTACAGGGTCGCCGACTTGATGTCCGCGCGGCTGTCCAGCGGCTCCAGCAGATCCTCGGAGTCGCCTTCGCGGATCTGGTTGAACCGCCGCAGCGCCTCTTCTTCCTTGTCGACCGCGGTCCTGGCGAAGCGGCGGTCGTTGGCGGAGAACTCGGGGCCCTTGGGGTCGGCGAGCGCGGCGCTGATGAGCGCGCGCTGGATCGAGGCGTACTCCTTGGCGGAGGAGAAGGTGGCCAGCGCACGGGTATTGTTGATCATGTCGCTGTTGCTGGTGGCCTGGGCCATGTCCTGGGACAGCAGCAACAGTGAGTCGATCAGTTCGTTGTAGTCCTGGGCGGTCAGCGAGTAGTACTGATCGTCCTGATAGGCGGAGTCGCGGATCTGGCTGATATTGCCGAGCTGCTTGCTGATGTCCACGAGCGTGGACTGCACGCCCGCCAGCGCCTTGTCCCCGGGATCGAGGTCCTGGGTGGCCCGGTTGAACGCCGCCACCTCGCGGTCGGTCTTCTCGCGGGTCGCGACGACGCGGTCGTCCTTGGCGTTGGCCTTGCCCGCCAGTGGCGCCGCCGACTTGTCGCGCTCCTCCTGGAGGGCGTTCGCCAGCTGGGTGGCCTGCTGGGTCATCTCGGTCAGCAGCTTCATGCGGTCGAGCTGCTCGATGTTGTCCAGCGAGCTGTTGATCCGCAGCGCGCCCAGGGTGGTCGCGGCGACCACGGGGAGGGCCAGCAGCGAGACCAGCCGGGTGCTGATGCGCCAGTTGCGCAGGGCGAGCCTGTTACCAGGTCCGCTGGGGCTCTTCGACTTGGGCTGGGCGGCCGGTGCGGCACCGCCGGTCTGTGTAGCGGACTCCGGACCCTGGTGGTCGGCCGGGGCCCGTCCCGTGACTTGGGCGCGCGGGGGTGAGGAGCCGCGGTCGGTCTCACCGCGCGGCCCCGGGTCCGCCGAGGCATCCCCTCGGCCCTGGAGGGCCTGGGGAGACCCCTTACCTTCCCTCTTGAAACGTCCCTGCACTAGTGTCGCAACCTCTGGACCAGGCGCTTCACCGGATGTGCGGTGAAGCGGTGTCGAGTCATGGGGGACGGTCAGGCCCCCCTGGCGGTCGTGAGTGACCGGCGCGCATCCTTTCCGTAGTCGAGAAGAGGAGCCACCGCCGCTCGGCGTCTCCTTCTCCTGGCACCCCCTGCGCGCCGGCTGTGTCTGCGGCGGTCCCGGGAATTCCAGCACAGTGCCGGATGCTGCAACAAGGGCAAGTGAAAATGCTGTGATGGGTGTGACGCTCAGTACGGGATTTATTACCGGACGTAGAAAGCCATCTCGGCGATAACGGACTTTTTCCTGCGAGTTGCCCGCAAAAAGCGCGTGTCCGGGTGGCGATGATCAAGATCGGAACGTCAGCTTCGGGGCGGAAATATCCGTTTCGAGAGCTTGGGGTGAGTGCCTTTAATGCGGCATTTGCCCGAGGAGTCGTGAGGAAACTCACAAGCCGATCGCGACTTCTTTCCCGGAACGGTGGGCAAAGGGGCCTCTAGCCTGACGCTTTACACAGCCGGTCAAAACGACAACAACACGAGGCATGACTCACGTGAAGACGACGATGATGTTCCGCACCATAGCCAACCCGCGGCGCACCACTCTGGCGCATCTGAAGGACGCCGAGGAGCTGCAGACCGCGGCCGAGGAGCGCCCGGAGCACCCCGTCGAACTCCCGACGCAGACCGCCAACCCCAAGCGCACCATCCTGACCAAGGCGCCCAACAGCTGAGCCGGGGGGCCACACGCGGGCAGCCGGAGAACCGCTCGCGGACGGCCGGACAAAATGGGCAGGAGCGCGCGGGTCGCGGAGCGATAGCCTGGAGCGTCAGTCTCCAGCGAGTCCAGTGAAGAGGCAGCAGCTTCCCGTGCGCATTGCCAGGTTCTCCATCGACGGCAACGTCGCCTTCGGCGTGGTCGAGGACGGACCGTCCGCCCAGGACGGCCCTGTGATCGACATCATCAAAGGCCACCCCTTCGCCGAATTCGAGCGTTCGGGCCGGACGGTCCCGCTGAGCGAGGTCCGGCTGCTGCCGCCCGTCCTGCCCAACAAGATCGTCGCAATCGGCCGCAATTACGCCGAGCACGCCGCCGAACTGGGCAATGAGGTCCCCGACGTCCCGGTCGCCTTCTTCAAGCCGTCCACCTCCGTGGTCGGCCCCGGCGACCCGATCGTCTACCCCTCCTTCTCCCAGGAGGTGCACCACGAGGCCGAGCTGGCCGTGGTCATCGGCCGGATGTGCAAGGAGGTGCCCAGGGAGCGCGTCAAGGACGTGATCCTCGGCTACACCTGCGCCAACGACATCACCGCGCGCGATGTCCAGAAACGCGAGAAGCAGTGGGCCCGGGCCAAGGGCTTCGACACCTCCTGCCCGCTCGGACCCTGGGTGGAGACCGGCATCGACCCCGCCGACATCAGCGCGGGCCTGGGCATCGGCTGCACCGTCAACGGCCAACAGCGCCAGCTGGGCCGCACGAGTGAGATGGTGCGCCCGATCGAGGACCTGATCGTGCACATCACCGAGGCGATGACGCTGCTCCCCGGCGACGTCGTCCTCACCGGCACCCCGGCGGGCGTCGGACCGCTCAGCGTCGGCGACGAGGTCGCCGTCACCATCGAAGGCATCGGCACTCTCACCAACAAGGTGATCAAGCGTGGCTAGCGCAACCCCCTCCGCTCCCGTGCGGGTACGTTTCTGTCCCTCGCCGACCGGCAACCCCCATGTCGGCCTGGTCCGCACCGCCCTGTTCAACTGGGCCTTCGCCCGGCACCACGGCGGCACCCTGGTCTTCCGTATCGAGGACACCGACGCCGCGCGCGACTCCGAGGAGTCGTACCAGCAGCTCCTGGACGCGATGCGCTGGCTGGGCCTCGACTGGGACGAGGGCCCCGAGGTCGGCGGCCCGCACGCCCCGTACCGCCAGTCGCAGCGCATGGACCTCTACCGCGACGTCGCGGAGCGGCTGCAGGAGAGCGGCCACGCGTACCGCTGCTACTGCACCGCCGAGGAACTGGAGGAGCGCCGCGAGGAGGCCCGCAAGGCCGGCCGGCCCTCCGGCTACGACGGCAAGTGCCGCACCCTGACCGCCGAACAGCGCGCCGCGTACGAGGCCGAGGGCCGCTCGTCCATCGTGCGCTTCCGGATGCCCGACGAGCCGATCACCTTCACCGACCTGGTGCGCGGCGAGCTCACCTTCACGCCGGAGAACGTGACGGACTACGGGATCGTGCGGGCCAACGGCGCCCCTCTGTATACGCTCGTCAACCCGGTTGACGACGCGCTGATGGAGATCACCCATGTGCTGCGCGGCGAGGACCTGCTGTCCTCCACCCCGCGCCAGATCGCGCTCTACCGCGCCCTCGCCGAGATCGGCGTGGGAGGCGGCACCGTGCCCGCCTTCGGTCATCTGCCGTATGTGATGGGGGAGGGCAACAAGAAGCTCTCCAAGCGCGACCCGCAGGCCTCGCTCAACCTCTACCGCGAGCGCGGCTTCCTCCCCGAGGGCCTGCTCAACTACCTCTCCCTGCTGGGCTGGTCGCTGGCGCCCGACCGGGACGTCTTCTCGATGGACGAGCTGGTCGCCGCGTTCGACATCGCCCAGGTGAACGCCAACCCGGCCCGCTTCGACCTCAAGAAGGCCGAGGCGATCAACGCCGACCACATCCGGCAGTTGGATGTGAAGACGTTCATCGAGGCGTGCGGGCCCTGGCTCAAGGCACCGCACGCGCCCTGGGCCCCGGACGCCTTCGACCCGGACGCCTTCGAGGCGCTGGCCCCGCTGGCCCAGACCCGGCTGACGGTCCTGTCCGACATCACCGCGAACGTGGACTTCCTCTTCCTCGCCGAGCCGGTGGAGGACGAGGCGTCCTGGGCGAAGGCGATGAAGCCGGGCGCGGACGCCCTGCTCGCCTCGGTCCGTACCCGGCTCGCCGAGGCCGAGTGGGACGCCGAGACCCTGAAGGCCGCGGTCCTGGCGGCCGGTGAGGAGCACGGTCTCAAGCTGGGCAAGGCGCAGGCGCCGGTGCGCGTCGCCGTCACCGGCCGCACGGTCGGTCTGCCGCTGTTCGAGTCCCTGGAGGTGCTGGGCCGCGAGCGCACGCTGGCCCGCGTCGACGCGGCGCTGGCGAAGCTGACGGCGTAGCCGACTCCTCGCGCTCTTCATGCGCGTACGGGGGCGGTCACCGGGTCCCGGTGGCCGCCTCTGCCGTCTGTGGCACGGCGATACTCGTTTTGGTGGCCCGTCCACCATCGGGTAATGTTCTTCCTGCGCCGCTCGGGCGGGCCGACAGGCCGGACCGGGGCGCAAGCCAGACAAAACCCCCAAAAGGGTGGCGTTTTGGTGGGGTATGGTGTAATTGGCAGCACGAGTGATTCTGGTTCACTTAGTCTAGGTTCGAGTCCTGGTACCCCAGCAAGGGATTCTTCGGTTTCTCCCGGAAATCCCTTGGTCAGCAGGATCAAGCCCCCGTTGTGTAGCGGCCTAGCACGCTGCCCTCTCAAGGCAGTAGCGCCGGTTCGAATCCGGTCGGGGGTACGGATCTCTTTCGTCTTTCCGAAGACGGAGATCGCTAGGGCCCCCGTTGTGTAGCGGCCTAGCACGCCGCCCTCTCAAGGCGGTAGCGCCGGTTCGAATCCGGTCGGGGGTACTGGTCTATACCATGGGCTATGGTGTAATTGGCAGCACGAGTGATTCTGGTTCATTTAGTCTAGGTTCGAGTCCTGGTAGCCCAGCGCAGTACTCAAGCCCCCGTTGTGTAGCGGCCTAGCACGCCGCCCTCTCAAGGCGGTAGCGCCGGTTCGAATCCGGTCGGGGGTACATTTCTGAAAGCCCTCCGTGTTTTTCACGGGGGGCTTTCTCGTGCCCGGAATCAGCTCTCGAAGCGGCGGCCGGACTCCTCGGTCTCGGCGAGCCGCCGCAGGGCCAGCAGCACCGGCTCGTACAGCACCGTCAGCGCGACGACCGCCTCGATCCGCTCCGTGGGGGAGCCGCCGTACTTCTCGACCAGATCCAGGTCCGCGACGGCCAGTTCGGCGGCCAGGCGGGCGTGCAGCAGCAGATGGTCGGTCTCGTGCGGATAGCCGAGCCGGGCCAGTGAGGCGATGGCCGCCACCAGCATCCCGTACGCGGGGGAGGTGTCGCCGAGCTCCTGGCCGTACGTCCAGCCCAGCCGCTCCAGCAGGGCGTCGACCTGGCGGCGGGCCTCCTCGGTCTCGGGGTCGTCCTCGGCGGGCTCGGGGCCGTGTGGCAGCGCCCAGACCGCGGCCCCCATCCGGGTGTTCTGGGACAGTGACTCGTCCTCGGCGGTCTCCAGCACCTCGCGGGCCGTGGCCACCGGTACCCGGCCCACCTGGATCAGCGCCCGCACCAGCCGCAGTCTGCGCAGATGCTCCTCGCCGTACTCGGCCTGGGTGGCGCTGACGCGCTCGCCCGGCGGCAGCAGCCGCTCGCGCAGGTAGTACTTGATCGTCGCGGTGGACACCCCGCTGCGCTCGCTCAACTCCTTGAGACGCATCCACTTGCCTTCCTGGTTGGAGAGTGGCACTATCCAACCATTGGGTAGCGCCACTATCCAAGATTATCGCCTGATGAGGGATGAGGGGATCACCATGGGTGCCAAGCCGATGGCCGGGCGCATGACCGCCGAAGCCGAGGGCGGGGTGACCGTGTTCATGATCGGCATGCGGATCAACCGCCTCCGGGCGCTGCGCAGCTGGTGGCCGGTGTTCCGGGCGATGCCGCGGATGCTGCGCGAGCTGTCGCGGGACAAGGAGAGCGGCATGATGGGCTACCACCTGCTGTTCGGCCCGCCCCGGGTGATCTACCTGGTCCAGTACTGGGAGTCGCACGAGAAGCTGCTGGCGTACGCCGTGGACCAGGACAAGCAGCACCGGCCGGCCTGGGCCGCGTTCAACCGGCGGCTGCGGGAGGGTCGGGGCAAGGTCGGCTTCTGGCACGAGACCTTCGTCGTCCCGGCCGGTGCGCACGAGTCCGTCTACATCAACATGCCGGAGTTCGGCCTGGCCAAGGCGCTCGGTGTCATCCCGGTCGGCCGCCGCGGCGACCGGGCGGCCGACCGGCTGAACCTGAAGGGCGCGTGACCGTGCATGCCCCTTTTGGGGCAGCTCGGTTCTCCCCCGGCTACCGCTGGGAGGTGCCCCCGGCCGGGCCTCAGGCGCCGCGGCGCAGTGCGTCCGTCAGGCGGGCGGCCGCGTCGATGACCGCCTGGGCGTGCATCCGCCCCGGGTGCCGGGTCAGCCGCTCGATCGGGCCGGACACCGAGACCGCCGCGACGACGCGGTTGGAGGGGCCACGTACGGGCGCGGAGACCGAGGCCACGCCGGGCTCCCGCTCGCCGATCGACTGGGCCCAGCCACGCCGCCGTACGCCCGACAGTGCGGTCGCCGTGAAGCGGGCCCCCTGGAGCCCGCGGTGCAGCCGCTCCGGCTCCTCCCAGGCCATCAGGATCTGGGCCGCGGAGCCGGCCTTCATGGGCAGGGTCGAGCCCACGGGCACGGTGTCCCGCAGTCCGGACAGCCGTTCCGCCGCGGCGACGCAGATGCGCATATCGCCCTGGCGCCGGTAGAGCTGCGCGCTCTCCCCGGTCACGTCCCGCAGATGCGTGAGCACCGGGCCCGCGGTGGCGAGCAGGCGGTCCTCGCCCGCCGAGGCGGCCAGCTCGGCCAGGCGCGGGCCGAGAATGAAGCGTCCCTGCATGTCACGGGCCACCATCCGGTGGTGTTCGAGTGCTACCGCGAGCCGGTGCGCCGTGGGGCGCGCGAGACCGGTCGCCCCGACCAGCCCGGCGAGGGTGGCCGGACCGGACTCCAGAGCGCTCAATACCAGAGCCGCCTTGTCGAGAACGCCGACGCCACTAGAGTTGTCCATGAAACGATATTCGCGTCTCACACTGTGAAACGCAAGTTCATTTTACGAGGCGACGCGCCACTCTGTAATGGCGGGCCCACATACCAGGGCACGCAGTACACACGAGCAGGGCCGGCGACGTTGCCGGCCGGAGGGAAAGCGATGGGACGGACACTCGCGGAGAAGGTCTGGGACGACCACGTCGTCCGGCGCGCCGAAGGCGAGCCCGACCTCCTCTTCATCGATCTGCACCTGCTGCACGAGGTGACCAGCCCGCAGGCCTTCGACGGCCTCCGCAAGGCCGGCCGCCGGGTCCGTCGCACCGACCTCACCATCGCGACCGAGGACCACAACACCCCCACCCTGGACATCGACAAGCCGATCGCCGACCCCGTCTCCCGGGCCCAGTTGGAGACGCTGCGCAAGAACTGCGCGGAGTTCGGCGTGCGGCTGCACCCGCTCGGCGATGTCGAGCAGGGCGTCGTCCACGTGGTGGGCCCCCAGCTGGGACTGACCCAGCCCGGCACCACCGTCGTCTGCGGTGACAGCCACACCTCCACCCACGGAGCCTTCGGCGCGCTCGCGTTCGGCATCGGCACCAGCCAGGTCGAGCATGTGCTGGCCACCCAGACGCTGCCGCTCGCGCCCTTCAAGACCATGGCGATCACGGTCGAGGGCGAGCTGCCCGAGGACGTCACGGCCAAGGACCTGATCCTGGCGATCATCGCGAAGATCGGCACCGGTGGCGGCCAGGGCTATGTGATCGAGTACCGGGGCTCCGCCGTCGAGAAGCTGTCGATGGAAGCCCGGATGACCGTCTGCAACATGTCCATCGAGGCCGGCGCCCGGGCGGGCATGATCGCCCCGGACGAGACCACCTTCGCGTACCTGAAGGGCCGCGCCCACGCCCCCCAGGGCGCCGACTGGGACGCCGCCGTGGAGTACTGGCGCACGCTGCGCACCGACGACGACGCGGTCTTCGACCGCGAGGTGGTCATCGACGCCGCGGAGCTCGCGCCGTTCGTCACCTGGGGCACCAACCCGGGCCAGGGCGCGCCGCTGTCGGCCGCCGTCCCCGACCCCGCCGCCTTCGAGGACGCCAGCGAGAAGTTCGCCGCCGAGAAGGCCCTGGAATACATGGGTCTGACGGCCGGTCAGGCGCTGCGGGACATCAAGGTCGACACCGTTTTCGTCGGCTCCTGCACCAACGGCCGCATCGAGGACCTGCGCTCCGCCGCCTCGATCCTGTCGGGTCGTTCGGTGGCCGACGGGGTGCGGATGCTGGTCGTCCCCGGCTCCGTACGGGTCGCCCTGCAGGCCGTGGAGGAGGGGCTTGACAAGGTGTTCACCGCGGCCGGCGCCGAGTGGCGGCACGCGGGCTGTTCGATGTGTCTGGGCATGAACCCGGACCAGCTGGCGCCCGGTGAGCGGTCGGCGTCCACCTCCAACCGCAACTTCGAGGGCCGGCAGGGCAAGGGCGGCCGCACCCACCTGGTCTCCCCGCAGGTGGCCGCCGCCACCGCGGTCCTCGGCCATCTGGCCTCGCCCGCCGATCTGTCCGACGCCGACGCAACCGTTCCCGTGGGGGCCTGAGCAGACATGGAAGCATTCACCACGCACACCGGCCGGGCCGTTCCGCTGCGCCGCAGCAACGTGGACACCGACCAGATCATCCCCGCGCACTGGCTCAAGAAGGTCACCCGCGACGGCTTCGAGGACGGGCTGTTCGAGGCCTGGCGCAAGGACGCGGACTTCGTGCTCAACCGGCCCGAGCACAAGGGCGCGACCGTGCTGGTCGCCGGGCCCGACTTCGGCACCGGCTCCTCGCGGGAGCACGCGGTGTGGGCGCTGCAGAACTACGGCTTCAAGGCCGTGATCTCCTCGCGTTTCGCCGATATCTTCCGCGGCAACTCCCTCAAGAACGGGCTGCTGACGGTGGTGCTGCCGCAGGAGACCGTGGACCGGCTGTGGAAGCTGATCGAGGCCGACTCGTCGGCCGAGGTCACCGTGGACCTGGTCGAGCGCCAGGTTCGGGCCGAGGGCATCACGGCTGATTTTGAGCTTGACGAGAACGCCCGATGGAGGCTTCTGGAGGGGCTGGACGACATCAGTCTCACCCTCCGGCAGGAGGCCGACATCGCCGCGTACGAGGCGCTGCGGCCGACCTTCAAGCCGAGCACGGTTGAGGTCTGAGCCCCCCGGGTCTTCCCTGTACAGAGCATGTTTGACACGATGCGTCGCCGGTCCTCGGGCCGGCGGCGCATCGGCATGTTGAGGCCCCCTGAAGCGACAACTCGCCTCAGATGGCACAATCAGTGCATGGAACGCGACGGCCAACTCGAGCTCTACGGGCTTGTCGCGGACCGGCTCAAGGAAGCGCACACAAGGGTGCGCTCACTGCAAGTCCCGGAGGGCGTACGGATGGCGCTGTCCCGGAAGCTGCTGGTCATCACGGCTGCGGCGAAACACGATCTCGCGGACGCGGCAAGGCGTCTGGAGCGGTTGATGAACGACCTCGACGAGGGACGTTTCCCCCAAGATCCCGACTCCGACGGAAGTCCATGACATCCGAGTGCGTTGCGGCACAAGGGTGATAAGCCCGTTTCGTGTTTGATTTGCGGTATATATCTGCCTAACGTGCGAAAAAGCTTGAACACATTCGTTCTGGCAATGTCTCCGAAGGGGAAGACGTGAACAAGGCGCAGCTCGTAGAAGCGATTGCCGACAAGCTCGGCGGCCGTCAGCAGGCCGCCGAAGCGGTCGACGCGGTACTGGACGCGATGGTCCGTGCGGTCGTCGCCGGGGAGCGAGTTTCGGTCACCGGATTCGGCTCGTTCGAGAAGGTCGAGCGTCCGGCCCGCTACGCCCGCAACCCGCAGACCGGGGAGCGGGTCCGGGTCAAGAAGACCTCGGTGCCCCGTTTCCGCGCGGGTCAGGGGTTCAAGGACCTGGTGAGCGGGTCGAAGAAGCTCCCCCGGGGCGGCGAGGTGGCCGTGAAGAAGGCCCCCAAGGGCAGCCTCCAGGTGGCGGCGAAGAAGGCGGCGGCCAAGAAGGCCGCGGCGAAGAAGGCGGCCCCCGCCGCGAAGAAGGCGGCGGCCAAGAAGGCTCCCGCGAAGGCGGCGGCAGCGAAGAAGGCGCCCGCGAAGGCCGCGGCCAAGAAGGTGACGGCGAAGAAGGCGGCGGCGAAGAAGGCTCCGGCGAAGAAGGCCCCGGCGCGCAAGACCACCGCCAAGAAGACCACCGCCCGCAAGCGCTGACCAGATGGTCAGCGGCTTACAGCGGCGGTGTCACGCGTCGGGCCGGGCTCCCTGGACGGGCCCGGCCCGCGGTGCGTTCACCCGCGGTGCGTTCAGAAGGTCTGCAGGGTCACCAGCACGATGCGGCGCCCCTCGGGAGTCCCTTCGAGACCTTCCACCTCGATCCGCACCCGCTGCCCGGGCCGCAGCAGCCGCAGCCCCCCGGCGTCGAACGCCGCCGCGTCGAAGGGCAACGGGGTCCCGTCGTCCAGCAGCACGCTGCCGGCGCGGGTCTCGGGGTCGTACGTGTACGCGGTCGCCTGCATGGGGCCAGCCTAGGCGGCTGTGCGCGGCGCTCAGTTCTGGGGCGACGGCACGGGCGGCTGGGGCAGGCCCGGGAACGGGTGGCGGAGCGTGTGAGGGCCCACACCCAAGGCGAGCGCGGCGCGCAGGTCCTCGCCCGTGTCCACGTCGCGCCGTACCGAATCGACGCCCCGCAGCCGTATCTCCCGCGCCCCCGACGCCCGGTGCCGGGCCCGGGAGGGCCCGCCGAACGCGGGGGACAGCTCCACACCGGGCGCGGCGGCCAGCAGCGTCGTGCCCACCCCCGCTGCATCCGCCAGAAACGCCCGTGGAGAGGCCGAGGCGGCCTCGAGCACCTGCTCGAGCTCCGTCGGCCGCAGGGCCGGGAGATCGGCGTTCAGAGCCGCCACAGCGGCCGTAGGGAGCTGCTGCCGCACGGCCAGGGCGCCCTGCGCGAGCGCCGCGTTCAGACCGCCGCCCGGCGGGTCCGGGAGGATCCGGGCGCCGAGGGCCGACAGCTCCCGCGCCGCGAGGGGGTCGTCCGTGACGACCGTCACGCCCCGCACGGCCCGGCACGCCAGCGCCGCACCCACCGTGTCCTGCGCGAACGCCAGGGCGAGCCCCGGCCGCAGATCGTCCCCCGCGGCGTCGGCGAGCCTGCTCTTGGCCCGCGACAGGGGCTTCAGCGGCACCACCAGCGTCCACGCCACACGGGCTCCATCGCTTCCCACGGGCCTCATTCTCGCCTGCTGCCTAAGGCGCCGGGCAGGTGCGGGGTTACGGTGTCCTCGACAGACCGGGTACCTGGGGCGACACTTGTGCGGCTGCCCGGACGGCAGCAAAGCCAGCAGGTCAGCGGGTCCAAGAGGAGGATGTTCCGAGTGTCAGGCCGCAGAATCGGCTTCTGGTACCGCATGGCGGCGGTCCTGGTGAAACCGCCGCTCGTGGTCCTCTTCAAGCGGGACTGGCGCGGAATGGAGCACATTCCCGCCCAGGGCGGATTTATCACCGCCATCAACCACAACTCACATCTCGATCCCTTCTCGTACGCCCACTTCCAGTACAACACCGGGCGTATGCCGCGCTTCCTCATCAAGGCCGGCGTCTTCAAGGGCGGCTTCGTCGGCGCCTTCCTGCGCGGGACCTCCCAGATCCCGGTCTACCGGGAGTCCACCAACGCGGCCAACGCCTTCCGGGCCGCCGTGGACGCGGTCAACAGGGGCGAATGCGTGGCCTTCTACCCCGAGGGCACCCTCACCCGAGACCCCGCGCTGTGGCCCATGCGCGGCAAGACCGGCGCGGCGCGCGTCGCGCTGCTCACCAAGGCGCCGGTGATCCCCGTAGCGCAGTGGGGCGCCAACGAGGCGCTGCCGCCGTACACCAAGAAGCCCCGGTTCTTCCCGCGCAAGACGCTCACGGTGCACGCGGGCCCGCCCGTGGACCTGTCCGCGTACTACGGCAAGGAGCCCACCGCCGAGGTGCTGCGGGCGGCCACCGACGACATCATGGCCGCGGTCGCCGAACTCCTCTCCGAGGTGCGCGGGGAGCCCGCGCCCACCGAGCGCTACGAGTACCGGCCCGGCACGTCCCGCGCCGCCGGGGAACCCCCCGCGGCCGATGAGGAGAGCAAGTGACGCGCTGCGCCGTCTACGGCACCGGCTCCTGGGGCACCGCCTACGCGATGGTGCTCGCCGACGCGGGCTGCGAGGTGACGCTGTGGGGTCGCAGGACCGGCCCCGTGGAGGCCATCAACACCACCCGCACCAACCCCGACTATCTGCCGGGGACCGAGCTCCCGCGGTCGGTGCGGGCCACCACCGACCCGGCCGAGGCGGCCCGCGGCGCCGAGTTCACCGTGCTCGCCGTGCCCTCCCAGACGCTGCGCGGCAACCTCGCCGAGTGGGCGCCGCTGCTGCCCGCCGATACCGTGCTCGTCTCCCTGATGAAGGGCGTGGAACTGGGCACCGCCAAGCGGATGAGCGAGGTGATCGAGGAGGTCGCCAAGGCGTCCCCGGAGCGGGTCGCCGTGCTCACCGGGCCCAACCTGGCCAAGGAGATCGCCGCCCGCCAGCCCGCCGCCTCGGTCGTCGCCTGCCGCGACGAGGACGTGGCGCGCCGCCTCCAGGCCGCCTGCCACACCCCGTACTTCCGCCCGTACACCAACACCGACGTGGTCGGCTGCGAACTCGGCGGCGCGGTCAAGAACGTCATCGCGCTCGCCGTGGGCATCGCCGACGGCATGGGGCTCGGCGACAACACCAAGGCGTCGCTGATCACCCGGGGCCTGGCCGAAACGACCCGGCTGGGGCTGGCCATGGGCGCCGACGCGCACACCTTCGCGGGCCTGGCGGGCATGGGCGACCTGGTCGCCACCTGCTCCTCGCCGCTGTCCCGCAACCACACCTTCGGCACCAACCTCGGCCGGGGCATGACCCTGGAAGAGACCATCGCGGCCACCAAGCAGACCGCGGAGGGCGTCAAGTCGTGTGAGTCCGTGCTCGATCTCGCCCGGCGGCACGACGTCGACATGCCGATCACCGAGACGGTGGTGAGCATCGTCCACGACGGCAAACCGCCCCTGGTGGCG
Organism: Streptomyces sp. NPDC059679; assembly: GCF_042734105.1. Taxonomy (NCBI): domain Bacteria; kingdom Bacillati; phylum Actinomycetota; class Actinomycetes; order Kitasatosporales; family Streptomycetaceae; genus Streptomyces; species Streptomyces sp. NPDC059679. Next base: position 71,039 of record NZ_JBHWES010000043.1, on the reverse strand, counting down.
CTGAAAGAGCTGATGTCGCGCAGCGCCAAGCCCGAGCGGCACTGACGGGCGCCGGACCGCAAGGTAACCTCAACGCGTTATGAGCAGCCAGAGCCCCGCCCCCAGCCCTGTCCCGCCCCCCTCCGAAGGGGAGCCGCGGAAGCTGCGCGTCGCCGTCGTCTTCGGCGGACGCAGCTCCGAGCACACCATCTCGGTGGTCACCGCAGGCGCGGTGCTGCGCGCCATCGACCGCGAGAAGTACGACGTGCTGCCGATCGGGATCACAGGGGACGGGCGTTGGGCGCTGACCGCCGACGAGCCCGACCGGATGGCCATCGAGGGCCGGCAGCTGCCCAGCGTCGAGGGCCTCGCCGAGTCCGATGAGGGCTCGGTCCTGCTCCCGGTCGACCAGGGCAACCGCGAGGTCGTCTACGCCGAGCCGGGCGCGGTGCCCAAGGCGCTCGGCGAGGTCGACGTGGTCTTCCCCATGCTGCACGGCCCCTATGGCGAGGACGGCACCCTTCAGGGGCTGCTCGAACTGTCCGGCGTGCCCTATGTGGGCGCGGGCGTACTCGCCTCCGCCGTCGGCATGGACAAGGAGTACATGAAGCGGGTGTTCGTCTCCTTCGGGCTGCCGGTCGGCCCGTACGAGGTGATCCGCCCCCGCGAATGGGACAAGGACCCGGCCGCCGCCCGGAAGAAGATCGTCGATTTCGCCGGCGAGCACGGCTGGCCGGTCTTCGTGAAGCCCGCGCGCGCGGGCTCGTCCATCGGCATCTCCAAGGTCGACGACATCTCCGGCCTGGAGGAGGCGATCGAGGAGGCGCGGCGCCACGACCCGAAGATCGTCGTCGAGGCGCTGCTGCGCGGCCGCGAGATCGAATGCGGGGTGCTGGAGTTCGAGGACGGTCCGCGGGCCAGCGTGCCGGCCGAGATCCCGCCGGTCTCCACCCACGACTTCTACGACTTCGAGGCGAAGTACATCGACTCGGCGGACGGTGTGGTGCCCGCGCCGCTCACCGAGGAGCAGACCGAGCGGGTGCGGGAGCTGGCGGTGCGGGCGTTCGAGGCGGCGTCCTGCGAGGGCCTGGTCCGCGCGGACTTCTTCCTGCTGGACAGCGGCGAATTCGTGATCAACGAGATCAACACCATGCCCGGCTTCACGCCCATCTCGATGTACCCGCGGATGTGGCAGGAGAGCGGGGTCAGCTACCCCGAACTGGTGGACCGGCTCATCCAGGCCGCCCTGCGCCGTCCGACGGGGCTGCGCTAGAGCCGGCCGACGGTGCCATGGCCCCGGGCGGTGTGCCCGGGGCGAGCGGGCTCAGACCACGCCTTCCGGCACGGTCTTCTTGACGGCGCTCGCCAGATCGACAAGCGGGTTGACCTCCGGCGCGTACTTTCCGGGCACCGTCACCTCGACGTACGCCTTGCGCAGCACGGTCGTGAAGCGATAGCCGTCGTCCTGCTGCTCGGGAAGCCACCGCACGCCATTGATGTCGGCCGAGGGCGCGTAGGGGTTGTAGTGCTCGGCACCGGGCGTGAGGACGGCGGGCTTGGCGACCCCGCAGCGCAGCTTTATGGCGGGGTCGCCCCAGGCGGCGGTCAGCTCCGAGGCGGGCTTGGGGGTGCGCTGCTTCAGCCCCTCCACGGTCTTGGGAAGTTCCTTGTGCAGCGCCCGGCACAGCGTGGCCGTCTCCGCGGGCGGCTTGGGAACCGTGAGCGAGAGTGAGCCGTCCGAACCTCCGATGAAGGAGCACCCGGCCGCCGACAGCACGAGCAGCGCCGCGGCGGCGGACGTGGAGACGATCCTTCGGGTGGGGCTACGGTGTGCGGAATTCACGGGTTGAGCATACGGGGAGTCACAGATGGACGACGGGGCAGGTCAGGGTCCGCGTGATGCCGTCCACTTGCTGGACTTTCGCGACCACCATGCGGCCGAGTTCATCGACCGTCTCGGCCTGAGCGCGCACGATGACGTCGTATGGGCCGGTGACGTCCTCTGCCTGTATCACTCCAGGGATCTTGGCGATGACGTCGGCGACGGTCGACGCCTTGCCGACCTCGGTTTGGATCAGGATGTACGCCTGTACCACGGAACCTCCAGGGCGGCTACGAGGATCATGTGGGGAGAAGGGACGCCACGGTACCGCGTCGCCGAGCGGCGCGGGGAGACCCGCGCGGCGTGCGCGGCGCGGCGGGCAGCGAGCGACAAGTGCGAAGGGGCAATGGGATGAAGGGCACCGTGGGCGAGTTGGGGGAGTTCGGGCTCATCAGAGAGCTCACTTCCCGGCTCACCACCACCCCGGCCGTGCGGCTGGGGCCCGGCGATGACGCGGCGGTCGTGGCCGCGCCGGACCGGCGGGTCGTGGCCAGTACGGACGTACTGCTGGAGGGACGGCACTTCCGCCGCGACTGGTCCACCGCCTATGACGTCGGCCGCAAGGCCGCCGCCCAGAACCTCGCGGACATCGCGGCGATGGGCGCGGTGCCGACCGCGCTGCTGCTGGGCCTGGTGGTGCCCGCCGAACTCCCGGTGACCTGGCCCGCCGAGCTGATGGACGGCATCCGCGACGAGTGCCAGGTGGCGGGCGCGGCCGTGGTGGGCGGCGATGTGGTGCGCGGCGAGACCATCACCGTGGCGATCACCGCCCTGGGCGATCTGCGCAACAACGAACCGGTCACCCGGTCCGGCGCCCAGCCGGGCGACGTGGTCGCGGTCACGGGCTGGCTCGGCTGGTCGGCGGCCGGACACGCGGTGCTCTCCCGCGGCTTCCGCTCGCCGCGCGCCTTCGTCGAGGCACACCGCAGGCCGGAGCCGCCCTACCACGCCGGGCCTGCGGCCGCCGGGCTCGGCGCGACCGCCATGACCGACGTCAGCGACGGACTGGTCGCCGACCTCGGGCATATCGCGGAGGCCAGCAAGGTCCGTATCGATCTGCGCTCGGGGGACATCGACATTCCGTCCCAGATGTCCGACATCGGGCAGGCGGTGGGCGTCGATCCGCTGCAGTGGGTGCTCAACGGGGGTGAGGACCACGCCATCGTGGCGACCTTCCCGCCCGATGTGAAGCTGCCCGCGCGCTGGAAGGTGATCGGCGAAGTGCTCAACCCCTCGGCGCTGCCGCAGGTGACCGTGGACGGCGCGCCCTGGCCGCACGCGGGCTGGGACCACTTCGGCAAGGACAAGAACGCCGACTAGAAGCGCCGACTGGAAGCGCGGACTGGAAGCGTTGCCTGGAAGTGCCTGTCAGCCCCATGTGGATCGCCGAGTAGATTCGGCGACATGGCGACTCTCCCCGCATCCCCGCCGCACCCACCCGTGGCCCCGCCACGCGTGCTCACCGTCGCCGGATCCGACTCCGGCGGCGGTGCCGGTATCCAGGCCGACCTGAAGGCGATGCTGGCCCTCGGAGTACACGGCATGAGCGTGATCACGGCCGTGACGGCGCAGAACTCGCTGGGCGTGAGCGGCGCGTGGGAGCTGCCCGCCGAGGCCGTACGGGCCCAGTTCCGCAGCGTCGTCGACGACATCGGGGTACAGGCGGTCAAAACCGGGATGCTGGCGTCCGCCGAGCTCGTCGAAACCGTCGCCGGGCTGCTCGCGGATATCTCCGCCCCCGTCGTGGTCGACCCGGTCGGGGTCTCCAAGCACGGCGACGCCCTGCTGGCCACCGAAGCCCTCGACACGGTCCGTACGCGGCTGCTGCCGGTCGCGACGGTGGCCACGCCCAACCTGGACGAGGTCGCCCAGCTGACGGGCGTGGAAGTGGCGGCGGAGCGGGATCTGCGGCGGGCCGCCGACGCGATCCTGGAATTCGGCCCGCGGTGGGCGCTGATCAAGGGCGGCCACTTGGACGGTGACGCGGTCGATCTGCTCACCGACGGCACCGAGGAACACCGGCTGCGCGCCACCCGGCACGACAACCGCCATACGCACGGCACGGGCTGCACCCTCGCCAGCGCCATCGCCTCGTACCTGGCACTGGGGGCGGACGTGCCGCGGGCCGTTACGGCGGCCAAGGAGTACGTCACGGGCGCGATCGCGGCCGGGTTCCCGCTGGGGCGGGGGATCGGCCCGGTGGATCACGGCTGGCGGTGGCACTGATCCCGGAACTCAGGGCATGCGAAAAGCCGGCCCACCTCAAAGGTGGACCGGCTCGGCAACCGGAAAGGTCGCACTCGACACACGCTCGGGGTCGCCCCCGAACGCGCGGGAAGTCAGCGCGAAACCTTGCCGGCCTTGATGCACGAGGTGCAGACGTTGAGCCGCTTCGGGGTCCGACCGACCACAGCGCGCACCGTCTGGATGTTGGGGTTCCAACGACGGCGGGTGCGGCGGTGCGAGTGCGAGATGTTGTTGCCGAAGCCCGGCCCCTTGCCGCAGACGTCGCAGTTGGCAGCCACGGGTTACTCCAAAGACGGGTCAACCCCGCTGGCGCGAGGAGACAGACACTTACGGTGAGCCCCGGCTCGCCGGGATCGTGAACGATCGGCGGTGCCGGGGGAACGGCCCGATTCGCATCGGGCAACCGGAGCAGCATACAACGGCCGATCCGCTACCTCGAAATTACCATGGCCCCCGGGTCAGTGGCGCGGGTGGCGACTACCCTGCGATGACGGCCCCGCCCCCTGCCCTCCCGAGGAGGACGTACGTGCCGCACACGCTCGACGCCGATGCGGTACGCACCTGGTGCGGTCTGGCGCTGGACGCGCTCGGCCGCGCCCGCGAGGAGATCGACGCGATCAACGTCTACCCGGTCGCGGACGCGGACACCGGCACCAACCTCTACCTGACCGTCGAGTCCGCCACCCAGGCCGTGACCGCCGCCTTCGACGGCCACGCCGCCGCCCCGGGGCCCGCCGCCGGTCCGAGCCTGCCCGAGGCGGTGCGCGCCATGGCCCACGGCGCCCTGATCGGCGCACGCGGCAACTCCGGCACGATCCTGGCGCAGCTGCTGCGCGGCATGGCGGACGTCCTCGCGGACGGCGATGGCGGGGTTGGCCGGGCCGAAGGCCCTGATGGCGAGGCGGACGGCCTGCGCCGGGCCCTGCGACGCGCGGCCGAACTGGCCTACGGGGGCGTGGCCCACCCGGTCGAGGGCACCGTACTGACCGTCGCGCGGGCCGCGGCCGACGCCGCCGCCCGCACCGAAGGCGGGCCGGCCGCGGTGGCCCGCGCCGCGTACGAGGGCGCCCGCGCCGCCCTGGAGGCCACCCCCGCCCAGCTCGGGGTGCTCGCCCGCGCGGGCGTCGTCGACGCGGGCGGCTACGGCCTGGTGGTCGTCCTCGGCGCGCTCGCCGAGGCCGTATCGGGCCGACCGCCGGCCGCCGCGGGCCGACCCCCCGCCGCCGGGCCCGTCGCGGCCCCCGACGGCTGCCCGGCCGCCGGGCACGCGGCCGGAACCGACGGCTCCGTGGGCTCCGTGGGCGAAGGGCCGGGTGGCGGACCCGCCTTCGAGGTGACCTATCTGCTGGAGGCGGACGAGACGGCCGTCGCCCGGCTCCGTGACCGGCTGGACGCGCTCGGCGACTCCCTGGTGGTCGTCGGCGGCGACGGACTGTGGAATGTGCACGTCCATGTGGACGACGCGGGCGCGGCCGTGGAGGCGGGCATCGAGGCGGGCCGTCCGCACCGCGTCCGCATCACCCACTTCGGCACGGCCGCCGCCCGCCGGGCCCACGCCGACGAGCCCTACCCCCGCCCCCGCACGGAAGACACCGGGCAGCTGCCGGACCGGCCGGGCGCCCAGGAGCCCCCTGGCGCCCGTGCGGACCGCGCGGCGCGCGCCGTGGTCGCGGTGGTCCCCGGCGAGGGCCTGGCCACGCTGTGCGCCGAGGCCGGCGCGACCACGGTCGCCGCACGCCCCGGGGAGCGCCTGGCCGCGGGCGAGCTGGCCCAGGCCGTACGCCGGGCCCGCGCCCGGGAGGTCGTCCTGCTGCCCAACGACGCCGAACTGCGCCACACGGCCGCTGCCGCCGCCGCCCAGGCCCGTGCCGAGGGCGTACGGGTGGCGGTCATCCCCACCCGCTCCCCGGTCCAGGGCCTCGCCGCGCTCGCCGTGCACGAGCCGGGCCGCAGCTTCGACGAGGACGTCGTGGCCATGACCTCCGCCGCGGGCGCCACCCGCTACGCCGAACTGGCCGTCGCCGAGCGACAGTCCTGGACCATGGCCGGGGTGTGCCAGGCGGGAGACGTGCTCGGGCTGATCGACGGCGATGTGGCGGTGATCGGCGACGGTATCGCGGGCACGGCCGAGACCGTGCTGGACCGGATGCTGGCCGCGGGCGGCGAACTGGTCACGCTGGTGGTCGGCGCGGACGTCCCCGACGGCGTCGCCGAGCACCTGGAGCGCCACGTACGGGACGGGCACTTCGCGGTCGACACGGTGATCTACCACGGCGGCCAGCCGGGCGTGCCGCTGATCATAGGCATCGAATAGGCAGCGAACAGTGGGCAGCGAACAGTAGGCAGCGAACAGATCGAAAAGTCAGCGCGGCCCGCACATCCTGGGGTGGGGTGACCCCGCTTGTCAGTGCGGTGGTGTGCAATGGACAGCGTGCCCGCGCTGGATGAACCTCTGAAGAAAGTGCTCGGCGGCAACACCGCGAAGGTGATGGCCGACCACCTCGACCTGCACACGGTCGGCGATCTGCTGCACCACTACCCGAGGCGGTACGCCGAGCGCGGCGAGCTGACCCGGCTGTCCGACCTGCCCCTCGACGAGCATGTGACGGTCGTCGCGCAGGTCGCCGACGCCCGCGTGCACAAATTCGACCGCGGCACCAAACAGCGCCTGGAGGTCACCCTCACCGACGGCAGCGGCCGCCTCCAGCTGGTCTTCTTCGGCCGCGGGGTCTTCGCGGCGCAGAAGGAGCTGCTGCCCGGCCGCCGGGGCATGTTCGCGGGCAAGGTCGGCGTCTTCCGCAATGTGCGCCAGCTGGCCCACCCCGCGTACGAAATGCTCGGCAAGGACGACGGCGCGGCGGCCGTGGAGGCGTGGGCCAACCAACTGCGGCCGCTGTACCCCGCCTGCGCCCAGCTGGAGTCCTGGAAGATCGAGAAGGCCGTCGGGACGCTGCTCGACAGCCTGGAGGCCACCGGCTGGGACGGCCTGGTCGACGCGCTGCCCGAGAGCCTGCGGCTCGGCCGCGGGCTGGCCGAGCTCCCCGAGGCGCTGCTGAAGATCCACCGGCCGCGCACCAAGACGGATATCGCGGTGGCCCGGGACCGCCTCAAGTGGGACGAGGCCTTCGTGCTCCAGGTGGCCCTCGCCCGGCGGCGCCACGCCGACGCCCAACTGCCCGCCGTGCCACGCGCCCCGGCCGAGGGCGGCCTGCTGGACGCCTTCGACGAGCGGCTGCCGTTCACCCTCACCGACGGCCAGCAGAGCGTCAGCCGGGAGATCTTCGCCGACCTCGCCACCGACCACCCCATGCACCGGCTGCTGCAGGGGGAAGTCGGCTCCGGAAAGACCATGGTCGCGCTGCGCGCGATGCTGGGCGTCGTGGACAGCGGGGGACAGGCCGCGATGCTCGCGCCCACCGAGGTGCTGGCCCAGCAGCACCACCGCTCGATCACCGAGATGATGGGCGATCTGGCCGAGGGCGGCATGCTGGGCGGCTCGGAACAGGGCACCAAGGTCGTGCTGTTGACCGGTTCCATGGGTGCCGCGGCCCGGCGCCAGGCGCTGCTGGACCTGGTCACCGGCGAGGCCGGGATCGTGGTCGGGACCCATGCGCTGATCGAGGACAAGGTCCAGTTCAACGATCTGGGCCTGGTCGTGGTCGACGAGCAGCACCGCTTCGGCGTGGAGCAGCGCGACGCCCTGCGCTCCAAGGGCAAGCAGCCGCCGCATCTGCTGGTGATGACGGCCACGCCCATCCCGCGGACCGTCGCCATGACCGTATTCGGCGATCTGGAGACCTCCGTGCTGGACCAGCTGCCGGCCGGACGCTCCCCGATCGCCTCCCATGTGGTGCCCGCGAAGGACAAGCCGCACTTCCTGGCGCGGGCGTGGGAGCGGGTGCGCGAGGAGGTGGCGGCCGGCCACCAGGCGTATGTGGTGTGCCCGCGGATCGGCGACGAGATGGGCGAGGACAACGGGGACGAGGGGGCCGAACCCAAGGGCGCGGCGCGCAAGTCGGCCAAGCCGCCAGGCAAGTCTCCGGCCAAGTCCCCCGAGGACGAGGCCGAGAAGCGGCCGCCGCTCGCGGTCCTCGACATCGCCGAGCAGCTGGCCAAGGGCCCGCTGCGGGATCTGCGCGTGGAGGTGTTGCACGGCCGGATGCAGCCGGAGGCCAAGGACGAAGTGATGCGCCGCTTCGCCGCGGCCGAGGTGGACGTCCTGGTCGCCACGACGGTCATCGAGGTCGGCGTCAACGTCCCCAATGCCACCGCCATGGTGATCATGGATGCCGACCGCTTCGGCGTCTCGCAGCTGCACCAGCTGCGCGGCCGCGTCGGCCGTGGCTCGGCCGCCGGGCTGTGCCTGTTGGTGAGCGAGATGCCGGAGGGCAGCCCGGCCCGCGCCCGGCTGGGCGCGGTCGCGGCCACGCTGGACGGCTTCGAACTTTCCCGGATCGACCTGGAGCAGCGGCGCGAGGGCGATGTGCTGGGGCAGGCCCAGTCCGGGGCCCGCTCCTCGCTGCGGGTGCTCGCGGTCATCGACGACGAGGAGGTCATCGCGGCGGCCCGGGAGGAGGCGGCGGCGGTCGTCGCGGCCGACCCCGAACTGGCCGGATACCCGGAGCTGCGTACGGCGCTGGACGCGTTCCTGGACGAGGAGCGCGAGGAGTACCTGGATAAGGGCTGAGGGGCGATCGGCATGAGCCGGCCGGGATCTGAGGCCGGAAGCACGGGCCGGGACGCCATATTGTGGAGGGACAGCGGCCTCGTACGGCCCGCCGCTGCCCCTCCCACCGCGAAGGACTGCGTCACCGATGACCCGCGTGATCGCCGGAGCCGCCGGCGGCCGCCGCCTGGCAGTGCCGCCGGGAAACGGCACCCGACCGACCTCGGACCGGGCGCGCGAAGGTCTTTTCTCCACCTGGGAGTCGCTGCTGGGCTCGCTGAGCGGGGCCAGGGTGCTCGACCTCTACGGCGGCTCGGGCGCGGTCGGCCTGGAAGCGCTCTCGCGCGGCGCGGAGCATGTGCTGCTGGTGGAGTCCGACGCGCGTGCCGCCCGCACCATCCGGGCGAACATCCGGGCGCTCGGCCTCCCCGGCGCCGAGTTGCGCACGGGCCGGGCCGAGCAGGCCATCGCCGGACCGGCCCCCGCGAGCGGCCCGTACGACGTGGTGTTCCTGGACCCGCCGTACGCGGTCGCCGACGAGGAACTGCGGGAGATACTGCTCACACTCGCCGGTAACCGGTGGCTCGCGCCCGACGCTCTGGCCACGGTGGAGCGGAGCACGCGAGGCGGAGATTTCGGGTGGCCTGCCGGTTTCGAGGGCTTGCGGGCCCGTCGCTACGGCGAGGGCACGCTTTGGTACGGTCGCGCCGCCTCGACGTGCGACAACGCGTCATGACCGGACCCGAGAGCGAGGAACCACCAGTGCGCCGCGCAGTCTGTCCGGGGTCCTTCGACCCCGTCACCAATGGGCACCTCGACATCATCGCCCGTGCGTCCAAGCTGTACGACGTCGTCTACGTCGCCGTGATGATCAACAAGTCCAAACAAGGCATGTTCACCGTGGACGAGCGGATGGACCTGCTCCGCCAGGTCACCGCCGAGTACGGGAACGTTCAGGTGGAGGCCTTCCACGGCCTTCTCGTGGACTTCTGCAAGGAGCGCGAGATCCCAGCCATCGTCAAGGGGCTGCGGGCGGTCAGCGACTTCGACTACGAGTTGCAGATGGCCCAGATGAACAACGGCCTCTCGGGGGTGGAGACGCTGTTCGTGCCCACCAACCCCACCTACAGCTTCCTCTCCTCCAGCCTGGTCAAGGAGGTCGCGACCTGGGGCGGGGACGTCTCCCATCTGGTGCCCCCGGTGGTGCTCGATGCCCTGACCGAGCGGCTCGGCCGGCGCTGACCCGCTGACGGCCGGGCCGACGGGTGTCGGGCGGGGCCCGCTGGCCGTACAGTCGTGCCCGGCCGTTCCAGGCCGCCCTGTTCGTTGCGTCAAGTTCCCTCCAGTTCCGTCAAGTCCGTCAAGAGAGAGTGGCGAGCACCCAAGGTGGACGTGCAGAAGAAGCTCGACGAGATCGTCGACACCGTCGGCAACGCCCGGTCCATGCCCATGTCGGCCTCGTGCGTGATCAACCGCGCCGAGCTGCTCGCCATGCTCGAAGAGGTGCGCGCCGCTCTCCCCGACTCCCTCGCCCAGGCTCAGGACGTGATCGGCGGCCGTGAGCGGATGGTCGAGGAGGCCCGCCAGGAGGCCGAGCGGATCATCCAGTCCGCGCACGCCCACCGGGGTTCGCTGGTCTCGGACACCGAAGTCGCCAGGAAGTCCCAGGAGGAGGCCGACCGGATCCTGGAGGAGGCCCGCCGGGAGGCCGAGGAGATCCGTGCCGAGGCCGACGACTACGTCGACTCCAAACTCGCCAACTTCGAGGTCGTGCTGACCAAGACCATCGGCTCCGTCGACCGCGGCCGCGAGAAGATGCTGGGCCGCGCCGTGGGCGGGGAGCAGGACGGGGCGGCGGGGCAGCTGGAGGACGGCCCGGAGCGCAGCGCCGACCCTCAAATGCTGCAGCAGCGCGCCGACGACTACGTGGACACCAAGCTCGGCGCGGTCTCGGCGGTGCTCAGCAAGACGCTGGAGGCGGTCGGCCGGGGCCGGCAGAAGCTGCTCGGGGCCCGGGCGATCGACGAGCTGGGCGCCCATCTGGCCGCCCAGGACGCCGCCACCCCGCTGGGCCACCAGGCCAGCGACGACGACTACCTCGCGGATCTCGCCCAGTCCCAGGCGCAGCTGTCCACGGCGCGGCCCGAAGCGGCGCCGGACGCCTCGTACTACGCGGCGACGGCCGGCTATCAGCAGCAGGACGCGTACGGCTACCAGCAGCAGGGTTACGTCCAGCAGCAGGACCCGTACGCGGCGGCCCAGGGCGGCTATCAGCAGCAGGACGCGTACGGCTGGCAGCAGCAGCCCCAGGGCTACGACCCGAGCGGCTACGCCCCCGAACAGCAGTCCCCGCTCCAGCCTCAGCAGCAGCTCGAGCACCAGCCGCACCAGCCTCAGCAGCAGGCCCAGCTGCCGGCCGCGGCCCTCGACGAGACCAGCCTGTTCGACACCAGCATGATCGACCTGGACCAGCTGCGTCAGTACGAGCAGGGCCGCTGAGCCCGGCCGGACCTTATCCACAGCCCCGGGGGCGGATTGGGTCTATGGCGGCTGGTCCAGTATCCTGGCTGTTCGGTCGCGCGTACGTCCGCGATCTCGGCTGCCCGTTTCGTCGTACCAGCGTCGGGTGGCCTGCCGCAGCCGTAGAAAGCAGGAAGCCCTGAACGCCCGCCTCGACCACCGTGCCCCTCTCGTGTTCGACACACGCGAGCTGGGCCGTCGGCCAGGTGCGCTCAAAAGGCTCTCCCGTTCGGTCCCGGCCCCCAAGGACCTCGGTATCGAGGTCATCGGGGTACGGGAGGGCGCGACCGTGGAGCTCGACCTCCGCCTGGAATCGGTCATGGAGGGTGTGCTTGTCACAGGCACCGCCCGTGCACCGCTGACAGGGGAGTGCGTAAGGTGTCTGGAGCCGCTGGAGCGGGAGCTCGAAGCGGACTTCCAGGAGATGTACTCCTACCCCGACGCCGACGACCGGAGCCGCCCCGCGGACACCGGCGACGACGCCGAGGAGGAGGACACATTCTTCCTCGAGGGCGATCTGTTCGACCTCGAACCCGTGCTGCGGGACGCGGTGGTGCTGGCACTGCCGCTGCAGCCGGTGTGCCGGGAGGACTGCCCCGGGCTGTGCGCCGAATGCGGAGCGCGGCTCGAGGACGACCCCGACCACCATCACGACGCCGTCGACATCCGTTGGGCGGCACTGCAGGGACTCGCCGAGGCCACCTCGGACGGCGAGAAGGACAACGCACCCCGCTCGCGCGGGGATGACTCACAGGAGAAGTAGCCGTGGCTGTTCCGAAGCGGAAGATGTCGCGCAGCAACACGCGCCACCGCCGGTCGCAGTGGAAGGCTGCGGTCCCCACCCTGGTGGCGTGCGAGCGCTGCCACGAGCCGAAGCTGCAGCACATCGCGTGCCCGAGCTGCGGCACCTACAACCGCCGCCAGGTCCTCGAGGTCTGATCGGCGGGTGACAGGCTCTATGTCGGACGCCAACACGACTCCCCGTAAGCGAGCGGGAGAAACGGCCCAGGCGGACACGGCCTCGTCCCACACGATTCTGGAAGGGCGGCTCGGGTATCAGCTCGAGTCCGCCCTTCTGGTGCGTGCGCTGACCCACCGCTCCTTCGCGTACGAGAACGGCGGGCTGCCCACCAACGAGCGCCTGGAGTTCCTGGGCGACTCCGTGCTCGGCCTGGTGGTCACCGACACGCTGTACCGCATCCACCCCGACCTGCCCGAAGGCCAGCTGGCCAAGTTGCGGGCCGCCGTGGTCAACTCGCGTGCGCTGGCCGAGGTGGGGCGCGGCCTCGACCTCGGCGCCTTCATCCGGCTCGGCCGGGGCGAAGAGGGCACCGGGGGACGGGACAAGGCATCCATCCTCGCCGACACCCTCGAAGCGGTGATCGGCGCCGTCTACCTCGACCAGGGGCTTGACGCCGCCGCGGAGCTGGTCCACCGGCTCTTCGACCCGCTGATCGACAGGTCCTCGAACCTGGGCGCGGGCCTGGACTGGAAGACCAGCCTCCAGGAGCTGACCGCCACCGAGGGCCTTGGAGTGCCGGAGTATCTGGTCTCCGAGACCGGACCCGACCACGAGAAGACCTTCACGGCTGCCGCCCGCGTCGGTGGTGTCGCGTACGGCACCGGCACCGGCCGCAGCAAGAAGGAAGCCGAGCAGCAGGCGGCGGAGGCCGCCTGGCGCGCGATCCGCGCCGCTGCGGACGAGGCCAAGGCCAAGGCCGAAGCGGCCACGGCCGAGGGCACCGCCGCGGCCTCGGACGGCGAGGCCGCCGATACGGCGGCCCCGACGGCACACTGATCAACCCTCCTCGCCCTCCCCGCGACCGGGCTCCGGTCGCGGGGAGGGCGAGGGCGTCGGCCAAGGAGGCCCCCGTTGCCCGAGCTGCCTGAGGTCGAGGTGGTCCGCCGTGGTCTGGAGCGCTGGGTCAGCGGCCGTACGGTCGCCGAAGTGCAGGTGCTGCACCCGCGCGCGGTGCGCCGTCACCTCGGGGGCGGGGAGGACTTCGCCGCCCGGCTGAAGGGCCGCCGCGCCGGGGTGGCCCGCCGCCGCGGCAAGTATCTATGGCTGCCGCTGGAGGACGCCGACGAGTCGGTGCTGGCGCACCTCGGCATGAGCGGCCAGCTGCTCGTCCAGCCGCACGGCGCCGCGGACGAGAAGCATCTGCGCATCCGGGTGCGCTTCAACGACTCCATAGGCACCGAGCTGCGCTTCGTCGACCAGCGCACCTTCGGCGGCCTCTCACTGCACGAGACGGTCGAGGGCGCCGTGGACGGGCTGCCGGCCGCGATCGCGCATATCGCCCGCGACCCGCTGGACCCGGCGTTCGACGAGGCCGCCTTCCACACCGCGCTGCGCCGTCGCCGCACCACCCTCAAGCGGGCGCTGCTCGACCAGTCGTTGATCAGCGGGGTGGGCAACATCTACGCCGACGAGGCGCTGTGGCGCGCCCGGCTGCACTACGACCGGCCGACGGCCACCCTCACCCGCCCGCGCAGCGTCGAACTCCTCGACCATGTGCGCGATGTCATGAACGCCGCGCTGGCGGTCGGCGGCACCAGCTTCGACTCCCTCTACGTCAATGTGAACGGCGAGTCGGGCTACTTCGAGCGCTCCCTGGACGCGTACGGCCGGGAGAACGAGCCGTGCCGCCGCTGTGCCACGCCGATGCGCCGCCGCCCGTGGATGAACCGCTCCAGCTACTTCTGCCCGCGCTGTCAGCGTCCGCCGCGCCCGGCGGCCCCGGCGCTTCCGGCCGTGGCGCCCCGTACCGCGGTGCCGCGCTCCTCGTCGTAGCGCACCTGGGCAGTCAGCACCTCTGGCATACGCTCCTCGACGAGGCCGATCAGCGCCAGCAGCCGCTCGGCGACGGCGTGGCCCAGCGGGGTCAGCTCGTAGTCCACGCGCGGGGGGTTGGTCGGCTGCGCCTCGCGGTGCACCAGGCCGTCGCGCTCCAGCGCGTGCAGCGTCTGGGACAGCATCTTCTCGCTGACGCCGTCGACCCGGCGGCGCAGCTCGTTGAACCGGAAGCTGCCCTCCTTGAGCGCCCCCAGGGTCAGGCCGCCCCACTTGCCGGTGATGTGCTCCAGCGTGCCGCGGGAGGGGCAGGCGCGGGCGAACACGTTGAAGGCCAGGTCGTCGCTCGCCGTTTCGGTGCTCGTCGGCGTGGCGCAGTCGCTCTCCATGTCATGAGCATACTTGAGCGCAGCGCTCACCGGCGGGTTGCGCTTTCCAAAAGTTAGTGCTTTTCTGGTCCGGACATTCCACCGTGCACGCAACATTCCACCGTGCACGTACGCCCGACCTCAGGAGCTCATACCGTGACCACCCCCGTCATCGCCGTCGCCTACCACTCCGGCCACGGGCACACCGCCGTCCTCGCCGAGGCCGTCCGCGCCGGAGCGGACGCCGCGGGCGCCACCGTTCACCTGATCAAGGTCGATGAGATCACCGAGGAGCAGTGGGGCCTGCTCGACGCCGCGGACGCGATCGTCTTCGGCTCGCCCACCTACATGGGCACCGCGTCCGGCGCCTTCCACGCCTTCGCCGAGCAGTCCTCCCAGCGCTGGTTCACCCAGGCGTGGAAGGACAAGCTCGCGGCCGGCTTCACCAACTCGGGGTCCAAGAGCGGCGACAAGGTGCACACCCTGCAGTTCTTCACCGTGCTCGCCGCCCAGCACGGGATGAACTGGGTGAACCTCGGTCTGCACCCGGGCTGGAACAGCTCGGCCGCCTCCGAGAACGACCTCAACCGCCTCGGGGTCTTCCTGGGTGCCGCCGCCCAGACGAACGTGGACGAGGGCCCGGAGGCGGTGCACAAGGCCGACGTGGCCACCGCCGAGCACCTCGGCCGCCGGATCGCCGAGAGCGCGAAGATCGCCGTCGCGGGGCGCGCCGCCCTCGCCGCCTGACCCGGCGGGCGAGGGGGTGGGCGAGGCGGGGCCGGCGCGGGCCGGTGTGTCGGCGCGGCCCGGCGGCTCGGCGCGGCCCGGCGGCTCAGGACCGGCTCAGTAGCCGAAGTCCTGCGTCCACCAGGGGCCGTCCCCGTCCCCGAAGTTCACACCGACGCCCAGGGTCTTGTAGGTGCAGTTGAGGATGTTGGCGCGGTGGCCGGCGCTGTTCATCCAGGAATCCATCACGGCCTGCGCGTCCTGCTGGCCGCGGGCGATGTTCTCCCCGCCCAGGTTCAGGATGCCGACCTGCTCCGCTCGCTCCCAGGGGGTGTCGCCGTCCGGGTCGAGGTGGTCGAAGAAGCCCCGCAGGGCCATGTCGTCGGTGAAGTCCTGGGCCAGCTGGGACAGTTTCCGGTCCGCGGTCACCGGCTCGCAGCCGACCTTCGACCGCTCCTGGTTGACCAGCGCCAGGACCTCCTGTGCGGCGGTCTTCTCGGAGTTCCCCGGCGTGTTGGGGTCCTCGCTCTGGCCGGGGGGCGTGGTGGGCTTCTGGGACGAGGAGGAGCCCTTGCCGCCCGAACCTCCGTTCCCCTTGCCGTTCCCGTGGCCGTTCGCCTTCCCGTTTCCGTTCCCGTTGCCCTTTCCGTTCCCGTTCGCCTGGCCGGAGTCCGAGGAGCCCGGCTGCTTCGAAGGGGTGGAGGGCGTGGCGGAGGGCTTGCCCGGGGTCTTCGAGGGGGACGTGGACGGCGCTTGCGGTCGGTCGTTGCCACGGTCCGCGGGGGTCGTACCGCGGTCCACCGGCGATGTCGAGGGGGAGCCCTGCGTCTCCAGGGCGGAGCCCGGCGGGGCGTCGGCGCGCACGCCTCCGGCCGGGTCGTTGCTTCCGCTAAGGGTCGGCCCTCCCGGCAGCAGCCCGGCGGCCATGGCAACCGCGCCTACCGCGACGGCGGCGGAAACACTCAGCAATCCGGTCCGCACCGGTGCCAGATGGCTTCGGCGGGCTCCTCGGTGGCGCCCTGCGCCGGGAGCGGGGGGTGTCGGCGCGGATCCGAGGGCAGATCGTCGATGGCGGCCCATCTCCTGCCTTCCTTGCAAGATCGGGGTCACATGCGTCACTCGTACGAGTGAGTACTGCGTTGAGCCGGGACTGTACGCCATCGCGGGGGTGGCTGAGGTGTCCGGGGAGCAAATTGCTCCGCTAGCGTGCCAGCCATGAACGAGAGAGTGCGCCTCACCGCGTGGGTCCGCGGTCGGGTCCAGGGGGTCGGTTTTCGCTGGTTCACCAGGGCAAACGCCTTGCGCATCGGAGGGCTGGCCGGGTTCGCCTCCAATCTGTCCGACGGACGGGTCCAGATCGTCGCCGAAGGCGAACGCATGAACTGCGAACAGCTGCTCGATTGGCTGCGGAGCGACGACACGCCCGGCCGCGTCGACGGCGTGACCGAGATCTGGGACACACCCAAGGGCGGCTACGAGACCTTCGAGATCCGCTGAGCCACCCCGCCGCACCCGCCCGCCGCGACCCCGCGCCGGGCGGGCTTTTTACACCGCGCGTGAGCGGAAAGAGGCTGATGGTTGCCAATGCGGCCGGTCCGTGGAAGGCTGCCGCGTAAGGGATGATCCCTTCGCTTCGACGGCCTGATCGATGTGGGCTCGGCGCTTCTCGCCGCTCGATATGCCCCCGGCCGCAGGGGTCCCGTCGGCCTGTGATCGTGTTGACCCTCAAACCATTTGGTGAGACGCTGGAAGCCCCGCGCACCTTAACTGTTTGCCACTCAGCACGGTAGTAACGGCAGGCATCGCGGGTGCGAAATCCCTCACGACCCACCACCGCTTCGGTCGCGGTCACTCAGTGTGGAGGACCATCCATCATGGCAAAGGCGCTTCTCGGTTACGTCGGCGGCTCCGACCCCCGAGTCCTCGCCGAGATGCGACGGCTTCAGCAGCGCGTCCAGGACCTTGAATCCGAGCTCATTCGGATCCAGGCCGAGAACGACGCTCTGTCCGCCGCCGCTCACCACGGCGACTCGCTGCTCGAAAGCATCGACGTACCCCAGGCGGAGCCTGCGCTCGCCTGACCCGGCTTCCGGGCCGGTCGGGCTGCACCGTCAGCCGCTTGAGAATCTGCAAGGGACGCCGACGGCGTCCCTTCGTCGTTTCCGCGGCGGCCGGCCGCGCTTCCCTTACCGTCTGATGTGCCCCACCCCCTGAGCGGCGAAACCGAGAAGAAACCGCGAGAACGCGAAGAACCGAGAAACACTGAGAAACACCGAGAGAAGCTCAGAGAAGCCGAGAGAAGCCAACGGCGACCTCGTGGCGCCACGGCCGATGGACGGTGCCGGGTGAGACACGGGAGGTAGAGTCCAAAGGCGTGCATCTCAAGAGCCTGACCCTCCGAGGCTTCAAATCCTTCGCCTCCGCCACGACGCTCCGCTTCGAGCCGGGTATCACCTGCGTCGTCGGCCCCAACGGTTCGGGCAAGTCCAATGTCGTGGACGCGCTTTCCTGGGTCATGGGGGAACAGGGCGCCAAGTCGCTGCGCGGCGGAAAGATGGAAGACGTCATCTTCGCCGGGACGACCGGCCGCCCCCCGCTCGGCCGCGCCGAGGTCTCGCTCACCATCGACAACTCCGACGGCGCCCTGCCCATCGAATACGCCGAAGTCACCATTACGCGGATCATGTTCCGCAACGGCGGCAGCGAATACCAGATCAACGGGGACACCTGCCGCCTCCTGGACATCCAGGAGCTGCTCTCCGACTCCGGCATCGGCCGCGAGATGCACGTCATCGTCGGCCAGGGCCAACTCGACTCCGTCCTGCACGCCGATCCGACCGGGCGCCGCGCCTTCATCGAAGAGGCCGCGGGCGTACTCAAGCACCGCAAGCGCAAGGAGAAGGCGCTGCGGAAGCTCGACGCCATGCAGGCCAACCTCGCCCGGGTCCAGGACCTCACCGACGAGCTTCGGCGCCAGCTGAAACCGCTCGGGCGGCAGGCCGCGGTCGCCCGGCGGGCCGCCGTCATCCAGGCTGATCTGCGCGACGCCCGGCTGCGGCTGCTCGCCGACGACCTGGTGACCATGCGCGAGGCGCTGCGCACCGAGATCGCCGACGAGGCCGCGCTCAAGCAGCGCAAGGAGACCGCCGAGGCCGAGCTGCGCACCGCGCAGCAGCGGGAGGCGGCGCTGGAGGAGCAGGTCCGGCAGCTGGCGCCGCGGCTGCGGGACGCCCAGCAGACCTGGTACGAGCTCTCGCAGCTCGCCGAGCGGGTGCGCGGCACGATCAGCCTGGCCGACGCCCGGATCAAGAGCGCCACCTCCGCCCCCGACGAGGAGCGGCGCGGCCGCGACCCGGAGGACATGGAGCGCGAGGCGGCCCGGATCCGCGAGCAGGAGGCGGAGCTGGAGGCCGCGCTGGAGGCGGCGAGCCGGGCGCTGGACGATACGGTCACACACCGGGCCGAGCTGGAGCGCGAGCTGGCCCTCGAGGAGCGCAGTCTGAAGGACGCGGCCCGCGCCATCGCCGACCGCCGCGAGGGGCTGGCCCGGCTACAGGGCCAGGTGAACGCCGCCCGGGGCCGGGCGGGTTCGGCCCGGGCCGAGATCGACCGGCTGGCCGTCGCCCGCGACGAGGCGCGGCAGCGGGCGGCCGCCGCGCAGGAGGAGTACGAACAGCTCCAGGCCGAAGTGGACGGACTGGACGCGGGCGACGCGGAACTGGCGGAGCGCCATGAAGCCGCCAAACGGGAGCTGTCCGAGGCGGAGACCGCGCACCGGGCGGCCCGCGAGGCCCTGACCGCGGCCGAACGCGAACGCGCCGCGACCGCCGCCCGCCATGACGCGCTGGCCCTGGGGCTGCGCCGAAAGGACGGTACGGGCGCCCTGCTCGGCTCCGCCGACCGGCTGACCGGCCTCCTCGGCCCGGCCGCCGAACTCCTCACGGTCGCCCCCGGCTTCGAGGTCCCCGTGGCCGCGGCCCTCGGCGCCGCGGCCGACGCGATCGCCGTCGAGGACCCCCGGACCGCGGCGGAGGCCATCCGCCTCCTCCGTAAACAGGACGCGGGCCGCGCGGCGCTCCTCCTCGGCGCCCCGGCGGCGGCCGCACCGGCCGGGCACGCCCGGGTTGCGGTGCCGGCGGCCGGCGGACCGGCCGAGACGAACGGCTCGGGAACGGGCCACGACGGCCCCGGCGAGCACCCGACGGACGGCGCGGCCGCCGGAGCCGGCGCGCTGGGCGGTCCGACGGTCGGTCAGCTCGGCTCCGTACGCCTGCCGCACCCCGCCGAAGGCGGCGCGGACGGCCAGGGGGCGCGCGCGGACGCGGGCATCACGGTTCCGGGCGCCAGACCCGGGGAGCCCGGGGACGGGACGGCGTACGGGCCCGACGAGGGCCGGGCGGCGTCGGCGACCGATACAGCCGGGCCGGACACAGACATCGGGGCACCGCGCGCTGCGGAGCTCGTGAGTGGGCCCGGGGGGTTGTTGTCGGCCGTGCGGTGGCTGCTGCGGGACGTCGTGGTGGTCGGGACGCTGGAGGACGCCGAGGAACTGGTCGAGCGGCGGCCGGAGTTGACGGCGGTGACCGCCGAGGGCGATCTGCTCGGGGCGCACTTCGCCCAGGGCGGCTCCGCCGGGGCGCCCAGTCTGCTGGAGGTGCAGGCCTCGGTCGACGAGGCGGCGGCGGAGCTGAAGGAGCTCGCCGTACGGTGCGAGGAGCTGACCGACGGGCAGCGGGCGGCGGCGGAGCGGCGGGCCGAGTGCGCGGCGCGGGTCGAGGAGCTGGCGGCCCGGCGTAGCGCGGCCGATCGCGAGAAGTCGCAGGTCGCCCAGTCGCTGGGGCGGCTGGGCGGGCAGGCGCGGGCCGCGGCGGGCGAGGCCGAGCGGATGACCGCGGCCGCGGCCAAGGCGGAGGAGGCGCTGACCAGGGCCACGGAGGAGGCCGAGGAACTGGCCGAGCGGCTGATCGTCGCCGAGGAGGAGCCTGGCGAGGAAGAGCCGGACACCTCCGTACGGGATCGGCTGGCGGCCGACGGGGCGAACGCCCGGCAGACCGAGATGGAGGCGCGGCTCCAGGTCCGTACGCATGAGGAGCGGGTCAAGGGGCTCGCGGGGCGGGCGGACGCGCTCGATCGGGGCGCGCGCGCCGAGCGCGAGGCGCGGGCGCGTGCGGAGCAGCGCCGGGCGCGGCTGCGGCATGAGGCGACCGTGGCCTCGGCGGTGGCCTCGGGCGCCCGGCAGCTGCTGGCGCATGTCGAGGTCTCGCTGGTGCGGGCGGAGCAGGAGCGGGACGCGGCCGAGCGGGCGAAGGCGGAGCGGGAGCGCGAGCTGGTCGCCGAGCGCAACCACGGGCGTGAGCTCAAGGGCGAGCTGGACAAGCTGACCGACTCGGTGCACCGGGGCGAGGTGCTGGGTGCCGAGAAGCGGCTGCGGATCGAGCAGCTGGAGACGAAGGCGCTGGAGGAGCTGGGCGTCGAGCCGGCCGGGCTGATCGCCGAGTACGGCCCGGACCAGCTGGTGCCGCCGTCCCCGCCCGCCGAGGGTGAGGTGCTGCCGGAAGATCCAGAGCATCCGCGCAACCAGCCGGTGCGTTACGTCAGGGCGCAGCAGGAGAAGCGGCTTCGGGCCGCCGAGCGCGCGTACCAGCAGCTGGGCAAGGTCAACCCGCTGGCGCTGGAGGAGTTCGCGGCGCTGGAGGAGCGGCATCAGTTCCTGAGTGAGCAGCTGGAGGACCTGAAGAAGACGCGGGCGGATCTGCTGCAGGTGGTCAAGGAGGTGGACGAGCGCGTCGAGCAGGTGTTCACGGAGGCATACCGGGACACGGCGCGCGAGTTCGAGGGCGTCTTCTCACGGCTGTTCCCGGGCGGCGAGGGCCGGTTGCTGCTCACCGACCCGGAGAACATGCTGACCACGGGCGTGGACGTGGAGGCCAGACCGCCGGGCAAGAAGGTCAAGCGGCTGTCGCTGCTGTCCGGCGGGGAGCGGTCGCTGACCGCCGTGGCGCTGCTGGTGTCGATCTTCAAGGCGCGGCCGAGCCCGTTCTACGTCATGGACGAGGTCGAGGCGGCGCTGGACGACACCAATCTGCAGCGGCTGATCCGGATCATGGAGGAGCTGCAGGAGAGCTCCCAGCTGATCGTGATCACCCACCAGAAGCGGACCATGGAGGTCGCCGACGCGCTGTACGGGGTCTCCATGCAGGGCGACGGGGTCTCGAAGGTCATCAGCCAGAGGCTGCGGTAAGCGCTTCAACACTTGAACTCATTCGATCAAGTGCGTCCGTGAGCCCTCAATCCACCTGTGATGACTGCTTCGTCACATCCCATTGACTTCGAAACTTGAAGGCATAGTCTCTGCAACGTCGCTTTTACCTTCAAGTGGTGGCCGACCTACTCGGCCGAGCCTCCTCTGGAAGGCCCCCCACGTCCGGCAGCGCTGCCGGATGGCCACAGGAGTTCACGTTGACCACCACCGTGCAGGCACCGGGGTCCGCGGGCCGCCAGGCCCGGCCGGCCCCCCTTGGCCGTGTCATCTTCATCACCGCCGCCGCCGCGATGGGCGGCTTTCTCTTCGGCTACGACAGCTCGGTGATCAACGGAGCGGTCGAGGCCATCCGCGGCCGCTACGACATCGGCTCCGCGGCGCTCGCCCAGGTCGTGGCCATCGCCCTGATCGGCTCGGCCATCGGCGCCGCCATCGCCGGCCGGGTCGCCGACCGCATCGGCCGGATCCGCGTCATGCAGATCGCCGCCGTGCTCTTCACCATCAGCGCCATCGGCTCGGCCCTGCCCTTCGCCCTGTGGGACCTGGCCGTGTGGCGGGTGCTCGGCGGTATCGGCATCGGCATGGCCTCCGTGATCGGCCCGGCCTACATAGCCGAGGTCGCCCCGCCCGCGTACCGGGGCCGTCTGGCCTCCTTCCAGCAGGCCGCGATCGTCGTCGGCATCGCCCTGTCCCAGCTCGTCAACTGGGGCATCCTCCACCTCGCCGACGGCGACCAGCGCGGCAAGATCGGCGGCATCGAGGCCTGGCAGTGGATGCTCGGCGTGATGGTCGTCCCGGCCGTGGTGTACGGACTGCTGTCCTTCGCCATCCCCGAGTCGCCCCGCTTCCTGATCTCCGTCGGCAAGACCGACCGCGCCAAGGAGGTCCTGGCCCAGGTCGAGGGTGACGGCAGCCACCTCGACGCGCGCGTCGCCGAGATCGAGCAGGCCATGCGCAGTGAGCACAAGTCCACCTTCAAGGACCTGCTCGGCGGCCGGTTCGGGCTGCTGCCGGTGGTCTGGATCGGTATCGGTCTCTCGGTCTTCCAGCAGCTCGTCGGCATCAACGTGGCGTTCTACTACTCCTCGACGCTGTGGCAGTCCGTCGGCGTGGACCCGAGCGGTTCGTTCTTCTACTCGTTCACCACGTCGATCATCAACATCATCGGCACCGTCATCGCGATGGTCTTCGTCGACAAGATCGGCCGCAAGCCGCTCGCGCTGATCGGCTCGGCCGGTATGGCGGTCTCGCTCGGCCTGGTGGCCTGGGCCTTCTCGGCGCACCTGGTCGACGGCAAGCTTCCGCACGCCCAGGGCGTCCTGGCCCTGATCGCGGCCCACGCCTTCGTCCTCTTCTTCGCCCTCTCCTGGGGTGTGGTGGTCTGGGTGCTGCTCGGCGAGATGTTCCCGAACAAGATCCGCGCCGCCGCGCTGGGCGTCGCCGCCTCCGCGCAGTGGATCGCCAACTGGGCCATCACCGCCAGCTTCCCGAGCCTGTCCGACTGGAACCTGTCGGCGACGTACATCATGTACACCGTCTTCGCCGCGCTCTCGATCCCCTTCATCCTCAAGTGGGTGCCGGAGACCAAGGGCAAGGCGTTGGAGGAGATGGGCTAACCCCCCGCCGGCCCCCTCCTCACCTTTCAAGGGTTCTGCCCCGCCTCACTCCTTGAGGCGGGGCAGAACGCGTTCCGCGAACAGCCGCAGCGAGCGCCAGCCCTCCTCCACGGGCATCCCGCCGCACAGCGGATGCAGCACCAGGTTCGCCGCCTCGCCGCCTTCCTTGGCCAGCGCCACGCACTCCTCGGGCGTGACGATGCGGTACACGCCCTCGCCGCGCAGCGCCGCCACGTCCTCGGCGTGGGAGCGGACGGCCGAGTGCACACCCCCGTCCGACTGCCAGGAGTCGTACATCCGCGCCTCGTGCAGCAGATGCGGGCCGAACTCCGCCCAGGCCCGCTCCGGATCCTCGGCCACATGCAGCAGCGACGTCCGCGCGGCGGGCATCACGCACCAGCCCTCCGTCCCGTACTCCGCCCGCCGGGCGTGGTAGTACGCCTCCAGCTCCGGCAGATGGGCGCTGGGGAAGAACGGCAGCCCCAGCCGCGCGGCCCGGCGCGCGGCGGCCTTGGAGCTGCCGCCGACCAGCAGCGTCGGATGCGGCCGGGTGTACGGGCGCGGGGTGACCCGCACCGTACGGCCCCGGTACTCGAAAGGCTCGCCGGTCCAGGCCGCGAGCAGGGTCTCCAGCGCCTCGTCCTGGAGCGCGCCGCGCCGCTTCCACTCCCTGCCGAGCCCTGCGTACTCCTCGGGCCGGTAGCCGATGCCCGCCACCGCGACCAGGCGCCCGCCGCTCACCAGGTCGAGTACGGCGATGTCTTCGGCCAGCCGCAGCGGGTCGTAGAGCGGGACGATCAGTGCCGAGACGGTGACCGCGATCCGCCGGGTGGCGCCGAGCACGGCGCCCGCGAAGGTCAGCGGGGAGGGCAGCCAGCCGTTCGCGGCGCCGTGGTGCTCCTCGGTCTGAATGGTGTCGATGCCCTGCTCATCGGCGAAGGCGGCCATCTCGACGGCCGTCCGGTAGCGCCGGGACAGGGATTCGGGTGTGGCGTCGGGATCGACCAGGTTGAGCCGTACGACCGTGACGGGCATGGCGGAGGTCCCCCTTCTGTCCTCTTCTGTCCCGCAGGGGTGGCGGTTCCGGCCCCCTGGGCGGTGGGCGGGCGAGAGGGGCACGTTATCTGACGGGTCGTCAAATAAACAGAGAGGGGAGCCGCGTAGCGACGCTCCGGGCAGGGGCGGGGCGGATGACTCATGCGCCTGGGACACAGGGCGGCTGACGGTAGGGGCAGGCCCGGTGCCCCGGGCCTCGACATCCCGCCGCCGTGCCGACACAAAGCCGCCGTGCGGACATAAAAAGCGGACATAAAAAGGAGGGGCGCGTGACGATCACGACGGGGGAACCGGCCATCACCGGACCCGACATCGACGACCTGGTCATCCGGGTGCGGCACGCCGCCGGCGACACCACGGAGCTCGAAGCGGCCAAGACGGCGCTCTTCGGCACGGCGGGCGCCGCCCCGGCCGACGCACAGCTCATCCGGCAGCGGCTGCTGACCGTCGCCCTGCACCACGGCGGCGACCTGTTGGCCAAGCTGCTCGTCCGGCTCGGGCCGCGCGAGACCGCCATGGTCCGCCGCTACGCCCACCGGCTCGGCTACTTCCTGGAAACCCTCGAGATCTGGTCGGCCAAGCCGATCACGCTCACCCTGATGCGGTTCGGCGTCCCCTATATCGAGGCCGAGGCCATCGCCGTCGCCATCCTGCTGCTGGTGTGGTGACGAGTGGGTGTCGCGGAACGTGGGTTCTCAACCGCCTGGCTCGCAACTGGATTTGCCGAATTTGCACACGATTGAGTGGTCATCGTGAGGATCGTCGGGGTCTTGCGCTGGATTGCGGCTAACGTGCTTTATGCGACCTGGGACGCCGGGTGCGGTGTCAGCGTGCGGGGCCCCCTTTCCACCGGTGAGATGGTCTGGGGCCTCCCCGTCGCCTCTGGCCGGACCCATATGGCCAGGTCGTGAGGGAGCCCGCCCTCCCGGAACGGACCATGTCCAGGAGACGTGTCGCTGTCCGGGCTGTGAAAGCGGGGGACCAGCGCGCCCAAGACCGTCCGGGGCGTGCCGGTGATCATGAGTTCGCTCTTGATCACTGCTCAGGGACGGTGGACGCCCACAAGTGGAGTTCCGGCCGTGCCACGGCGACAGCTAGATCACGCGTGGGTCAAGGGCTGGGGTAGAGGCCGGACCGGCCTCTACCCCAGCCGCGAGCCCTGCACTGGCCCGGGGGCCCGGGAAGGGATGGGGCGCGCGGGCCAGCCCAAGGACCGTGCCGTGCAGGCCGCCGGCGGGGTATCGGCCCTGTTCGTGGTGATCCTCGTGGGCTGGCTCGTCGGCCTGCCGCGGGTGAGCGACCAATGGCTGACCCTGTCCTACCCGCACCCGCGCGGCATCGCCGTCTTGACCCGAGTGGCCGTGGGCATTCCGGTCCTCGGCGTCGGGGTGCTCCTGCTGGCCGAGCGCGCCGCCCGTCGCTACGGCAGTGTGCTGCTGGTCGCCAGCGCGCTGTGGCTGCTGCCCTCGGCCGCCACCGACCTGCTGAGACTGGCCGACCTGGGGTCAGCGGGCGCGGTGGTCCAGTTGCTGATCTCGGCCGCGGAGATCGCCTGCCGCCCGCTGACCGTCCTGCTGCTGCCGCTGTGGCTGTTCCCGCGCGGTTCGCAGCGGCGGTGGCAGTGGTGGGCGATGAGCGTCGGCGCCTCCGCGTACTGGCTGGGCTACGCCGCCCTCTGGCTGGTCAGCGAGCCGATGGTCGGCTCGGCGACCAACCCCTTCTTCGCCACCGACTTCGGCCAGTGGGCCTTCGGCCACCTCGAGCACTACGCGAAGGCGGAGGAGTGGGTGCTGCGCGCCGTGGCCGCCGTGGTGACGGGCTCGCTGTGCTGCCGCGCCGCCGTCGCCCGCAGCGCCGAGCGGCGCAACTGGGCCCTGCTCGCCGCCGCCTACCCGGCCTGCGTCTTCCTGCTGCTGTCCGAATGGGCCGAGGGCATGCCCACCATCGTCGCGCGCACCGTCGGCAGCGCCGTATGGGCGGCCGCGATCTGCCTGGGCGTCGCCCGCACCGGCATATGGCGCCTGGACCGCGTCACCAGCCACCGCCTCGCCCGCGCCTTCGTCCTCACCTCCCTCGCCGCCGTCGTGGTCTGCGCGGTCGTCGCCGTCCAGGCCGGACTGCCCTCCCTGCGCGGCGGGGCGATCAGCACCGCCGTCGGCTGCTCCCTGCTGCTCGGCTGGGCCCTGCGGCCGACCGCCCGCTGGCTGACCCTGCGCGTCGAGCGCGCCTTCTACGGGCCGCGCGCCCGCCCCCACGAGGCGGCCAGCGCCCTGGCCGTACGCCTCCAGCAGGCGCCCCACCCAGGCGAGGTGCCCCAGCAGATCTGCCGCAGCGCCGTCGAGGACCTCGGCGTCTCGGGCGCCGCCGTCAGCGTCGACACCCGGTCCGGACCCCGGCGGCTGGCTGCGGCCGGGGCGCCGCTCACCGGCCCGGTCCAGGCGTTCGTGCTGCGCCATCACGGCCGTACGGTCGGCCGCCTCGAAGTCGCCCGGGACGGCTTCGGCACCCCCGCCGAACGGGACAGCGGACTGCTCTCCCTGCTCGCCGACCAGGCGGCCCCGGCGCTCGCCGCCCTGCGCCTGGCCGAGGATGCCCAGGCGGCCCGGGAGCGGCTGGTGCTCGCCCGCGAGCAGGAGCGCCGCCGGCTGCGGCGCGAGATCCACGACGGTCTCGGCCCGCAGCTCGCCGCCGTACGGCTGCGCCTGGACATCGCGCAGACCACCTGCCCGCCCGGGCATCCGGCCCGCCACCAGCTGCGCGAGGCCGCCGAAACCCTCGCCGAGGCGCTGGTCGAGGTGCGGCGGATCACCTCGGGGCTTGCCCCCGCCGCCCTGGCCGAGCGCGGGCTGGCCAAGGCGGTACGGGACCTGGGGCGGCGGCTGGGCGGCGCCGGGCCCCGGGTGACCGTGGCCACCCGCCCCACCGCGCTGCCGCCGCTGTCGCCGGGCGTGGAGACGGCCGCGTACCGGATCTCCGCCGAGTCGCTGACCAACGCGGTGCGGCACGCACGGGCCCGGCAGGTCCGGATCGAGCTCACCGCGGGCCCGGACACGCTCGAGGTCAAGGTCATCGACGACGGGAGCGGGCTGCGGCGGGGCGCCGTGCCCGGCGTCGGGCTGGCTTCCGTGGCGGAGCGCGCCGAGGAGATCGGCGGCTCCTGCTCGGTGACGGGATCCGCGACGGGCACGGTGGTGCACGCGATCCTGCCGCTCGCCGGGCCGGGGGAGGCCGAGCCGTCCGAGGAGAACGCCGTGCACGAGGCGGCGGTATCCCTCGCACCGGAAGAGCAGCGCCGCGAAGGAGGCCGGGAGCACGGTCGGCAGCACGGCGGAGAGTGTGGGGAAGAGGGGGCGGGCCGGTGACAGCGGCGGCGGGAGCACCGCAGTGGCGCGTACTGCTCGTGGACGACCATCCGCTCTTCCGTGAGGGACTGGCGGCCGCGGTCAACCTGGACGACGCGTTCACCGTGGTCGGGCAGGCAGCGTCCGCCGAGGAGGCGGTCACCGAGGCCGACCGCACCGAGCCCGATCTGGTGGTCATGGACCTCGGGCTGCCCGGCAGATCCGGTACGGAGGCCATTCGGCGGATCCTGTGCGCCCACCCCGACGCCCGAGTGGTGGTCATGACCATGTCCGAGGACGACGACAGCCTGCTGGCGGCCATGCGCGCCGGCGCCCGCGGCTACCTGCTCAAGGGCGCGGGCCGGGACGAGATCCTGCGCGCCCTGCACACCGTGGCGCGCGGCGGCGCGGTCTTCAGCCCGCGCATGGCCGAGCGTCTCGGCACCCTGCTCGGCTCCTTCGGCACCGCCTCGGCCAAAGAGGCGTTCCCCACCCTCACCGCGCGTGAGCGCGAGGTCCTGGAGCTGCTGGCCGGCGGGCTCGGCTATCGCCAGATCGCCCAGCGGCTGGTGGTCACGGACAAGACCGTGCGTAACCATGTGGGCTCCATTTTCGCCAAGCTGCAGGTCCGCGATCGCGCCCAGGCGATCGTCCGGGCCCGTGAGGCCGGGCTGGGAGGTGAATGACTCCCCGCGGCCCGTTGGCTGATACTGGGTGCGTTATGGAACAAGTCATCCTTGCTGTAGTCATCGCTCTGATCGCGCTCGCCGCGGTCAGCGGGCTCGTGATCGGCAGCCGCAAGAAGAAGCGGCTGCCCCCGGCCCCGCCGAGCAGTCCGTCCGTCACCGCGCCGCCCGCCGAGCCGCAGGTCGGCGAGGAGGCGGAAACCACGCTCGAGGAACCGCGCAGAACCATCGAAGAGGTGGACCTGTCGGTCACCGAGGCGCCCCCCGCGCCCGCCGTGCCCGCGCAGCCGGAGGCGCCCGCGATCGAGGTGCCCGAGCCGACCGCCGGCCGGCTGGTGCGGCTGCGGGCCCGGCTCTCCCGCTCCCAGACCACACTGGGCAAGGGGCTGCTCACCCTGCTGTCGCGGGAACACCTCGACGACGAGACCTGGGAGGAGATCGAGGACACCCTGCTGACCGCCGACGTCGGCGTCGCGCCGACGCAGGAGCTGGTGGAGCGGCTGCGCGAGCGGGTCAGGGTGCTGGGCACCCGTACCCCCGAGGAGCTGCGCGGCCTGCTGCGCGCGGAACTGCTCCAGCTGATCGGCACCGAGGCCGACCGCGCCGTGCACACCGAGAGCGGCATTGGCACGAACGGCGAGGAGAAGCCGGGCGTCGTCATGGTCGTCGGGGTCAACGGCACCGGTAAGACCACCACCACCGGCAAGCTCGCGCGGGTGCTGGTCGCCGACGGCAAGTCCGTGGTACTCGGCGCGGCCGACACCTTCCGCGCGGCGGCCGCTGAGCAGCTGCAGACCTGGGGCGAGCGGGTCGGCGCCCGCACCGTCCGGGGCCCCGAGGGCGGCGACCCGGCGTCGGTCGCTTTCGACGCGGTCAAGGAGGGCATCACCGAGGGCGCGGACGTCGTACTGGTCGACACCGCGGGACGGCTGCACACCAAGACCGGCCTGATGGACGAGCTGGGCAAGGTCAAGCGGGTCGTGGAGAAGCACGGCGCGGTGGACGAGGTGCTGCTGGTGCTGGATGCCACCACCGGGCAGAACGGCCTGGTGCAGGCGCGGGTCTTCGCGGAGGTCGTGGACATCACCGGCATCGTGCTCACCAAGCTGGATGGCACCGCCAAGGGCGGCATCGTGATCGCGGTCCAGCGCGAGCTGGGCGTACCGGTCAAGCTGGTGGGCCTGGGCGAGGGCGCGGACGATCTCGCGCCGTTCGAGCCGGAGGCCTTCGTCGACGCGCTGATCGGCGACTGACTGGCCGATTCCCTTGATCCACTCCGCCCTCTCCCCTCCGGGCGCCCGGGACCTCTCGGGCGCCCGAAGCGTTTCTCCGGGGCGGGTATCCGGGGCGTGTATCCGGTTTCCGGTATGCGGTTCCCGGTTCAGCCGCCCGCGCGGTGGGCCGCGTACGCCAGCGTGCCCAGCAGCAGCCGCGCATGGGGCGGGTTGCCCGCGGTGTCGAGCGCGGGCGGGCGCAGCCAGCGGACCGGGCCGAGCCCGCCGAGGTCGCTGGGCGGGGCGGTGATGTGGTCGCCGGGCCCCAGGCAGCGCAGGTCCAGGTCGGCGTCGTCCCAGCCCATGCGGTAGAGCAGCTGCGGCAGCTGCTCGGCGGCGCCCGGGGCGACGAAGAACTGGGCGCGCCCGTGTGGTGTGGCGGTCGCCGGGCCGAGCGGCAGCCCCATGCGTTCCAGCCGGACCAGGGCGAGCCGGCCCGCCTGCTCGGCGACCTCCAGGACGTCGAACGACTTGCCCACGGGCAGCAGCACCGCGGCCCCCGGGACCTGCTCCCAGGCCGCCGCCGCATCGTCGAGGGTGGCGCCCGCGGGGACGGCGGAGGCGAAGGCGAGGGGGTGGGCGCCGGGGGCGGCGCAGTCGGCCTCGCCACATGAACATTCGTTTCTGCTGCCACCCGCGCCACGGGTGGCCCGGGCGCCCGGCACCACGTCCCACCCCCATAGGCCGGTGTACTCCGCCACCGTCGTGCACTCGGATGTACGGCCGCGCCGCCGCGAGCCTGGCCGCATGTCCCGGATGCCGCCGATCGTGAAGCCCATGCCCCCTCCAACGGGTCGCCCTGCCGATGGTTACGAGCCGAATGACGCAGTGATGCCGCTCGCTCGCGCTCCGTAGCCGGATGTGGTGCGACGGCCGTCGGTGCGGTGATGCCGAGTGGTGCAGCGTGGTGAAAGGGGTGGTGAGACACTGAGCGCGCGCCCTCGTGCGCACCCCTCCACCTGTTTTCGCTGTTTCTGGTCGTTCGGTGTCAAGTGAATCGTGTGAATCGCCAGTGGCGTTCATTCGAAGGGGTGGCGAATGGTGGCGTTTTAGCGAACTTCCTCGCCGGAGGCGTGATCGTAAGATTACTTTCAGTACACGACCCCCCTTCTCCCGCGATTGATGCGGCGGATCGCGGGGACAACTGACCGTGACAGACGGCATTCTGGTCGCGGTGCGAGCGGAATCGTGGGATGGGGGCGTTCCAGTGGGCGACAACGGCGGCAGTGCTGACAAGCGTCCCAACGCGCAGTTGGGTTCGTGGTTTGTGCGCAGCGGCTGGTCCAAGGGCGAGCTCGCGCGTCAAGTCAACCGCAGAGCACGCCAGTTGGGCGCCCACCACATCAGCACCGACACCTCGCGGGTGCGCCGCTGGCTCGACGGCGAGCAGCCGCGCGAGCCGATTCCGCAGATTCTCTCCGAGCTGTTCTCCGACCGCTTCGGCTGTGTGGTCGGCATCGAGGACCTGGGGCTGCGCACCGCCCACCGGTCACCGTCCGTATCCGGGGTGGACCTGCCCTGGGCCGGTCCTGAGACGGTCGCGCTGATCGGCGAATTCTCCCGCAGCGACCTGATGCTCGCCCGCCGGGGCTTCCTCGGCACCTCCCTCGCCCTCTCGGCCGGCCCGGCCCTCATCGAGCCGATGCAGCGCTGGCTGGTCCCCTCGCCCTCGGCCCGGTCCGACGGCCGGACCCAGCCGGACGCGGGCCGCTCCCGGCGGATCTCCCGGCTCTCCGAGCCCGAGCTCGAACTGCTCGAGTCGACCATCGTGATGTTCCGGAAGTGGGACGCCCAGTGCGGCGGCGGGCTGCGCCGCAAGGCGGTGGTCGGCCAGCTCCACGAGGTGACGGACCTGCTGCAGGAGCCGCACCCCGAGCCCGTCTCCAAGCGGCTGTTCAAGGTCGCGGGCGAGCTGGCCGAGCTCGCCGGGTGGATGAGCTATGACATCGGGCTCCAGCCGACCGCGCAGAAGTACTTCGTCCTCGCCCTGCACGCGGCCAAGGAGTCCGGGGACCGGCCGCTCGGCTCGTACATCCTCTCCAGCATGAGTCGCCAGATGATCCATGTAGGGCGGCCCGAGGACGCGCTGGAGCTGATCCACCTCGCCCAGTACGGCAGCCGGGAGAGCGCGACGCCGCGGACCCAGGCCATGCTGTATGCGATGGAGGCCCGGGCGTACGCCAATATGGGCCAGCCCAGCAAGTGCCACCGCGCCGTGAAGATGGCCGAGGACACCTTCGCCGAATCCGCCGGGGGCGACGGGGACCCGGACTGGATCGGCTTCTTCTCCGAAGCCGAGCTCAACGCGGAGAACGCGCACTCGTACCGCGACCTCGCCTATGTCGCGGGCCGCAGCCCCACCTACGCCAAGCTGGCCGACCCAGTGATGCGCCGCGCGGTCGACCTCTTCGGCCAGGAGACGGCCGAGGAGGGCGGGCACCAGCGTTCGTATGCGCTCAACCTGATCGGGCTGGCCACCGTCCACCTCCTCCAGAAGGAGCCCGAGCAGTGCGCGGCGGTCGCCGAGAAGGCCCTGCCGCTCGCCCGGCGGGTGCGCTCCGAGCGGGTCAGCAACCGGCTGCGCAAGACCGTGGACACCGCGATCCGCGACTTCGGGAGCGTCCCTGAGGTGGTCCAGCTCGGCGAGCGGCTTGCCGACCACCTGCCCGACTCATCGGATGCGGCGGAGTCCGTCCGCGCCGTCTGAGCCGCCCGGCCGCGGGTGCGACACGGTAACCAGGCCCTCCGGCCGTCCAGTCCCAGTTCATCAGCGCGTAACACTTCCACGCCCTTCGTCACTGCCGTGAAACATCGAGCGGCATCGACTGAAACGGCGCTGCGTCAACCTCGTGGCGAAAACCGGCCCACAGAGTTCTGCCCGCACGGGCCGTCATCCCGAGGAGACGTCCACATTGAATGGCGCAAATACCGCATTCGTATTGATCAGCGCCGCGCTCGTGATGCTGATGACCCCCGGCCTGGCCTTCTTCTACGGCGGCATGGTCCGGGTGAAGAGCGCCCTGAACATGCTGATGATGTCCTTCATCGCCCTGGGCGTCGTCAGCCTCCTGTGGGTGCTGTTCGGCTACTCCCTCACCTTCGGTGACGACATCGGCGGCGGGCTGCTGGGCAATCTGGACCACATCGGCTTCAAGGGCATCAACCCCGAGTCGCTGTGGGGCACCAAGCCCGACGCGATCCCGGTACTCGCCTTCGCCTTCTTCCAACTGATGTTCGCGGTCATCACCCCCGCGCTGATCAGCGGCGCGGTCGCCGACCGGGTCAAGTTCGGCGCCTGGACGCTCTTCATCACCCTGTGGGTCACCGTCGTCTACTTCCCGGTCGCCCACTGGGTGTGGCAGGCCGACGGCTGGCTGTTCAAGAAGGAAGTCATCGACTTCGCGGGCGGCACGGCGGTCCACATCAACGCGGGCGCGGCCGGTCTCGCCGTGGCCCTGGTCCTCGGCAAGCGCATCGGCTTCAAGAAGGACCCGATGCGGCCGCACAACCTCCCCCTGGTGATGCTGGGCTCCGGTCTGCTGTGGTTCGGCTGGTTCGGTTTCAACGCCGGTTCCGCGCTCGCCGCCAACGGCACCGCCGCCAACATGGCGTTCAACACCCAGATCGCCACCGGCGTCGCGATGCTCGGCTGGCTCGCCTACGAGCGCATCCGGCACGGCGCGTTCACCACGCTGGGCGCGGCCTCCGGCGCCGTCGCGGGCCTCGTCGCCATCACCCCCTCCGGTGCGGCCGTCAACGCCTGGGGCGCGATGATCATCGGCCTCGTCGCGGGCGTCGTCTGTTCCTGGGCGGTCAGTCTGAAGTACAAGCTGGGCTACGACGACTCGCTCGACGTGGTCGGCGTGCACCTGGTCGGCGGCATCCTGGGCACCCTTCTGGTCGGCCTCCTCGCCACCGATGGCGTCGGCGGCCTGGACCAGCTGGGCAAGCAGGCGCTCGGCGCCTTCACGGTCCTGATCTACTCGTTCGTCGTCTCCTGGATCCTCGCCAAGGCGATCGACGTCACCATCGGCCTGCGGGCCAGTGAGGACGAAGAGGTCGGCGGCCTCGACCAGGCCTACCACGCCGAGACGGCCTACGACTTCAGCGCCGTCGGAACCGCGCACGTGGGGCGTCATACGGTGGCCTCCATTCAGGACCAGGCCGGCGCGGGCGCGCCGCAGAACAAGAAGGTGGACGCGTGAAGCTCATCACCGCGGTCGTCAAGCCCCACCGGCTGGACGAGATCAAGGAAGCCCTGCAGGCATTCGGGGTGCACGGCCTGACCGTCACCGAGGCCAGCGGCTACGGCCGCCAGCGCGGCCACACCGAGGTCTACCGGGGCGCCGAGTACACCGTCGACCTGGTGCCCAAGGTCCGTATCGAGGTGCTGGTCGAGGACGACGACGCCGACGACCTCATCGAGGTCGTGGTCAAGTCGGCCCGCACCGGCAAGATCGGGGACGGCAAGGTGTGGAGCGTCCCCGTCGACACCGCGGTGCGGGTACGGACCGGCGAGCGCGGCCCGGACGCGCTCTGACGTATCTCCGACGTGTTGTGGAACCCCACCGCCCGGACGTCCTTCCCTGTGATCAAGGAGCCGAGTTGACGGACAGCGTCGAGGCGAAGACAGAGAAGACGGCCGACTCGGTGCCCGGTGGCTACGCGGCGGCCCGGCTGCGACTCCTGCAAGAGGATTCGCGGTCCGGGCCGCCGCGCCGTACCGCCCTCGCCGAGCTCACCGACCAGTGGCTGGCCGCGCTGCTGGCCGGCGGGGCGGAGAAGGCCGGTATCACCCAGGGCGTCGCCCTCGTGGCGGTCGGCGGATACGGACGCGGCGAACTGTCCCCGCGCAGCGACCTGGACGTGCTGCTGCTCCACGACGGCTCGGCGGACGCCTCCGCCATCGCCACCCTCGCCGACCACGTCTGGTACCCGGTGTGGGACATGGGGCTGGCCCTTGACCACTCCGTACGCACCCCCGACCAGGCCCGTAAGACCGCCGGCGAGGACCTGAAAGCCCACCTCGGTCTGCTGGACGCGCGCCATATCGCGGGCGACGCCGCGCTCAGCGCGGGGCTGCGCACGGCGGTGCTCGCCGACTGGCGGGCCCGCGCCCCCAAGCGCCTGCCCGAGCTGCGTGAACTGGGCCAGGAGCGCGCCGGGCGCCACGGCGAGCTGCAGTTCCTGCTGGAACCGGACCTCAAGGAGGCGCGGGGCGGGCTGCGCGACGCGACGGCGCTGCGGGCCATCGCCGCCTCCTGGCTCGCCGACGCGCCGCGCGAGGGCCTTGCCGAGGCGCGCCGGCTGCTGCTGGACGTACGGGACGCGCTGCACCTGACCACCGGCCGGGCCACCGACCGGCTCGCCCTCCAGGAGCAGGACCAGGTCGCGGCCGAGCTCGGCCTGCTGGACGCCGACACCCTGCTGCGCCAGGTGTACGAGTCGGCCCGGACCATTTCGTACGCGAGCGATGTGACCTGGCGCGAGGTCGAGCGGGTGCTGCGCGCCCGGTCGACCCGGCCGCGGCTGCGTGGCCTCCTCGGCGGCCGCGGACGCGGCTCCGGGGGCGGCGGCGCGGATGCGATGGGGGAGCGCAGCCCGCTCGCCGAGGGCGTAGTCGAGCAGGACGGCGAGGCGGTGCTGGCACGCACCGCGCGCCCCGAGCGCGACCCGGTCCTGCCGCTGCGGGCCGCGGCGGCCGCCGCCCAGGCCGGTCTGCCGCTGTCGCTGCATGCCGTACGGCGCCTGGCCGCCGCCGCACAGCCCCTGCCCGTACCGTGGCCGCCCGAGGCCAGGGAGCAGCTGGTCACGCTGCTCGGCGCGGGCGAGTCCACCGTTGCGGTCTGGGAGGCCCTGGAGGCCGAGGGGCTGATCACCCGGCTGCTGCCGGACTGGGAGCGGGTGCGCTGCCGCCCCCAGCGCAACGCCGTGCACCGCTGGACCGTCGACCGCCACCTCGTCGAGACCGCCGTGCGGGCCAGCGCGCTCAGCCGCCGCGTCGGCCGCCCCGACCTGCTGCTGGTCGCCGCGCTGCTGCACGACATCGGCAAGGGCTGGCCCGGCGACCACTCGGTGGCGGGCGAGACCATCGCCCGGGACGTGGCGTCCCGGATCGGCTTCGACCGCGCCGACGTCGACGTCCTGGCCACGCTGGTCCGCCACCACCTGCTGCTCGTCGAGACCGCCACCCGCCGCGACCTGGACGACCCCGCCACCGTGCGCTCGGTCGCCGAGGCCGTCGGCTCCACGGCCACCCTGGAGCTGTTGCACGCCCTCACCGAGGCCGACGCCCTCGCCACCGGCCCCGCCGCCTGGAGCGCCTGGCGCGGCTCGCTCGTGACCGACCTGGTCAAGCGGGTCTCGGCGGTCCTGGCCGGCGAGCCGGCGGCGGACTCCTCCGCGCCCCAGCAGACCACCGCCGAACAGGAGCGGCTGGCCATCGAGGCCTGGCGCACCGGCGGCCCCGTGCTCGCCCTGCGCGCGCGCTCGGAGGCGCTGCCGCCGGGCGAGGCGGCGGGGATCCGAGCGGGCGGCGCGGCCGCCGGTGCTCCGGACGCCGCCGCGGGCGCGGGGCCGGGCGCCGAGTCCAGTGCGGAGCCCATCGGCGTGGAGCTGCTGATCGCCGTCCCCGAGCAGCCCGGCGTGCTGCCGGCGGCGGCCGGTGTGCTGGCGCTGCACCGGCTGACCGTACGGGCGGCGGACCTGCGCGCTGTCGAGCTGCCCGGAGAGCTGACTGGAGAGCTGACCGGAGAACTGTCCGGGGAGCTGTCCGGCGAACTGGACGGTGGGCTGTTGGCGGCGGGTAGGCCGGAGGCCGGTCGGCCGGTCTCCGAGCCGGGGCCCGGCGTACTGCTGCTGAGCTGGCGGGTGGCCGCCGAGTACGGTTCGCTGCCGCAGGCCGCGCGGCTGCGCAAGGATCTGCTGCGGGCCCTGGACGGGTCGCTCGACATAGTGGCCAGGCTCACGGAGCGCGAGGCCGCGTACCGCAAATACCCCCGCCGCCGCGGCGTGCACGCCCCGCCCCCTCGGGTCACCGTCGCGCCCGGCAGCTCCCAGCTCGCCACGGTGATCGAGGTGCGCGCCCAGGACGCCCCCGGGCTGCTGCACCGCATCGGCCGCGCGCTGGAGGACGCGGGGGTCACGGTGCGCAGCGCCCACGTCAGCACGCTCGGCGCCAACGCGGTGGACGCCTTCTACGTCACGGACGCCTCAGGCGCCCCGCTGCAGCCCATGCGCGCGGCGGAGGTGGCCAAGGAGGTCGAGCGGACGCTGAGCGCGTAGCGCCCCGGCGGGTGCGGCTCGACCGGGGCGCGGCACCAGGGGGCAGACCGTTCGGGCGGCGGGCGGATACCCTTGGAGGCCGACCGCCGACCCGACATCCGACCGAAGGATTCGCGACCACCGTGTTCGATACCCTCTCCGACCGCCTCGCAGCGACTTTCAAGAACCTCCGGGGCAAGGGCCGCCTCTCTGAGGCGGACATCGACGCCACGGCGCGTGAAATCCGTATCGCCCTGCTCGAAGCGGACGTCGCGCTTCCCGTCGTCCGGGCCTTCATCAAGCAGATCAAGGAGCGGGCGACGGGGGCCGAGGTCTCCCAGGCGCTGAACCCCGCCCAGCAGGTCATCAAGATCGTCAACGAGGAGCTGATCGGCATCCTCGGCGGCGAGACCCGCCGCCTCCGCTTCGCCAAGCAGCCACCGACCGTGATCATGCTCGCGGGTCTGCAGGGTGCCGGTAAGACGACGCTCGCCGGAAAGCTCGGCCGCTGGCTGAAGGGGCAGGGCCACGCGCCGCTGCTGGTCGCGTGTGACCTGCAGCGCCCCAACGCCGTCAACCAGCTCTCGGTGGTCGCCGAGCGGGCCGGTGTCGCGGTCTTCGCCCCGGAGCCGGGCAACGGCGTGGGCGACCCGGTGAAGGTGGCCCAGGACTCGATCGAGTTCGCCAAGACCAAGCAGCACGACGTGGTGATCGTCGACACCGCCGGCCGCCTCGGCATCGACCAGGAGCTGATGCAGCAGGCCGCGGACATCCGCGACGCGGTCCGCCCGGACGAGGTCCTTTTCGTCGTCGACTCGATGATCGGCCAGGACGCGGTGAACACCGCCGAGGCGTTCCGCGACGGCGTCGGCTTCGACGGCGTGGTGCTCTCCAAGCTCGACGGCGACGCGCGCGGCGGTGCCGCGCTGTCCATCGCGCATGTCACCGGCCGCCAGATCATGTTCGCCTCGAACGGCGAGAAGCTGGACGACTTCGACGCGTTCCACCCGGACCGCATGGCGTCCCGCATCCTGGGCATGGGCGACATGCTCAGCCTGATCGAGAAGGCCGAGCAGACCTTCAGCCAGCAAGAGGCCGAGAAGATGGCGGCCAAGCTGGCGAAGGGCCCCAAGGAGTTCACGCTCGACGACTTCCTGGCGCAGATGGAGCAGGTCCGCAAGATGGGCTCCATCTCCAAGCTGCTCGGCATGCTGCCGGGCATGGGCCAGATCAAGGACCAGATCAACAACCTCGACGAGCGGGACGTGGACCGCACCGCCGCGATCATCAAGTCGATGACGCCCGGCGAGCGCCAGGACCCGACCATCATCAACGGCTCGCGCCGCGCCCGTATCGCGCGCGGCTCGGGTGTCGAGGTCAGCGCGGTCAAGAACCTGGTGGAGCGGTTCTTCGACGCGCGCAAGATGATGTCGAAGATGGCGCAGGGCGGGATGCCCGGCATGCCGGGCATCCCGGGCATGGGCGGCGGCGCCGCCAAGCGCAAGGGCAAGCCGCAGAAGAAGGCCAAGGGGAAGCAGCGCAGCGGCAACCCGATGAAGCGCAAGGCCGAGGAGCAGGCCGCCGCGGCCCGCCGTGAGCAGGCGGGGCAGCCGGGCGGCGCGTTCGGTCTGCCCGCCGGCCAGGGCGGGCAGGACTTCGAACTGCCCGACGAGTTCAAGAAGTTCATGGGCTGAGCGGGCGAGGCGCGAGGGCCGGGCGGGCCGAGGCGCCCTCGGGCCCTCACACCCGTAAGCCTTTACGCCGGGGTGCCTTGACGCCTGGGCGCCTTTACGTCCGCGCGATCAGATAGCGCATCACGTTCTCCATCCACACCGTGCCGTCCTGGCGCCGGTACGGATGGAGGGCTTCCGTGATCTCCTTGCGCACCTGTGTGGCGTCGGTGGTGCGTTCCGCCGCGTCGAACAGCCCGGTCGACAGCAGCCCGCGCACCGCGCTGTCCATGTCCGCGTACCCGAAGGGGCAGGCCACCCGGCCCGAGCCGTCGAGCCGCAGCCCGGCCCGCTGGGCCAGGTCCTCCAGGTCGTCCCTGCCGCACGGCTGCCAGCGCGGGGAGGGGGCACCTCCCAGCGGTAGCTGGGGGAGTGTCCGGTCGGCCAGGCGTGCGCCCACGCGCAGCACCGTGGAGGTGGCGCACCGCTCGGGCGGGCCCCATCCGGCCAGGACGACCGGGCTGCCGGGCTCGGCGAGGGCGGCAGCCGAGGCGAGCCGCTCCGGCAGAGCGCTTCCGGACCCGGGCGCCGACAGCGGATCGAAGGCCGTGACCACGGTGAAGCCGGACCCGGCCCGCGCCGCTGTCCCCGCCCCGGCCCCCGTCGCCGTCAGGGCGCTCCCCAGGCCGCCGTCCGCCAGGCGGGCGAGGCGTGCGACGCCCCCTGGCGCGCCTGGGCGCGCGCCGCCCGGCCGCGCGCCGGGGCCCGCGAGCAGCCGCTCACAGGCGAGCCCCAGGCGCTCCTCGTCCGGGTCCACCCCGCACACGGTGGCGCCGCGCGCCATCGCCATGAGAAGGGCCAGGCCCGAGCCGCAGCCCAGGCCCAGCAGCCGGGTCCCGGCGCCGACCTCCAGGCGCTCGTACACGGCCTCGTACAGCGGCACCATCATCCGTTCCTGGATTTCCGCCCAGTCGCGGGCACGGGCGCGGGATATCGCGGCGCCCGGTGCGGAGGGGGAGGAGGGGTACGGGGAAAGGTGCCGCCGTATGAGCGTAGATGTCATGGAATGCGCCCCAATCCGACGAGAGCAGTGCCGTGAGCCGAGAGCCTGTTGCCACCGTTGTGCGCCGCGCGTTCCACCCCCGTAGGCCAGGGAACTGCGCATCCGTCCGCGCGTCCAGAGCTTTCGCGGCCATGCTTGTATGCCCCCGTTGTGCGCCCCCTGTTCCCGACTGCGTCCGGGGGGCTCGGTCCGGCTGCCGCCCCGTTGCCCTCTTGTTGCCCTGGCCAAATGAATTCACGGTTCGGCGGGCCGTCGCCGTACGATCGGCGCCATGGCGAAGGCTCCCGTTCTCACCCCCCAGGCGGAGGATTTTCCGCGCTGGTACCAGGATCTGATCAACAAGGCCGAACTGGCCGACAACGGTCCGGTGCGCGGCAC
Source organism: Streptomyces sp. NPDC059679 (assembly GCF_042734105.1). NCBI lineage: Bacteria > Bacillati > Actinomycetota > Actinomycetes > Kitasatosporales > Streptomycetaceae > Streptomyces > Streptomyces sp. NPDC059679. The sequence goes on along the minus strand of NZ_JBHWES010000043.1, from coordinate 31,248 downwards.
CATGGTCATCCGACCGTATGGCTACGGGCTCTGGGAGCGGATGCAGCAGGACATGGACGCCCGCATCAAGGCAGAGGGCGTCCAGAACGCGTACTTCCCGCTCTTCATCCCGCAGTCGTATCTGACGAAGGAGGCGGAGCACGTCGAGGGGTTCGCCCCCGAGCTCGCCATCGTCACGCACGGCGGCGGCAAGAAGCTCGAGGAGCCCGTGGTCGTCCGGCCCACATCCGAGACGATCATCAACGAGTACTTCGCGAAGTGGGTGCAGAGCTACCGCGATCTGCCGCTGCTGATCAACCAGTGGGCGAATGTGGTGCGTTGGGAGCTGCGGCCGCGGCTGTTCCTGCGCACGTCCGAGTTCCTGTGGCAGGAGGGCCACACCGCCCACGCCACGTACGAGGACGCCCGCGACTTCGCCTCCCGTATCCACCGGCACGTCTACGCCGACTTCATGGAGAACGTGCTGGCCATGGACGTCGTCCTGGGCCGCAAGACCGCCAAGGAGCGGTTCGCGGGCGCCATCAACACCCTCACGCTGGAGGGGATGATGGGCGACGGCAAGGCGCTGCAGCTGGGCACCAGCCATGAACTGGGCCAGAACTTCGCCCGCGCGTTCAACACCCAGTTCCTGTCCAAGGAGGGCAAGCAGGAGCTGGTCTGGCAGACCTCCTGGGGCAGCACCACCCGCATGGTGGGCGCGCTCGTGATGATGCACGGCGACGACAGCGGGCTGCGCATTCCGCCGCGGCTGGCTCCCGTGCAGGCCGTTGTGCTGGCCATCAAGGGCGACGAGGCGGTGCTGGCCAAGGTCCGCGAGATCGGCGACCGGCTGGCGGCGGCCGGGGTGCGGGTCCAGGTCGACGACCGGACCGACACCCCCTTCGGCCGTCGCGCGGTGGACTGGGAGCTCAAGGGCGTTCCGGTGCGGATCGAGGTCGGCCCGCGCGACCTGGAGGGCGGCACCGCGATGGTGGCGCGGCGGATCCCGGGCGGCAAGGAGCCGGTGCGGCTGGACGCGCTTCCCGATCTGCTGCCGAAGGTCCTGGAGGAGGACCAGGCGCTGCTGCTGCGCCAGGCGCGGGAGCGGCGCGAGGCCCGTACCACGGATGTGCGGACCGTCGAGGAGGCCGCCGAGGCCGCGGCGGCCGGCGGCTGGGCGCGGATTCCCTGGGCGGACCTCGGCCCGGAGGGCGAGGCGGCGCTCGCCGAGCAGGCCGTGTCCGTGCGCTGTCTGGTGGCCGAGGACGGGTCGGTGCCGGACGCCGATGACGCGCCCGGTAACGTCGCCTTTGTCGCGCGCGCTTACTGAGGCAGAGGCTGAAGCGCGCCCCCGCTGAGCGGGGAAGCGCGCTTCCGCTGAGCGGAAGTCCGGGGGCGGTGCGGGGCGGGCGTTACGTACCGCCTTGGTGCGCGGTGGGCGGCTCATCCATACATTGGCGTACCCGCCCTCCTCGGGGCGCATCAGCGCCGAACTGACTGGTACGTGCAAATTATTTGTGATGCCCCGGAATCGGAACACCGGGCACTCCCCGCTCGTTATCACGACGTGAGCACGACACCACCTGTACTCGCCGCAGAGCTGGCGCAGGCGTGGGCCGATATTCAACGGCACCACCCCGAGCTGCCGGATCTCGCCGCGCCAGAATCGCTGATCGGAGAGTCGTCGTCCGCATGTGGCGCCGAGCTCTCCTTCGAACGGCTGCTGCACGAGGCAGTCCACGGCATCGCCGCGGCGCGCGGTGTCCGTGACACCTCGCGCGCCGGCCGCTACCACAACCGCCGCTTCCTGGCCATCGCCGAGGAGTTGGGCCTGGACCACCCCGATGAGCCGCACCCCAGCAGCGGCTTCTCGCTGGTCACGCTCAGCCCCGAGGCGAGAAGGCGCTATCGCACCACCATCGACCGACTCCAGCGTGCCCTCAAGGCGCACACCGTCGCGACCGCCGCCGACACCGCCCGCACCTTCCGCGGACCCGCCGCCCGGCACGGTTCGTCGGGTGGCGGGGTCCGGGTGAAGGCGGTGTGCGACTGCGGGCGCAATGTCCGCGTCGTCCCGTCGGTGCTGGCACAGGCGCCGATCATGTGCGGGGGATGCGGGAAGCCGTTCCGTATCCCGGAGCCGGTGGCCGCGGTCGGCTGACCTGTCACGGTGTGGCACAATGGTCAGCTGTACTCGACAGCCGACCGGGACCCCTCTCTCCTCCGGCTGACGCGTCCATCGGGCACTCGGGTACCGCAACCCCACGCGGCACTTCGCAGTGCTCAATCACGTCAAGACCAGGAGACACCACTCCCGTGGCAGTCAAGATCAAGCTGAAGCGTCTGGGCAAGATCCGTTCGCCTCACTACCGCATCGTCGTCGCCGACTCCCGTACCCGCCGTGACGGCCGGGCCATCGAGGAGATCGGTCTGTACCACCCGGTGCAGAACCCCTCGCGCATTGAGGTGGACTCGGAGCGTGCGCAGTACTGGCTGGGTGTCGGCGCGCAGCCGACCGAGCCGGTGCTCGCCATCCTGAAGGTCACCGGCGACTGGCAGAAGTTCAAGGGCCTGCCCGCCCCGGCCCCGATGCTCGTCGCCGAGCCGAAGGCCGACAAGCGCGCCCTGTTCGAGGCCGCCGCCAAGGACACCGGTGGCGAGGCGAAGGGTGAGGCCATCACCCCGAAGGCGAAGAAGTCCGAGAAGAAGTCGGACGAGGCGGCCGCTGACGCGGCGGCCGAGTCGACCGAGGCCTGAGGATGCTCGAGGAGGCCCTCGAGCACCTGGTGAAGGGCATCGTCGACAACCCCGACGACGTGCAGGTCGCCTCGCGCAACCTGCGGCGCGGGCGCGTGCTCGAAGTGCGGGTGCACCCCGACGACCTCGGCAAGGTGATCGGTCGCAACGGCCGCACCGCCCGCGCCCTGCGCACCGTCGTGGGCGCCATCGGCGGCCGTGGCGTCCGCGTCGACCTCGTCGACGTGGACCAGGTTCGCTGAGCAGCGTCAAGAAGAGCACCGGCACGGGCCGGGGAGGGCTTTGGGCCGTCCCCGGCCCGTGTGCGTGAAGGGAACAGGGAACAGTGCAGTTGGTTGTGGCGCGGATCGGCCGCGCCCACGGCATCAAGGGCGAAGTCACCGTCGAGGTGCGCACCGACGAGCCGGAACTGCGGCTCGCCCCGGGTGCCGTCCTGGCCACCGAGCCCGCCTCGGCCGGGCCGCTGACCATCGAGACCGGCCGGGTGCACAGCGGCCGGCTGCTGCTGCGCTTCGCGGGGTTCGCGGACCGTACGGCCGCCGAGTCGCTGCGCGGCACCCTGCTCATCGCGGAGGTCGACCCCGAGGACACCCCGGAGGACCCCGATGAGTACTACGACCATCAGCTGATCGACCTGGACGTGGTCACCGTCGACGGCACCGAGGTCGGCCGGATCTCGGAGATCTCCCATCTGCCGTACCAGGACCTGCTGATCGTCCGGCGGTCCGACGGCAGCGAGGTGATGGTCCCCTTCGTCTCCGAGGTGGTGCCGGAGATCGACCTCGAGGCGCAGCGCGCCGTCATCGACCCGCCGCCCGGTCTGCTCGACGAGACCGAGGCCGAGGTCGCTCGCGGCGAGGGCGGCGCCGAGCGCGGGGGCGCATGATGCGGCTGGACGTCGTCACGATCTTTCCGGAGTATCTGGAGCCGCTGAACGTCTCGCTGGTCGGCAAGGCGCGCGCCCGCGGCCGGCTGGACGTACGCGTCCACGATCTGCGGACCTGGACGCACGACCGGCACAACACCGTCGACGACACCCCGTACGGCGGCGGGCCCGGCATGGTCATGAAGCCCGAGCCGTGGGGTGAGGCGCTGGACGAGATCATCGCGTCGGGGACCGGTGGTACGGAGCCCGGTGTGTCGGGGGCCGGCGGGGACGGGGCGCCGCCGCTGCCCGCGCTGGTCGTGCCCACCCCGAGCGGCCGCCCGTTCACCCAGGCCCTCGCCGTCGAACTGGCAGAGCGCCCCTGGCTGGTCTTCGCCCCCGCCCGCTACGAGGGCATCGACCGCCGGGTGATCGACGAGTACACCGAGCGCCTGGATGTGTACGAGATCTCCATCGGCGACTATGTGCTGGCCGGCGGGGAGGCCGCGGTCCTGGTGATCACCGAGGCCGTGGCCCGGCTGCTGCCCGGCGTGCTGGGCAACGCGGAGTCGCACCGCGACGACTCCTTCGCCCCGGGCGCGATGGCCGATCTGCTGGAGGGGCCCGTCTACACCAAGCCGCCGCAGTGGCGCGACCGGGGCATCCCGGAGGTGCTGCTCAGCGGCCACCACGGCAGGATCGCGCGCTGGCGCAGGGACGAGGCGTTCCGCCGTACCAGCCGCAACCGGCCGGACCTCATAGAGCGCTGCGACCCGGCGGCGCTGGACAAGTACGACCGGAAGCTCCTGACGGAACTGGGCTGGGAGGAGCTTCCGGAGGCGAGCGAACACGATCAAGGGCCCCGATTTGGGCGGTCCGGTCCGGTCGTGGAAGAATAGGCCGCTGCTGTACGTCCGGTGTGCGCCCCTGCCACAGGGGGATCGACGCCCGCCCGACCAGACGGCACTCCCCATCATCACCGATATGCCGCTGATGACCTGTGGCATCAGCGAGGAAAGCAGACGATCATGTCTCACGTGCTCGACACTGTCGACGCCGCGTCGCTGCGCAGCGACATCCCGACCTTCCGCCCCGGCGACACGGTCAACGTCCACGTCCGCGTCATCGAGGGCAACCGCTCCCGTGTCCAGCAGTTCAAGGGCGTCGTCATCCGCCGCCAGGGCTCTGGTGTGCGCGAGAGCTTCACCGTCCGCAAGGTGAGCTTCAGCGTCGGCGTCGAGCGCACCTTCCCGGTGCACACCCCGATCGTCGAGAAGATCGAGGTCGTCACCCGCGGTGACGTCCGCCGCGCCAAGCTGTACTACCTGCGCGATCTCCGCGGCAAGGCCGCGAAGATCAAGGAAAAGCGCGACAACTGAGTTTTGCGCGACAACTGAGCTACTGCCGGACGGCACAGGCGGGCCGGATAGGCTCTGGCCCGATGGAGACCGACGCCCAGCTCTCAGAGCGCGATCGCTCCTCCCGTTCCCACGAGGGACAGGAGGAGCGATCGCGCTCTTCGCGTACGCGGCGGGGGCTCGGCCGGCTGATCGGGGGCGGGCCCTGGCGCCGGGTCGGTGTGCTCGCGGCGGTCTGCGCCGTCTTCGTCCTTCTGCTGAGCGCCTTCGTCGTACAGCCCTTTCTGATCCCCAGCGGATCGATGGAGAACACGTTTCGGCCCGGAGACCGGGTCCTGGTGAACAAGCTGGCGTACCGTTTCGGTGATACGCCGCGCCGCGGTGACGTCATCGTGTTCGACGGAACCGGGTCCTTCGTCCAGAAGGAGCCGTCCCAGAATCCGGTGGCGGAGCTGCTGCGTGGCGCGGCCGCGGCGGTCGGGCTGGCCGAACCGGCCGAGACCGACTACATCAAGCGTGTCGTGGGTGTGGGTGGTGACCGGGTCAGGTGCTGCGACAAGCGGGGGAGGATCGAGGTGAACGGGAAGCCGGTGGACGAGGACTACCTGTTTCCGGGGGATGCCCCGTCACAGGTCCCGTTCGACATCGTGGTGCCCGAGGGAAGGCTGTGGGTCATGGGGGACCACCGCAGTGATTCCAGGGACTCGCGGGACCACCTCGGCGAGCCGGGCGGAGGCACCGTCCCGGTCGACAAGGTGATCGGACGCGCCGACTGGATCGGCTGGCCGGTCGGCCGCTGGAGCGGAGTGCACCGCCCGGCGTCCTTCGGACGCGTACCGGACCCGGCCCCGGGCGGCGCACATGGGTAACCGCGGGCGGTCCCGGCACGGGACCCGTCGCCCCGGCCCCGGGCGCCTGGGCTCCGGCCGTCTGGGCTCGGGCCACCAGGGCTCGGGCCCCGGCACTCCCGGCTACATCCCCGGCTCGGGCCCCGTGCACAGCGCGGACGCGCCGCGTACGGGACCGCGTCTGGGCGGGCGCGCGGAGCGGCGCAAGGTCCAGCGCCGTATCAAGCGCCGGCGGCGCCGTTCGGCCATGAAGGAGATCCCGATCCTGATCGGCGTGGCGCTGGTGATCGCCCTGGTGCTCAAGACCTTTCTGGTCCAGGCGTTTGTGATCCCGTCGGGCTCGATGGAGCAGACGATCAGGATCGGCGACCGGGTGCTGGTGGACAAACTCACACCGTGGTTCGGCTCGAAGCCGTCGCGCGGGGATGTGGTGGTGTTCAAGGACCCCGGAAACTGGCTCGAGGAGGAGCGGAAGCCGTCCAAGGGAGATCCGGTCGTCATCAAGCAGGCCAAGGAGTTCCTGACCTGGATCGGACTGCTTCCGTCGTCGAACGAGCAGGATCTGATCAAGCGGGTGGTCGGGGTCGGCGGCGACACGGTCGCCTGCTGTGACAAGGACGGCCGGGTGACGGTCAACGGCACGCCACTGAACGAGCCGTATCTGCACCCGGGTAATGTGCCCTCGGAGCGCCGGTTCAAGGTGACTGTCCCTCAGGGGCGGATCTTTGTGATGGGCGATCACCGGGCCAATTCGGCGGACTCGCGGGTCCATCTGGACGAGCCTGACCAGGGAACCGTCTCGGAGGATCTGGTCGTCGGCCGGGCCATTGTGATCGCGTGGCCCTTCGGCCACTGGCAGAGCCTGGAAGAACCTGAGACATATGCCTCAGTGAAGGACGCGCCGAGCGGGGCGACGCAGGCACGCGGCTCGCCGCATAGGCTGTCCTCGGACCAGCAAGGGTTGGTCCAGCTCCCGACCCCTGCGGAACTCCCGCTCGTTATGGGAGTGGTGGGCCTGCGCCGTTCGTGGCGTGGGCGGCAGCGCGGCGTGAGGAGTGAATGTGGGGGATTTGGCGGTCGGCGCTCGATCCGGTCACGAAGAGCCAGAGAGGCAACCGGGGGGGAGCGAAGAGCCACCGGTGAACGGGGCGCGCGCGGCCGATGCGCCTACGGGCGGGGCCCCCGAGACGTTCGAGGCGCCGGGGGGCTCCGGTGCGACGGACGCCGCGGCTGCCCCCCAGGGCGGTTCACCGGCCGCTCCCGGCTCCGCTGACGTTCCGGGCTCCGCTGAGTCTCCCGTCTCCCTCGGCAAGCCGGGCTCCTCGGCCTCCGGCGGCTCCTCGGGTTCCCCGGATCCCTCGGACCCTCCTGGTGCCGCTGGCCGGGCGGGTGACGGGCCCGGCGAGGACAAGGACGGCGAGGACAAGGACGGGGAGAACAGCGCCGAGGACGAGGACGGCGCCAAGAAGACGCGCTCGTTCTGGAGAGAGCTGCCGATCCTCGTCGGCATCGCGCTGCTGCTCGCCCTGCTGATCAAGACGTTCCTGGTGCAGGCGTTCTCCATCCCCTCCGACTCCATGCAGAACACGCTGCAGCGCGGCGACCGGGTGCTGGTGGACAAGCTGACCCCGTGGTTCGGCGCCGAGCCGGAGCGCGGCGAAGTCGTCGTCTTCCACGACCCGGGCGGCTGGCTGGGCGAGACCCAGCAGTCCGACTCGGGCCCGCTCGCCAAGGGCGTTCAGCGGGTGCTCAGCTTTATCGGTCTGATGCCGTCCGCGGAGGAGAAGGACCTGATCAAGCGGGTCATCGCGGTCGGCGGTGACACGGTCGAGTGCCAGAAGGGCGGACCGGTCAAGGTCAACGGCAAGGCGCTGGACGAGAAGAACTACATCTTCCCCGGAAACACGCCCTGCGACGACAAGCCGTTCGGCCCGATCAAGGTGCCCAAGGGCCGGATCTGGGTGATGGGCGACCACCGCCAGGACTCGCTGGACTCGCGCTACCACCAGAATCTGGACAATGGCACGGTCTCGGTGGACAAGGTCGTCGGGCGGGCCATCGTGGTCGCGTGGCCGATCGACCGCTGGTCGACCCTCTCCGTCCCCGGCACCTTCGACCAGCCGGGGCTGAGCGCGGCGGCCTCCATGGCCCCCTCGGCGCTCGGGTTCGCGGGCGCGGTCCCGATCGTTCTGTGGCGCCGCCGCAGGCTCGTCCGCAAGGCGCGCGGGACGGCTGCCTGAGGTCCGTACCGCCGGGTAGGGTGCTGACGACCTGGGGTGCGATGGGGATCGACCTCTGCTACGTGAGGCAGGAGCACTGGAATGAGCGGAGCCCGGCAGGTCGGAGGGGGCGGCAGGGGGCTTGGGAGCGTCCTGTCCGGAGTGGCGGTCGCCGTCGGCTGTGTGCTCTTCCTGGGGTCGTTCGTCTGGGGCGCGGTGCTCTACAAGCCGTACACCGTCCCGACCGATTCGATGTCGCCGACCATCGGCCGGGGCGACCGCGTGCTGGCGGAGCGAATAGACGGCGACGAGGTGCGCCGTGGCGACGTGGTCGTCTTCAAGGACTCGGTCTGGGGCGATCTGCCGATGGTGAAGCGGGTCGTCGGCGTCGGCGGGGACACGGTCGCGTGCTGTGACAAGCAGGGCCGGCTGACGCTGAACGGCAAGCCCCTCGACGAACCGTATCTGCACACCAAGGGGCCGGCTTCGCCCACCGTCTTCTCGGCGACGGTGCCCAAGGGGAAGCTGTTCCTGCTGGGCGACCACCGCAACGACTCCCTGGACTCCCGTGTGCATCTGTCCGACGGCGCGGACGGAGCCGTCCCGCGCAGCGCGGTGAGCGGCCGGGTGGACGCCACGGCCTGGCCGCCGGACCTGGGGATGCTGGACCGGCCGAAAGCCTTCGAAGCGCGGTCTGGCGGCGTCTCACAGCCGGGGCCGCTGCGGCTCATCCTGATCTCCGCCGTGGTCGGCGCGGTGCTCATCCTGGGCGGCGCGGCGTACGGGCCACTGGCGCGCCGGATCGGGCGCGGCGGCAAGCGGGGCGAGGAGCGGCGCGGGAAGATGACGAAGGCGGCGACCGGTGTCTGAGAGGACAGGCGCGGAGGGCCCGGGCGAGGACCTGCGGAAGGTCGCCCGGGTGGTCCTGCTCGACCCGCACGACAGGATTCTGCTGATACACGGCTTCGAACCCGAGGACCCGTCGACGACCTGGTGGTTCACCCCCGGCGGCGGGCTGGAGGGCGATGAGAGCCGCGAGCAGGCGGCGCGTCGGGAGCTGACGGAGGAGACCGGCATCACACAGGTGGAGCTGGGGCCCGTGGTGTGGCGGCGGGTGTGCTCCTTCCCGTTCGACGGCCGCCGCTGGCATCAGGACGAGTGGTACTACCTGGCCCGTACGGAGCAGACCGCGACGTGGACCGGCGGCCAGACCGAGCTGGAGCGGCGCAGCGTCACGGGGCTGCGGTGGTGGACGGTCGAGGAGCTGGCGGCGGTACGAGAGCCGGTGTACCCGTCACAGCTCGTGGGGCTGTTGCGTAGGCTGCTCGACGAGGGACCCCCGACTGTGCCGGTGATCCTGGAGACTGAGCGCGTCTGACGCACAATGGGGGGACGCACGGCTGAAGGGGAACATGCCATGAGCGCCGAGGACCTCGAGAAGTACGAGACCGAGATGGAGCTGAAGCTCTACCGGGAGTACCGCGATGTCGTCGGTCTGTTCAAATATGTGATCGAGACTGAACGGCGTTTCTATCTCACCAATGACTACGAGATGCAGGTGCACTCGGTGCAGGGTGAGGTGTTTTTTGAGGTCTCCATGGCCGACGCCTGGGTCTGGGACATGTATCGACCGGCCCGCTTCGTAAAGCAGGTGCGCGTCCTGACATTCAAGGACGTGAACATCGAGGAGCTGAACAAGAGCGATCTCGACCTTCCGAGTGGCTGAGTTGTCCACAACCAGTCGGTTGTCCACAAAGATCCAATAATCCGGCGCCGAACCGTCACAGTCGGTGACGGAGGTGGTGCCGAATGAACGCCCGAGGAGCGCTCGGACGCTACGGCGAGGATCTGGCGGTGCGTCGGCTGTCCGCGGCCGGGATGACCGTCGTGGAGCGGAACTGGCGGTGCCGGGACGGAGAGATCGACATCGTCGCCCTGGACGCCGGGGCGCTGGTGGTGTGCGAGGTCAAGACGCGCCGCCTCGGCGGCTATGAACACCCGATGGCGGCCGTCACCCCCGGCAAGGCCGACCGGCTGCGGCGGCTGGCCGAGCGCTGGCTGGAGCGGCATGGCGGCCCGCCACCGGGCGGGGTGCGGATCGATCTGATCGGCGTGGTGCTGCCCGAGCGCGGCGCGCCGGTGGTCGAGCATGTGCGGGGGGTGGCCTGATGGGGTTCGCCCGCACCTGCTCGGTCGCCCTGGTCGGGGTCGAGGGCGTGGTGGTGGAGGTCCAGGCCGATCTGGAGCCGGGCGTCGCCACCTTCACACTGGTCGGCCTGCCCGACAAGAGCCTGGTCGAGAGCCGTGACCGGGTCCGCGCGGCCGTCGTGAACTCCGGCGCCGACTGGCCGCAGAAAAAGCTCACGGTGGGGCTCAGCCCGGCGTCCGTCCCCAAGGGCGGCAGCGGCTTCGACCTGGCCGTGGCCTGCGCGGTGCTCGGGGCCGCCGAGCTCATCGACCCACGGGCCATCGCCGACCTGATGATGATCGGCGAGCTCGGACTGGACGGCCGGGTCCGCCCGGTGCGCGGGGTGCTGCCCGCGGTGCTCGCTGCCGCCGAGGCCGGATACCGGCAGGTGGTCGTCCCGGAGCGGACGGCGGCCGAGGCGTCCCTGGTGCCGGATGTCTCGGTGCTCGGCGTGCGGACCCTGCGTCAGCTGATCGCGGTGTTGACGGACGCACCGGTGCCCGACGAAGAGGAGTTGCCCGAGGAGGGCCGCCCCGACCCGATGCTCGCCGGGCTGAGCTTGGCGGGCGCCGGTATGGGGGTAGGCGTGGCGGCCCACGCGGGGACGGCCGCCGACCGCCGCCCCGACCTGGCCGAGGTCGCCGGTCAGCGGGCCGCGCGCAAGGCCCTGGAGGTCGCCGCGGCCGGAAGCCACCATCTCTTCCTGGCCGGCCCGCCCGGCGCGGGCAAGACCATGCTCGCCGAGCGGCTGCCCGGTCTGCTGCCCCCGCTCACCCGGCGGGAGTCCCTGGAGGTGACCGCCGTCCACTCGGTGGCCGGGATCCTCCCGCCCGGCCAGCCGCTGGTGGCCGCGCCGCCGTACTGCGCACCGCACCACTCGGCCACCATGGCCTCCCTGGTCGGCGGGGGAAACGGGCTGCCGAGGCCGGGCGCGGTCTCGCTCGCACACCGAGGCGTGCTCTTTTTGGACGAGGCGCCCGAATTCAGCGCCCAGGTGCTCGACGCGCTGCGCCAGCCCCTGGAGTCCGGCCATGTGGTGGTGGCCCGCTCGGCCGGCATGGTGCGCATGCCCGCGCGCTTTCTGCTTCTGCTGGCCGCCAACCCATGCCCCTGCGGGCGCCACTCGTACATCGGCGACGGCTGCGACTGCTCGCCCGCGATGGTCCGCCGCTATCAGGCGCGGCTCTCCGGGCCGCTGCTGGACCGGGTGGACCTGCGGGTCCGGGTCGAGGCGGTCAGCCGGGCCGAGCTCACCGGGGCCCCGGGCGTCGGGGAGAGCACGGCGGTCGTCGCGGCCAGGGTGCGCGAGGCGCGGGAGCGCGCCGCCGCGCGCTACGCCGACACCCCCTGGCGCACCAATAGCGAGGTGCCGGGCCATGAGCTGCGCACCCGCTGGTACGCCGGTCCCGGGGCGCTGCGCGAGGCCGAGCGCGACATGGAGCGCGGGCTGCTCACCGCCCGCGGCCTCGACCGCGTGCTGCGGGTCGCCTGGACCGTCGCGGACCTGGCGGGCCACGACCGGCCGGAGGCCGAGGACGTGGCGCAGGCGCTGCAGCTGCGCACCGGGATCAGCCGTGGAGTTCCGGTCGGGGCGGTGGGGTTCTGATGGCCGGCCCGCGGGAGTGCCGGGGGCCGGTGTCGAGCCCTGATCGGAGCGTGGCTGTGACTGGGGCTGGAGGTGAGACGGCCAGGGGCGGGAGCGAGGCCGAGGCCGCGGGCGTGGCGGAGGAGGAGCGCTTGGCACGGGCCGCGCTCACTCGGCTGGTGGAGCCGGGGGACGAGACGGTGGGGCGCTGGCTGCGCGAGATGGGGCCGGTGGCGCTGCGGCGGGCGCTGTGCGGGGCCGGCGAGCCGCCGCCCGGGGCGAGCGCGGAGCGCATCGCCGGGTGCCGGCTGCGGGCCGAGAGCCTGGACCCCGCCGGGGACCTGGCCGTCGCCGCCGCCCGCGGCGGACGGTTCGTATGCCCCGGCGACCTGGAGTGGCCCGGTCAACTCGACGACCTGGGCGACGCCCGTCCGGTCGGGCTGTGGGTGCGCGGTCGACCCTCGCTGCGGATGTGGGCGCTGCGCTCCGTCGCCGTGGTGGGCGCCCGGGCCTGTAGCGACTACGGCGCGCATGTCGCGGCGACGCTCGGGGCCGGGCTCGCCGAGCGGGGCTGGGTGGTGGTCTCCGGTGCGGCCCACGGCGTGGACGGCGCCGCGCACCGCGGCGCGCTGGCGGCGGACGGGGCGACCATCGCCGTACTCGCCTCCGGCGTCGACATCCCCTACCCCCGGGGCCACGCCGAGTTGATCGAGCGGATCGCGGAACAGGGCCTGGTGCTGGCGGAGTTACCGCCCGGCGCGCATCCGACCCGCAGCCGTTTTGTGCTGCGCAACCGGGTCATCGCCGCGCTCACCCGCGGCACGGTCGTCGTCGAGGCCCAGTACCGCAGCGGGTCCCTGGTCACCGCGCGCCGGGCGCTCAAGCTCGGGCGGCACACCATGGGCGTGCCGGGCCCGGTCACCAGCGGGCTCTCCTCGGGGGTCCATGAACTGCTGCGCGGGGAGGCCGTTCTGGTCACCGACGCGGCTGAAGTGGCCGAGCTGGTGGGCGGCATCGGGGAGCTCGCGCCCGCGCGGCAGGGGCCACTGGTGGAGCGGGACCTGCTCGATCCCGTGACGGCACGCGTCCTGGAAGCGTTGTCGGCACAGGGCGGCAGCGATGGACGCGAGGTCGCCCGGGACTCGGGGACGAGCTGCGAGGAAGCGTTGAGCCGGCTGTATGAGCTGCTCGCCCTGGGTTTTGTCGAACGACATGGCGACCGTTGGGAGTTGGCTCCGACGGTTCGCCGGAACGACAGCACACGGCGAGGCGATCCCCAGATTTGGGGCAATCGGGTGAAAGGGTTGAGGCGATGACCGTATCCGCACACCGCCGAGCCGACTCCCTTCGCATACCGCGATGGCTCAGTCACGCTACGCTCACTAGGTTTCCGGCGGAAGCGCACCTCCTCACCCACGTCATGGCAGAACGGCACAAGGCGACGAATGCCCCAGCACATCTCCGGGTCTGACCGCGCGGCGCCGACCCCTGCCCGCGGCGCGGTGCGTCCCGCCGCCCCGTCATCGCTCGACGAGCTGTGGCGGTCCTACAAGTCCACGGGCGACGGTCGGCTCCGGGAGCAGCTGATCCTCCACTACTCGCCGCTGGTGAAGTATGTGGCGGGGCGGGTCAGCGTCGGGCTGCCGTCCAATGTCGAGCAGGCCGACTTCGTCTCCTCGGGCGTCTTCGGACTCATCGACGCCATCGAGAAGTTCGACCCCGAGCGGGCCATCAAGTTCGAGACCTACGCGATCACCCGGATCCGTGGCGCGATGATCGACGAACTGCGGGCGCTGGACTGGATCCCGCGCTCGGTCCGCCAGAAGGCCAGGGCGGTCGAGCGGGCCTACGCCACGCTGGAGGCGGCTCTGCGCCGCACCCCTTCGGAGGCCGAGGTGGCCGCCGAGATGGACATCGGCCTCGATGAACTGCACGGGGTTTTCAGCCAGTTGTCGCTGGCCAATGTGGTCGCCCTCGAAGACCTGCTGCACGCCGGCGGGGAGGGCGGAGACCGGCTGAGCCTCATGGACACCCTGGAGGACACCGCCGCCGACAACCCCGTGGAGGTGGCCGAGGACCGCGAGCTGCGCAGGCTGCTCGCCCGCGCGATCAACACGCTCCCCGAGCGGGAGAAGACGGTGGTCACCCTCTACTACTACGAGGGGCTGACGCTGTCCGAGATCGGCCAGGTGCTCGGGGTCACGGAGAGCAGGGTCAGCCAGATCCACACCAAATCCGTGCTGCAGCTGCGGGCCAAGCTGGCCGATGTCGGACGCTGAATCGTCCCGGCAGTATCGCTCCCACCACGGGGCCTTTCGTAAAGTGGTGGCGTGCCCAGGATTCGAGCGGCCTCAGTGGCCGAGCACCGGACCATGCAGCGCGACGCCCTGCTGGACGCCGCCCGCTCCCTGCTGTCCGAGGGTGGTACGGAGGCATTGACCTTCCCCGCCCTCGCCGAGCGCACGGGCCTTGCGCGGTCCTCCGTCTATGAGTACTTCCGGTCCCGCGCGGCCGTGGTCGAGGAGCTGTGCGCGGTGGACTTCCCGGTCTGGGCCGCCGAGGTCGAGGCGGCCATGGAGCGGGTCGACTCGCCCGAGGCGAAGATCGAGGCCTATGTGCGCCAGCAGCTGGCGCTGGTCGGCGACCGCCGCCACCGCGCCGTTGTGGCGATCTCGGCCGGGGAGCTGGACGCGGGCGCCCGCGAGAAGATCCGGGCCGCGCACGGCGGGCTGATCGCCATGGTCGTCCAGGCCCTCGGCGAGCTCGGCCATGAGCAGCCGCGGCTGACGGCGGTGCTGCTGCAGGGCGTCGTGGACGCCGCGGTCCGCCGGATCGAGCTCGGCGCCGAGGACCCCGCGGGCGTCACGCAAGCGGCCGTCACCATGGCCCTGCACGGCGTGCGCCCCTGACGATCCCCTGCCCGGTGCCCATCCCACGCGCCCGGCGCAGACGCCCCCCGGCCCAGGCCGCCGCGCCCGCCAGCACGGCGGCCGAGGCCAGGCTCACGGGGCCGGAGGTGCCCGCGGTGCGCGAGGCGAGGGTGTAGGGCGGCGTACGGCGCTTGGCCGTATACGACGTGCCCCGGGTGCTCGCTCCCGGCGCGGCACCCGTTCGCTGCTGGGCGTCGGCTTCCTCCGGGACGTCCGGCCCCTCCGGGACGCCGAAGACCGGCAGCAGCCGGGAGGGGCCGTGGCGCAGCAGCGACGGCGTGAGCAGCGACAGCGGGTCCAGATAGCGGTCCCCGCGGCGCAGGCCCCAGTGCAGACAGCCGGACGGGCAGTGGAAGGGGCCCGCGCCCAGGACGCCCACCACCTGGCCGGCCCGCACCCGCTCGCCCTTGGTCACCACAGCCCGTACCGGCTCGTATGTCGTGCGCAGCGGAGGGCGGCCGGTGCCCGACAGCTCGATGGTGAGCACTCCGCGGCCCGCGACCTGGCCCGTGAAGGACACCCGGCCCGCAGCCGCCGCCCGCACGGGCCGGCCGGCGCGGGCCGCCAGATCCACCCCGCGGTGGCCCGCCGCCCAAGGGGTGGGCGGCGGCTCCCAGCCCCGCAGCACCGTCGGTCTGCCCGCGCCCGCCTCCGGCCCCACCGGCCAGGCCCGCCCGTCACGGGCCGAGGCCCCCGCGGCCTTGGTCGACTCCGGCGCCGTGACCGACTCCGGCGCCATGGTCGACTCCGACGCGGCGGCCGGCCAGGCCGACAGCGGCGGGATCGCGCCGAGTAAGACCATGAACGGCAAGGTCAGCAAGGTCAGCAGGGTCAGCAGGGTCAGCAGGGTCAGCAGCAACGTCGGCAAGGTCGGCGGAGGCCGGTCCGGGGTCCGGTCGGGGGCCCGGCCGGGGGCCCGGCCGGCGGTCGGGGCAGCGGTGTGCGGTCGCATGGAGACACGGTGACGCGACTCGCCCGATTCGCGTGGATCATGGCCGCGATCTGGGGACTACTCACGGGTTGTGGATATCGCCGTCACCCGGCACCGCACGGGTCCCGTACACTTCTTGTGGCGATCCGGGTCACCGGGTCGACTTCGCACGCCCCGCCACCGGCACCCCGATCGGCCTCGATCCATCCATCGATACCGCTCGAAGAGTACGGCGGCCGCGTCCCTCGGTCCTCGGACGAGCCCTCCGCAAGGCAAGGGCCCAGCCCGTGGCAGACGCGCCGGGGCGTCAGGCGCGGCAGCCGCCCGGCCGCCGCGGAACCGAGCACTTCAAGGAGTACGGCCATGGCCGTCGTCACGATGCGGGAGCTGCTGGAGAGCGGCGTCCACTTCGGGCACCAGACCCGCCGCTGGAACCCGAAGATGAAGCGTTTCATCTTCACCGAGCGCAACGGCATCTACATCATCGACCTGCTCCAGTCGCTGTCGTACATCGACCGCGCCTACGAGTTCGTCAAGGAGACCGTCGCCCACGGCGGTTCCATCATGTTCGTCGGCACGAAGAAGCAGGCGCAGGAGGCGATCGCCGAGCAGGCGACCCGCGTCGGCATGCCGTATGTCAACCAGCGCTGGCTGGGCGGCATGCTCACCAACTTCTCGACCGTCTACAAGCGTCTGCAGCGCCTCAAGGAGCTCGAGCAGATCGACTTCGAGGACGTGGCCGCCTCCGGCCTCACCAAGAAGGAGCTGCTGGTCCTCTCGCGCGAGAAGGCCAAGCTGGAGAAGACCCTCGGCGGTATCCGCGAGATGCAGAAGGTGCCGAGCGCCGTCTGGATCGTCGACACCAAGAAGGAGCACATCGCCGTCGGTGAGGCGCGCAAGCTCCGCATCCCGGTCGTCGCGATCCTCGACACCAACTGCGACCCGGACGAGGTCGACTACAAGATCCCGGGCAACGATGACGCGATCCGCTCGGTCACCCTTCTCACCCGTGTGATCGCCGACGCGGTCGCCGAGGGCCTTATCGCCCGCTCCGGTGTCGCCACCGGTGACGAGAAGGCCGACAAGGCCGCCGGTGAGCCGCTCGCCGAGTGGGAGCGCGACCTGCTGGAGGGTGAGAAGAAGGCCGACGAGCCCGAGGCGGCCAAGCCCGCCGAGGCCGAGCAGCCGGCTGAGCAGCCGGCCGCCGCCGAGGCCCCGGCCGCGGACGCCGAGCAGGCCTGACCACTCGGACCACGTGTGACGGCGGGGGACGGTGCCTTGGCACCACCCCCGCCGTTCCCCCGTAGAGCTTTCGACTTTCGAGAAGAGATTCACAGATCATGGCGAACTTCACCGCCGCTGACGTCAAGAAGCTCCGTGAGCTCACCGGCGCCGGCATGATGGACTGCAAGAAGGCGCTGGACGAGGCCGATGGCAGCGTCGACAAGGCCGTCGAGGTCCTGCGCGTCAAGGGCCAGAAGGGCGTGGCCAAGCGCGAGGGCCGCAGTGCCGAGAACGGCGCCGTCGTCTCCCTCATCGCGGACGACAACTCCTCCGGTGTGCTGGTCGAGCTGAAGTGCGAGACCGACTTCGTCGCCAAGGGTGACAAGTTCATCGCCGCCGCCAACGCCATCGCCGCCCACGTCGCCAAGACCTCCCCGGCCGACCTGGAGGCCCTGCTCGCCTCCGAGATCGAGCCCGGCAAGACCGTCCAGGCGTACGTCGACGAGGCCAACGCGACGCTCGGCGAGAAGATCGTCCTGGACCGCTTCGCGCAGCTCTCCGGCGGTTACGTCGCCGCGTACATGCACCGCACCATGCCGGACCTGCCGCCGCAGGTCGGTGTGCTGGTCGAGCTGGACAAGGAAGACGCGACGGTCGCCAAGGACATCGCGCAGCACATCGCCGCGTTCGCGCCGAAGTTCCTGAGCCGTGACGAGATCTCGGCCGAGACCGTCGAGAACGAGCGCCGCGTGGCCGAGGCCACCGCCCGCGAGGAGGGCAAGCCCGAGGCCGCCCTGCCGAAGATCGTCGAGGGTCGGGTCACCGGCTTCTTCAAGGAGAACGTCCTGGTGGACCAGCCGTTCGCCAAGGACAACAAGAAGACCGTCCAGAAGATCCTGGACGAGGCCGGTGTCACGCTCAAGGGCTTCGCGCGCTTCCGCGTCGGCGTCTGAGCGTAGGCGTCTGAGCGTCGGCGTACGAGCCGGGCAGCGAATGACCGGCGACCCCGATAGGGTCGTAGGCAGCCAACCGTCAACCGGTCGGCCGCAGATGTGACGAGGAGGCCATTGCCGCAGAGGTCGAACAAGGACCCGTCCGGCAATGGCCTTCTTCGTATGTGCACGAGGAGATCTCCAATGAATCAGGGCGCGGGCGCCGGACAGGCCGCCGACGAGAAGAACGCTCAGGGCAGGGTCAAACGCCGTCGGTTCCTGCTCAAGCTCTCCGGTGAGGCATTCGCCGGAGGCGGAGGGCTCGGGGTCGACCCGGATGTCGTGCACGCCATCGCCCGTGAGGTCGCCGCGGTCGTCCGGGACGGCGCAGAGATCGCCATCGTCATCGGTGGCGGCAACTTCTTCCGCGGCGCCGAGCTGCAGCAGCGCGGCATGGACCGGGCCCGCTCGGACTACATGGGCATGCTGGGCACGGTCATGAACTGTCTCGCCCTCCAGGACTTCCTGGAGAAGGAGGGCATCGACTCCCGCGTCCAGACCGCCATCACCATGGGCCAGGTCGCGGAGCCGTACATTCCGCTGCGCGCGGTGCGCCATCTGGAGAAGGGGCGCGTGGTCATCTTCGGCGCGGGCATGGGCATGCCGTACTTCTCGACGGACACCACCGCGGCCCAGCGGGCCCTGGAGATCCATGCCGAGGCCCTGCTCATGGGTAAGAACGGGGTGGACGGGGTGTACGACTCCGACCCCGCGCGGAACCCGGACGCGGTGAAGTTCGACGCCCTGGAGTACGGCGAGGTGATCACCCGCGACCTCAAGGTCGCCGATGCCACCGCCGTCACGCTCTGCCGCGACAACAAACTGCCGATCCTCGTCTTCGAGCTTCTCGCCGAAGGAAACATCGCGCGTGCGGTGAAGGGTGAGAAGATCGGCACGCTCGTGAGCGACCAGGGCTCCCGGGCCTGACGGCTCATACGGGGGATGGACAACGGCCTGCCGGTCGGACACCGTGCAGGAGAAGACGCACGCAGGGGCGAGGCTCTGCTTACTGATAACACCAGGAGCAAGTGGTGATCGAAGAGATCCTCCTCGAGGCCGAGGAGAAGATGGAGAAGGCCGTTGTGGTCGCCAAGGAGGACTTCGCCGCGATCCGCACCGGGCGTGCGCACCCGGCGATGTTCAACAAGATCGTGGCCGACTACTACGGAGCGATGACGCCGATCAACCAGCTGGCGTCGTTCTCGGTGCCCGAACCGCGGATGGCCGTGGTGACCCCGTTCGACAAGAGCGCGCTGCGCAATATCGAGCAGGCCATCCGCGACTCCGATCTGGGCGTCAACCCGAGCAATGACGGCAGCATCATCCGGGTGGTGTTCCCGGAGCTCACGGAACAGCGCCGCAAGGAATTCATCAAGGTCGCCAAGGGCAAGGGCGAGGACGCGAAGATCTCGATCCGCAGCGTCCGCCGCAAGGCCAAGGAGTCCATCGACAAGCTCATCAAGGACGGCGAGGTCGGGGAGGACGAGGGCCGCCGTGCGGAGAAGGAGCTCGACGACACCACCGCGAAGTATGTCGCGCAGGTGGATGAGCTGCTCAAGCACAAGGAAGCCGAGCTCCTCGAGGTCTGATGAACGACTCATCCTGGGGGGCTCCGCCGAGCGCCCGCCTCCGGGGACCGGCCCAGCAGGGACCTTCTCCCTCGCTTCGCGGCAAGGTGCCCTCGCCCTCGGCGGGTCCCGCGCACGACGTGGGCGAGGCGGCGCAGACTCGGCCCATGCCCACCGTGCCCCACGCAGGCGGAGACCCTTGGGATGCCGCCGACCGTGACCGGGGGGCCGCTCGGCCGAGCGGCCCCCTGTTCCGCGACGACCGGGAGCCGGAGCGCGGGCCGCGCCGGCCCGCGGCACACCGGCCGACGCCCCCGGACCGCCCCGACGCCATGCCCTCCGGCAGCGCCGCTCAGCCCGGCGATGCGGGCGGCGCCGACCGGACGGGGAGCGCAGACGTGACGAGCGATGCGAAGAAGAAGAGCGCGGGCCGCAATCTGCCCGCCGCGATAGGGGTGGGCGTCGGCCTCGGCGCGCTGGTCGTCGCCTCGCTCTTCATCTACAAGCCGGTGTTCATCGGCGTCATAGCGGTCGCGGTGGTCGTCGGCCTGTGGGAGCTGACCTCGCGGCTGGCCGAGCGCAAGGACATCCACGTCCCGCTGGTGCCGCTCGCCGTGGGCGGCGTCGCCATGGTGGTCGCCGGTTATGTGCGCGGTGCGGAGGGCGCGTGGGTGGCCGTCGCGCTGACCGCCCTGGCGGTGCTCGTCTGGCGGATGACCGAGCCGCCCGAGAACTACCTCAGGGATGTCACGGCCGGCGTCTTCGCGGCCTTCTATGTGCCGTTCCTGGCCAGCTTTGTCGCACTCATGACCGCGGCCGACGACGGGCCGCGGCGGGTGCTCGTCTTCATGCTGCTGACCGTGGTCAGCGACACCGGTGCGTACGCGGTCGGCTGGCGCTTCGGCCGCCACAAGCTCGCGCCGCGCATCAGCCCCGGCAAGACCCGCGAGGGGCTGCTGGGCGCGATCGCCTTCGCGATGGTCGCGGGCGCGCTGTCCATGCAGTACCTGATCAAGGACGGCGCATGGTGGCAGGGGCTGCTCCTCGGGCTCGCCGTCGCGGTCAGCGCGACCCTCGGCGACCTCGGCGAGTCCATGATCAAGCGTGACCTGGGCATCAAGGACATGGGCAAGCTGCTGCCCGGCCACGGCGGGATCATGGACCGGCTGGACTCCCTGCTGCCCACCGCGCCCGTGGTCTGGCTGCTGATGGTGGTCTTCGTGGGCGGCGGCTGACCGGCCCCACGCCCCGGCCGTTACGGCCTCGTGCCACGCGTGGTACGAGGCCGTACGCACGTCTGCGACACTGGTTGAACCATGCCCAAGCCCGGAGAACTCACATTCGTCGCGCCGCGCGGAGCCAAGAAGCCCCCGCGGCATCTCGCCGACCTCTCGCCCGCCGAGCGCCGCGAGGCCGTCGCCGCCCTCGGCGAGAAGCCCTTCCGGGCCGGCCAGGTGTCGCGCCACTACTTCGCCCACTACAGCCACGACCCGGCCCAGTGGACCGACATCCCGGCCGCCGCGCGCGAGAAGCTGGCGGCCGGGCTGCTGCCGGACCTGATGAGCGTGGTGCGCCACATCAGCTGCGACGACGACACCACCCGTAAGACCCTGTGGCGGCTGTTCGACGGCACGCTCGTGGAGTCCGTGCTGATGCGCTACCCGGACCGGGTCACCATGTGCATCAGCTCCCAGGCGGGCTGCGGCATGAACTGCCCGTTCTGCGCCACCGGCCAGGCGGGCCTGGACCGCAATCTGTCCACCGCCGAGATCGTCCACCAGATCGTCGACGGGATGCGGGCGCTGCGCGACGGTGAGATCCCCGGTGGTCCGGCGCGGCTGTCCAACATCGTCTTCATGGGCATGGGCGAGCCGCTTGCCAACTACAACCGTGTCGTCGGCGCCATCCGCAGGCTGACCGACCCGGAGCCGGACGGCCTCGGCCTGTCCCAGCGCGGCATCACCGTCTCGACCGTCGGGCTGGTGCCGGCGATGCTGCGGTTCGCCGACGAGGGCTTCAAATGCCGTCTCGCGGTGTCGCTGCACGCGCCCGACGACGAGCTGCGCGACACCCTCGTCCCGGTCAACACCCGCTGGAAGGTCCGCGAGGTTCTGGACGCCGCGTGGGAGTACGCGGAGAAGTCGGGTCGTCGCGTCTCCATCGAGTACGCCCTGATCAGGGACATCAACGACCAGGCATGGCGGGCCGACCTGCTGGGTCGGCTGCTCAAGGGCCGCCGGGTGCACGTCAATCTGATCCCGCTCAACCCGACGCCCGGCTCCAAGTGGACCGCGTCCAGGCCCGAGGACGAGAAGGCGTTCGTGGCCGCCCTGGAGGCGCACGGCGTGCCCGTGACCGTCCGGGACACCCGGGGGCAGGAGATCGACGGGGCGTGCGGGCAGCTGGCGGCGGCGGAGCGTTGAGGGCCGGCTGATACGGTGCCCTGGCACCACCTCGTGCGTACATCCACATCTCGTACAAGTGAACATTCCGACAGGGGAGCGCGAACAGCGCTGAGAGTGCGGCTCGGCCGCAGACCCTCGGACCTGATCCGGGTCATACCGGCGTAGGGAGTCAGCCTCATATGAACAGCCGTCTTCGGCATGCCGTCGCCGCCGCCCTCTTCGGCTCGCTCGGCCTCACCACGCTCGTCGCCTGCGGCGAGGACTCCGGCTCCGCCAAAGGCTCCGGCTCCAAGACCGTGAAGCTGGTCTCGCACGACTCGTTCGCCGCGTCCAAGGCCGTGCTGAAGGAGTTCACCCGGCAGACCGGCTACAAGGTGCAGATCCTGCCGGGCGGCGACGCCGGGGCGGCCGTCAACCAGGCGATACTCTCCAAATCACATCCCCAGGGCGACGTTTTCTTCGGGGTCGACAACACCCTGCTCTCCCGCGCGCTCGACAACGACCTGTTCGCCCCCTATCAGGCCAAGGGCCTGGACAAGGTCCCGGCGGCCCTCCAGCTCGACGCGGCCGAGCACCGTGTCACCCCGGTCGACTTCGGCGACATCTGCGTCAACTACGACCGCAAGTACTTCGCCGACAAGAAGCTGGCCCCGCCGAAGACCCTCGACGACCTGACCAAGCCCGCCTACAAGAACCTTCTGGTCACCGAGAACGCGGCCACCTCCTCGCCCGGCCTCGCGTTTCTGCTGGGCACGGCCGCCCGGTACGGCGACGACGGCTGGCAGGGCTACTGGAAGAAGCTCAGGGCCAACGGCGTCGAGGTCGTCGACGGCTGGGAGCAGGCGTACTACGACCGCTTCTCCGGTTCGGCGGGCGGCGCCAAGGGCGACCGGCCGCTGGTCGTCTCGTACGCCTCCAGCCCGCCCGCCGAGGTCGTCGACGCCAAGCCGCGGCCCGCGCAGGCCCCTACGGGGGTCGCGACGGGAACCTGCTTCCGGCAGGTGGAATTCGCCGGACTGTTGAAGGGTGCTTCGAACACCAAGGGCGGCAAGGCGCTGCTGGACTTTCTGCTGACCAAGCGTTTCCAGGAGGACGTGCCGCTCAACATGTACGTCAACCCGGCCCGCGAGGACGCGAAGCTGCCCGAGCTGTTCACGAAGTACGGCGTGAAGATCGCCGACTCGGCCACCCTGGCCCCCCGGAAGATCGCCAAGAACCGTGACCAGTGGGTCAAGGCATGGTCCTCGCTCGTCCTGTAAAGCGACGTGAGCGCCCCGCCGCCGCGCCGGAGGAGGCGAAGGAGCGCACCGGGCGGCGGCGCGCGCGGCTGCGCGGGGCGGCGCTGCGGCTGGCCCTGATGGCCGTGCCCGCCGCCTTCTTCGCGCTGTTCTTCCTCTATCCGGTGGCCGCCATCGTCACCCGCGGGCTGCGCGTCGACGGCCAGTGGCGGCTGGGCCGCATCGGCGACGTGCTCACCGACCCGGCCGTCCTGGACATCCTGTGGTTCACCGGCTGGCAGGCCGCCGCCTCCACCGCCCTGACGCTGGCGGTCGCGCTGCCCGGCGCGTATGTCTTCGCCCGCTTCACCTTCCCCGGCAAGCGGCTGCTGCGAGCCGTGGTGACCGTCCCCTTCGTCCTGCCGACCGTCGTCGCGGGCTCGGCGTTCCTGGCCCTGCTCGGCCACGGCGGGCTGCTGGACAGCCTGTGGGGGGTGCGGCTCGACACCTCCGTATGGGCGATCCTCCTCGCGCACGTCTTCTTCAACTACGCGGTGGTGGTACGGACCGTCGGCGGGCTGTGGGCGCAGCTCGACCCGCGGCAGGAGGAGGCCGCGCGGGTGCTCGGCGCGAGCCGCCTGGCCGCGTGGCGGCGGGTGACGCTGCCGGCGCTGGCGCCCGCCGTGGCGGCCGCGGCGTTGATGGTCTTCCTGTTCACCTTCACCTCCTTCGGCGTCATCCAGATCCTCGGCGGCCCCCGGTACGCCACCCTGGAGGTCGCGATCTACCGGGAGACCGCCCAGCTGCTCGACCTGCCGACCGCCGCCGTGCTGACGCTGGTCCAGTTCGCGGCCGTGGCCGCGGTCCTGGCCCTGCACGCGTGGACCGTACGGCGCCGCGAGGGCGCCCTGAAGCTGGTCGCCCCCGAACAGACCGCGCGCCGCCCCCAGGGCGCGGCCCAATGGGCGCTGCTGTGGGGTGTGCTCGCCGTCGTGGCGCTGCTGATCCTGCTGCCGCTCGCGGTCCTGGTCGAACGGTCCCTGGACGCCCCCGGCGGCTACGGACTCGACTACTACCGTGCCCTCCAGTCGGTGGCGGACAGCGGCGGGACGTTTTTCGTCGCCCCTATGGACGCCGTTTGGAACTCCCTGCGCTACGCCGCCGTCGCGACCGTCTTCGCGGTCGTCGTGGGCGGCTTGGCGGCGGCCGCCCTGACCATCCCGAGTGAGCCAAAGGGCGCGCCGCCCGCGCCGCAGGCGCTGAATGACGCCGTGAAAGCGACGAGACCAAGGGAGCGAGGGCTCGTATCGATATGCGGCTGGCGCCGCGCGCGCGAGCGCAGTGTCGAGGAGCGTCGACACCGGACCCGAGCGCCCGGAGGCGAACCGAGGGTCATCAGGAAGGCGGGCAGACTGGTACGGGGCTTCGACGCGCTGCTGATGCTGCCGCTCGGCACCTCCGCCGTCACCGTCGGCTTCGGCTTTCTCATCGCTCTGGACGAGCCGCCGCTGGACCTGCGCGCCTCATGGATCCTCGTACCGCTCGCGCAGGCCCTGGTGGGCGTGCCCTTCGTCGTACGGACCATGCTGCCCGTGCTGCGCGCGGTGGACCACCGGCTGCGTGAGGCGGCGGCCGTGCTCGGCGCGTCCCCGCTGCGGGCCTGGCGGGAGGTGGACCTGCCACTGGTCGCGCGGGCCCTCGGGGTCGCGGCGGGCTTCGCCTTCGCCGTCTCGCTCGGCGAGTTCGGGGCGACGGTGTTCATCGCCAGGCCCGACCACCCGACCCTCCCGGTCGCTGTCGCCCGCTTCCTCGGCCGGGCCGGGCAGCTCAACTACGGCCAGGCCATGGCCCTGAGCACGATTCTGATGCTGGTGTGCGCGGGCTCCCTGCTGGTACTGGAGCGGATCCGCACCGACCGTTCGGGGGAGTTCTGATGACGCTGCTGCGACTGGACGAGGTGACGGTCCGCTACGGCGAGCGGGCGGCGCTGGACGCCGTGGACCTCCAGGTCGCCGAGCACGAGACGGTGTCGGTGCTGGGGCCCAGCGGCGGCGGCAAGTCCACGCTGCTGCGCGTGGTGGCGGGCCTGGAACGGGCCCACACCGGCCGGGTGTGGCTGGCCGGGCGGGACCAGACGGGGGTGCCCGCCCACCGGCGCGGCGTGGGCCTGATGTTCCAGGACCACCAGCTCTTCCCGCAGCGTGACGTGGGCGGCAACGTCGCCATCGGGCTGCGCATGCGCAAGGTGGCGCGCGCCGAGGCGGAGCGCCGGGTCGCCGAACTGCTGGAACTGGTCGGCCTGCCGGGCGCGCAGCGCCGCGCGATCGCCTCGCTGTCCGGCGGCGAGCAGCAGCGGGTCGCGCTGGCCCGTGCCCTGGCCCCGCGGCCCGAGCTGCTGATGCTGGACGAACCACTGGGCCAGCTCGACCGTGGGCTGCGGGAGCGGCTGGTGGTCGAACTGCGCCAACTTTTCGGCGAACTGGGCACCACGGTCCTCGCGGTCACCCACGACCAGGGAGAGGCGTTCGCGCTCGCGGACCGGGTGCTGGTGATGGACGGCGGGCGCATCGCGCAGACCGGCACCCCGCTGGAGGTTTGGCAGCGGCCCGCCACCGAGTTCGTCGCCCGCTTCCTCGGCTTCGACAACCTGGTTGACGCCACCGTGCACGGCGAGAGCGCCGACACCCGCTGGGGCAAGCTGCCCGTGCCCGACGGCACCCCGCCCGGGCCGTGCCGGCTGCTGGTCCGCCCGGCCGGGGTGCGGCTCACCGCTCCCGAGAAGGGCCTGCCCTGCACGGTGGCGGCGCGCACCTTCCGCGGCGACCGCGTGGCCCTCGTCCTCCAACCGGCGGGCGCGCCGCGCCTGGAGGCGACGTGCGCGCTGCGGGACGCGCCGAAGGAGGGGGAGCGGGTCGGCGTCGCTTTCGACGCGGACGACGTGGTGGTGCTGGGCGCGGGCTCGTAACCACGCGGGGCGTCACCCACGCGTGGCGTCACCCACGCGGGGCGGTGTTCTCGCGTGGAGCGGCGTCGCGGGGCGGCGGAGCTGCGGATCAGCGGTGAGCGGGTCGCGCGCCCCGCGTCCTGGGAGCTGTCGGCCTACCGCATCGTGCAGGAGGCGCTGACCAACGGGGGCTGACGCCGCCACATCAGCGGCGTGGCGGTCATCAGCACACTCACGGCGATCACCCGTGAGTGCCACGGGACCAGCGCAAGCTCCGCGGCCGCACAGCGGATCAGCACCGCTCCGGTGGCCCAGGGGTGGGCGGGGGCGTCGGCCCAGGCGCGCGTCCGCCGTCCGTGGAAGGCGCGCATGGCGCCGTTCTTCGTACCGCGGTGGCGGGCCGCGTCACCGTACGGGTTGATACTCGGGCCCCGTCTTCCGTCCACGGCGTGACCCCTTGTCACACCACGGCGTGATGCCGGAGTTACCTCCTGCGTGTGACGCGGCGGGGCAGGGTCGTTCGTAGCCTCGGGCCGTATGACCGAGCAGCCACGCGGGATGCCGCGCACCCTCGTGATCACCAATGACTTTCCGCCGCGCCAGGGTGGCATCGAGACCTTCGTCCAGGCCATGACCAGCCGCTTCCCACCGGAGGCTGTCGTCGTCTACACCTCGTCCGAGCCGGGCGGGGCCCCGTACGACGCCGGCCTGCCCCACCCCGTCGTCCGCGACGGGGCGCGCACACTGCTGCCCACCCGGCGCGCCACCAGCCGCGCGGTGGAGCTGGCCCGTCGCCACCGCTGCGACAGCGTGTGGTTCGGCGCCGCCGCGCCCCTGGGGCTGATGGCCGGGCGGCTGCGCCGTGAGGCGGGGGTGCGCCGGATCGTCGCCACCACGCACGGCCACGAGGTGTGGTGGGCCCGCACCCCGGGAACCCGCGCGCTGCTGCGCCGCATCGGGGCCGGGGCGGACACCGTGACCTACCTGGGAGCCGCCACCCGCGCGCCCGTCGCCGCCGCCCTGGGGTCCGCCGCCGCGGCCCGGATGACCCGGCTCGTCCCCGGAGTCGACACCTCCGTCTTCCGCCCCGGGCTCGACGCGCGGATCGTACGCGAGCGCCACCGGCTCGCCGGCCGACAGGTGATCCTGTGCGCCGCCCGGCTCGTCCGGCGCAAGGGCCAGGACGCGCTGATCCGGGCCCTGCCGCTGGTGCGCCGGGCCGTGCCCGGGGCCGTTCTGCTGCTGGTCGGCGACGGCTCGTACGCGTACGGGCTGCGCCGGCTCGCCGACGCGCACGGCGTCAGGGACGCCGTGGTCTTCGCGGGCGGGGTGCGGCACCGCGCGATGCCGTCCTATTACGCCGCCGCCGACGTCTTCGCGATGCCGTGCCGCACCCGCAAGGGCGGCCTGGAGGTCGAGGGCCTGGGCATCGTCTTCCTGGAGGCGGCCGCCGCCGGGCTGCCGGTGCTCGCCGGGGACTCCGGCGGCGCGCCGGACGCCGTCCGGGACGGCGATACCGGGCATGTCGTCGACGGCCGTGCCACGCGCGCCGTCGCCGACCGGCTGATCGCGCTGCTCCAGGACCGGCCCGCCGCCCGGGCCATGGGCGGGAAGGGGCGGGCCTGGGTGCGCCAGGAGTGGAGCTGGGACGCCTCGTACCGGACGCTGGCCCGGCTGCTCAGCCCGCCGAAGACGCGGCCGGGGACGCCGCCCGGGACGCTCCCAGCGACGCCCCCAGCGAAATGAGCGCGCCCGGAGCCTCGTCCACCGAGTCCACCAGCGCGATCCGGGCCTTCATGGGCCTGCCCTCGGCAAGCGCCTCCAGCAGCGGCCAGGTCGGCAGGCGCCGCGTCCAGTGGTCGCGGTCCACGAGCACCATCGGCGTCGGCTCGCCGCGCGACTCGTAGTAGTTCGGCGTCGCGTTGTCGAAGATCTCCTGTACGGTCCCGGCGGCGCCCGGCAGGAACACCACCCCCGCGTTCGACCGCGCCAGCAGGCCGTCCTCGCGCGTGGCGTTGGCGAAGTACTTCGCTATGTGCGAGGCGAACGCGCTGGGCGGCTCATGCCCGTAGAACCAGGTGGGGATGCCGACCGACGCGCCGCCGTCCGGCCACCGCTCGCGCACCGCGAAGGCAACCTCGGCCCACTCGCCCACGGACGGCCGGAAGGAGGGGGCCTTGGCGAGCAGTTCAAGGGACTCGTCGAGCATGCCGTCGGCGAACGGGGCCGAGTACGCGCCCAGGTTGGCCGCCTCCATCGCACCAGGCCCGCCGCCGGTCGCAACGGTGAGCCCGGCCCGAGCCAGGGCCCGCCCGAGCCGGGCCGCGCCCGCGTAACCCTCGGAGCCGCGCTCCAGGGCGTGGCCGCCCATCACGCCCACGACCCGGGCCCCGGCGAGGAGTTCGTCGAGGGCGTCGGAGACGGCGTCGTCGTGGATGGAGCGCAGCATCGAGGAGAAGATGTCGCCGTCGGCCTTGGTGCGCTGGAACCAGGCGTACGCCAGTGCGTCAGGCGTCCCCGCGTAGCCCTGCCCCGCCAGCCCCTCGAACAGCTCCTGCGGCGAGTAGAGGGTGCCGCGATACGGGTCGAACGGCAGACCGGGCACCGGCGGGAAGACCAGCGCGCCGCCGGCCCGTACCTTGGCGGCGGCCTCCGGCTCCATCGGGCAGCCGAGGAAGACCGCCTCGGCGGTGTCCGTGTCGAGCAGCGCCCGGGTACGGCCCGTCAGGTCGACGGACTGGACGCGGTAGCCGGCCAGGGTGCCGCGCGCCACGACCTCGTCGAACTCCCGCAGGGACTCGATCTCCCGGTCGGGGCACGGGTCTTGGGCGGCGGTGGAAGCGTCGTCGGTCAGCACGGCGACATGCTACTGGCGGCGCCGCGCGCGGTCTCGTCCCGTACGGCCCCAGTCCCGTGTTCCGTACGGCCGCGCCGGTCAGCGGTGGAACGGAAGTGTGCTCAGCTCCGCGACCGCCCAGGTCAGCGGCGTCAGCAGGACCAGCAGCGCCAGCCCGCGCAGGGCCGCGGCGCCGCGCAGCAGGCGCGGGGGCGTGCCCAGCCGCAGCAGGGCGTCCGTCGTCCCGCCCCGCGCGCTCTTCGCTTCGAGCGCCGCCGTGAGCACCGAGGCAGTGGCACACATCACGATCAGGGCCGCGCCCAGGCCGGTGAGCGGGCCGAAGGGGCGGTGCCCGGACGGGCCGGAGCCGGTGCCGTACAGCTCGACCGCGGCGTACGCGCCGGTGGCGACGGCGCACAGCACACCGACCGAATGCCCCAGGCGCCCCGCCTCCTGCTGCAACACCCGCCCGGCCAGCAGCCGCAGCGCGCCAGGGCGCCCGGCGGCCAGCAATCTGCCGCACAGATGGGTGAGGCCGGGCCCGGCCAGCACCAGGCCGACCGCCGTCAGCGCCCAGCCGCCCACCACGCCGGGCGGGCTGCCCCCGAGCCCGCCGGGCAGCGGCAGCAGTGCGTCGGACGGAGGGGGCGGGCCGCTGTCCGTGTTGCTGGTGTATGCCCCCATCGCGATCCCCGCCGCCGTCAGCGCGATCCCCCAGGGCAGCCCCCGGGCCGCGAGCTCCGGCGGTTCGGCGCCGCGCGGCACCCGCTCGGTGCTCCGCGGCCGCGTCCGGCCGCCGGTCAGCGCGCCGCCGGTCCGCGCCCCCCGCGCCCGCTGGGCGCCCCGGGGCCACAGGCGGGCGGCGCAGGCGGCGGCCGCCACCGCCGGTACGACGGCGAGCAGCGTGACCGTGGCGGCCGCGGGCAGCGGATGCCCGGCGCCGAGCGGTCCGCCCGCCGCCGCGCCCGGCGCATCGGCCCACCGCAGCCACGAGCCGCTCAGGTCGCCCCGCAGCTGCAGGAAGACGAGCAGCGCCAGCGCACAGCCCAGCGCGCACGACAGGGCGGCCGAGGCGCCCGCGAGCAGGGCCGACCTGGCCGGGCCGCCGCCGGCCGCCGCGAAGCCCGCGCCGAACGGGACGCTCGGGTCGGCGCGCGCCACCGCGATCGCGAGCTGGGCCGTGGCGGCCAGCGGCACCGCGCACCACAGCAGCCGTACGACCGCTCCGTCGGTCTGGTCGGGGTGCCCGGTCGCGTACCCCATGGCGCACAGCAGCAGAAAGCCCGTGCCCGCCGCCGCGGTGGCGACCAGCGACCGCCGCAGCAGCGCCAGGGGCCGGGCGCCGCGGGCTAGGCGGAGACTGAGCACGCGGACCTGCCCTCGGCCTCGGGGGAGTTGACCGCGCCCACCCGGCGGCCGTCCAGCAGCGCGACGGCGCGGTCCGCGAGGGTGGCCACCTCTTCGTCATGGGTGGCGAGGAGCACCGTGATGCCGTGCGAGCGGGCCGCCGTGGTCAGGGTGCGCAGCACCTGGGCGCGGTCGGCGCGGTGCAGCGGGGCGGTGGGCTCGTCCGCGAACAGCACGGCGGGGGCGGAGGCCAGCGCGCGGGCGATCGCGATGCGCTGGCGCTGCGCCTGGAGCAGCGCGGCGGGCCGGCGTCGGGCGCAGTCGCCGACGTCGAGCCGGTCCAGCCACTCGTGTGCGGCGCTCTTGGCCTCGCGCCGTCCGATGCCGCGCAGCATCAGCGGCAGCGCGGCGTTCTCCCAGGCGGTGAGCTCGGGGATGAGCTGGGGCTCGGTGTCGATCCAGGCGAAGCGGTCGCGGCGCAGCTGTTCGCGGCCGAGCGGGGAGAGGGTGTGTACGGGGGCGCTGTTGAACCACACCTCCCCGCGGTCCGGGACGAGCAGGCCCGACAGGCACTTGAGCAGGGTGGTCTTCCCACAGCCGCGCGGGCCGGTCACGGCCAGGATCTCGCCGTCGCGGGCGCCGATGGAGACACCGGCGAGGGCGGGCGACCCGCCGTAGGCGTACGTCAGGGTGCGTGCCCAGAGCACGTCGTTGTCCGGCGGAGCCACCATACGAAGCACCTCGCCTCAGCTGCGGTCGTCCGTGCGTTCCCCCAGTTGGGTGAACGAGCGCAGGGCCAATGGGTCACTGGCACGGTAAGGACTCCGCCTGCCGCCCGAGCCCAGGCTCGGCGCGGGCACGCTGTCATTTCCTCCGATCAGCCCTCTGTACGGCCGGTACCGGCGGGGCGGGCAGCACAGCGGAACACGGAGGCGGCCGTAGCCCTCGGTGGGTCCTGGACCAGCGGACTACTGTGGGTGTCTCACCCATCGGACACCTGACAGGGAGGGGTGGCACGTGACCACCGAACTGCGTCGTCTGCGCAACTACATCGA